>JBFJZW010000029.1:0-25070 GCA_041621875.1 Pseudomonas sp. | reverse complement strand
TGTGTTCTGCCCTTCCGGGAACGCTGTGAATACGTCCCTGTACGCTCCCTGTCGAACGTCCTGTTCTCCAGGGTCCCGGAAGGGCCTAACACAGACACGCTCCGGGGTGAGATTCCGGTGCTCCGGGGCATCGCTGGCGCTGAACCATTCTGCGAAGCTTGATTTGTAGAATGGTCCGGGTGGTCTTTCTGACCCGTGGCGGTTCCGCTGCCAAGTGAGCGGGGCAATGGTGGTGCCTGGAGGGAGCTGTTTGGCCAGGGAGGGCCAAACTAACAGCGGCCAGGGATGGCTTGAGCGGTCCCGGAAGGCACCACCATTGCACCGCGTCTTCGATACGGAGCACCGAACACTGGAAAAAGAGGTCTCTGGGATCCTGCCGGCAAGCTCCGCTTGCCTTTCGCGGGCTTGGCCCGCTCCTACGACATAAAGGAATATCCATGCACACCTTCTTTATCGCTCCCACCGACTTCGGTGTCGGCCTGACCTCGATCAGCCTGGGCCTGGTCGGTGCCCTGGAGCGGGCCGGCCTCAAAGTTGGCTTCTTCAAGCCCATTGCCCAGCCCCATCAGGGCGACCTCGGCCCGGAGCGTTCCAGCGAGCTGATCGCCCGCACCCACGGCCTGAACTCGCCCAAGCCCCTGGCCCTGGCCCATGTCGAACGCATGCTCGGCGATGGCCAGCTGGACGAGCTGCTCGAGGAGATCATCAACCTGTACCACCAGGCCGCCGCCGACAAGGACGTGGTGATAGTCGAAGGCATGGTGCCGACGCGCCAGGCCAGCTACGCGGCGCGGGTCAACTTCCACCTGGCCAAGAGCCTGGATGCCGAGGTGATCCTGGTCTCGGCCCCGGAACAGGAAAGCCTCGGCGAACTGAGCGACCGGGTGGAGATCCAGGCCCAGCTGTTCGGCGGGCCGCAGGACCCCAAGGTGCTCGGCCTGATCCTCAACAAGGTGCGCAGCGAGGACGGCCTGGAGGCCTACGCCAATCGCCTCAAGGAACTCTCGCCGCTGCTCAAGACCGATGACTTCCGCCTGCTCGGCTGCATTCCCTGGCAGGACGAACTGAACGCCCCGCGTACCCGCGACATCGCCGACCTGCTCGGCGCGCGGGTGCTCAATGCCGGCGACTACGAACAGCGGCGCATGCTCAAGATCGTGCTCTGCGCCCGCGCCGTGGCCAACACCGTGCAGCTGCTCAAACCCGGCACCCTGGTGGTAACGCCCGGCGATCGCGACGACATCATCCTCGCTGCCAGCCTGGCGGCGATGAACGGCATGCCCCTGGCCGGCCTGCTGCTGTGCAGCGACTTCGCCCCCGACCCGCGGATCATGGAGCTTTGCCGCGGCGCGCTGCTGGGCGGTTTGCCGGTGATGACCGTGAGTACCGGCTCCTACGACACCGCCACCAACCTCAACCGCCTGAACAAGGAAATCCCGGTGGACGACAAGGAGCGCGCCGAGACGGTGGCCAACTTCGTCGCCAGCCATATCGACCATGAGTGGCTGTTCGCCCGCTGCGGCACCCCGCGCGAACTGCGCATGTCGCCGTCGGCGTTTCGCTACCAGTTGGTGCAACGGGCCAAGGCGGCGAACAGGCGCATCGTCCTGCCGGAAGGCAGCGAGCCGCGCACCGTCAAGGCGGCGGCGATCTGCCAGGCCCGCGGCATCGCCCAGTGCGTGCTGCTGGCCAAGCCGGATGAGGTGTACGCGGTGGCCAGGGCGCAGGGTATCGAGCTGCCCGAGGGGCTGGAGATTCTCGATCCGGACCTGATCCGTGAGCGCTATGTCGGGCCCATGGTCGAGCTGCGCAAGGGCAAGGGGCTGAATGCGCCCATGGCCGCCGCCCAACTGGAAGACACCGTGGTGCTGGGCACCATGATGTTGGCCCTGGACGAGGTCGACGGCCTGGTGTCGGGTGCCATCCACACCACCGCCAACACCATTCGCCCGGCCTTGCAGCTGATCAAGACCGCACCGGGCTACAAGCTGGTGTCCTCGGTGTTCTTTATGCTGCTACCGGACCAAGTGGTGGTGTACGGCGATTGCGCGGTCAACCCCGACCCGACGGCAGCGGAGCTGGCGGAAATCGCCCTGCAGAGCGCCGCCTCGGCAAGCGCCTTCGGCATCCCGCCGCGGGTGGCGATGCTCAGCTACTCCACCGGCGAGTCGGGCACCGGCGAGGAAGTAGAGAAAGTTCGCGAGGCCACCCGTCTGGCCCGGCAACTGGCCCCCGACCTGCTGCTCGACGGCCCGCTGCAGTACGACGCGGCCGCCATCGACAGCGTCGGCCGGCAGAAGGCCCCGGGCAGCCCGGTGGCGGGGCGCGCCACGGTATTCGTGTTCCCCGACCTGAACACCGGCAACACCACCTACAAGGCGGTGCAACGCAGCGCTGACTGCGTCAGCGTCGGACCCATGCTGCAAGGGCTGCGCAAACCGGTCAACGACCTGTCCCGTGGTGCCCTGGTCGACGATATCGTCTACACCATCGCCCTGACCGCGATCCAGGCCGCCAACCTGCCGCAGTAGCGCCCCGGCATGGAGACTTCCTGCGTATGGGCCGGCGAATGACGGGAACAGGCAGCGATCTGCGGCGAATGCCGGCATTTCGAAAGGCTTGCAGTTCGGTGCACAGCGGTTAACCTGTGCGCCGACCGATCCGTGGTGGAAAACCACGGGCATAGATAAGCCGGGCATACCCGGGCTGCGCAAACCTCTGATACGCAGCCTGCGCCCATTTTCGGAGGCACCTGCCCCCATGTTGCACGCTCTCCCTGCCCCCCTGCGCGGCCTGCTCGCCGGCCTGCTGCTGGCCATCAACACCCTGATCTGCTGCTGGCCGCTGTTTATCATGGCCCTGCTCAAACTGCTGCTGCCCATCCCGGCAGTGCAGCGTCTGTGCCGCTTCCTGATGCACGCGATTGCCGAGTTCTGGATCTCCAGCAACAAGTTCTGGATGAACCTGGTGGGCCGGATCGAGTGGGACGTCGCGGGACTTGAGAGCTTCGACAAGCAGCACTCCTACCTGGTGACCAGCAACCACCAGAGCTGGGTGGACATTCTGGTGCTGCAATACCAGCTCAACCGGCGCATGCCGCTGCTCAAGTTCTTCCTCAAGCAGGAGCTGATCTGGGTGCCGGTAATCGGCCTGTGCTGGTGGGCCCTGGAGTTCCCCTTTATGAAGCGCTTCAGCAAGGAATACCTGGCCAAGCACCCGGAAAAGCGCGGCCAGGACCTGGCCACCACGCGCAAGGCCTGCGCACGCTACAAAACCAACCCGGTCTCGGTGTTCAACTTCCTCGAAGGCACCCGCCTGTCGCCGCAAAAGCATGCGCAACAGCAGTCGCCCTTCCGCCACCTGCTCAAGCCCAAGGCCGGCGGCATCGCCTTCGTCCTCGATGCCATGGGCGAGCAGCTGCACAGCATCGTCAACGTCACCATCCACTACCCGCAGGGCAACCCGGGCTTCTGGGACCTGCTGTGCGGTCGCATCGACAAGGTGGTGGTGCGCCTGCAGCAGCTGCCGATTCCCGCGGAGTTTATCGGCGGCAACTACGATCAGGACGAAACCTATCGCCTGCACTTCCAGCAGTGGGTCAACCAGCTGTGGCTGGATAAGGACGCCGAACTGGAAGCCCTCAGGCAGCGTTTTGGCCCGAAATAGAGGCCGCGCTATCACGCAGCAAACTGGAGGCGATTGTGTCTATCGGCTTGTAGGCCCGCTCCTACACACTGAAAAGATCTACACGGCCTGGAGCATTCTGCTGGCCTATTCCTCGGGTTTGCTCGGGTACGAGGGCAGGTTGTGCCAGTCCAGTTGCGCCGGGAAGCCCCTGGCCTGCTCGGCACTCAGGCCCGGCGCGACCAGAAAGCCCTGCATGATGGCGCACTGGTGCTGCACCAGCCAGTCGCGCTGAGCCTGGGTTTCCACCCCTTCGGCGATCACTTCCAGGCCGAGGTTGCGGCCCAGGTCGATGATGGTGCTGACCACGGCGGCGTCGCGCGGCGAGTCGAGCATATTGGCGATAAACAGCCGATCGATCTTCAGGGTATCCAGCTCGAAATGGCGCAGGTACGCCAGTGACGAGTAACCGGTGCCGAAGTCGTCGATGGCGATCTTCACCCCCAGCGCGCGCAGCTGACGCAACTGCTCCTGGCTGGTATTGAGGTCCTGCATCAACGCGCTCTCGGTGACCTCGACCTCCAGCTGCGCAGGCTGCAGGCCGAACTCCTCAAGCACCAGGCGCAATTCCTCGACCAGCTGCGCCCTGCCGAACTGCACGGGGCTGACGTTCAGGCTCAGCACCGTGCCTGCGCCGAACTGGGCGTTCAGCCGCTGGCACTGCTCGGCACCGGCGCGGAAGATCCAGTCGCCCAGCCGGTTGATCAGTCGGGTTTCCTCCAGCAGGGGGATAAACACCCCGGGCGCGACCGTCCCGGCGGCCCGGTGCTGCCAGCGCAACAGCGCCTCGAACCCGCGCAGGCGACCGCTTTCGAGGTAGATCTGCGGCTGGTAGACCAGCACGAAGTCGTTGTTTTCGATGGCACTGCGCAGGCTTTCCTCGAGCATCAGGCGCGAGCGCGCGCGGCCATTCATCTCCGGCGAGAAGAAGCGGTATTGCTGGCGGCCGGTACGCTTGGCCTCGTACATGGCCATGTCCGCCGCGCGCAGCAAGCCCTCCACGGTCTGCCCGCATTCGGGGAAGCAGGCGATCCCGACACTGGCCCCCAGGGTCACGTCCACGCCATCCAGGTTGTAGCGAATCGACACCTGTTCGATCAGTTTCTCGGCAATCCGCGCCGCATCCTCCGGGTGCTCCAGGCTGTCGAGCAGGGCAGTGAACTCATCGCCGCCAATTCGCGCCAGGCAGTCGTAAGGGCGCAGGCTGGCCTTGAGCTGCTCGCCGACGCGCTTGAGCAATTCATCGCCGGCGGCATGCCCCAGCGAGTCATTGATGCGTTTGAAACCATCCAGGTCGAGATAGAGCACCGCCATGCGCTGACCGCTGCGCTGAATCCGCGACAGCGCGGACTCCAGGGCCTGGTAGAAACCGCGGCGGTTGAGCAAGCCGGTCAAGGCATCGGTGATGGCCTGCGACTCCAGCTGCTGATACAGATGGCGCACCACCGACATGTCCAGGGCCATGACCACCATGGCGTGCTGCAGGCGCGGCAAGGGCGAACAGGACAGCGCCACGGGCACCAGGCTACCGTTCAGGGTACGCAGGCTGGCCTCGTGCAGACGATAGGCCTCGTGGCGACGCCAATGCCGATAGAACTCCGACATGCGCCACTCGCAGGTCACCTCGGGGCTGACCAGGTAGGACAGCATGTCGCTGCCCTCCAGGTCGCTGACCGCGCCTTGCAGCATCTGCGCCATGGCCGGGTTGGCAAAGCTGATGCGGCCATCCTCGCCGACCACCATGATGCCCTCGGCAGCATTGTCCAGCACCGAGGCGTTGAAGGCCCGCGCAGAATCCAGCTGCTGACTGAGGTGCAACAGCTCGCTACGGCTGCGCTCGTGCTCGAGCAGGGCATGGATCTTGTGGCGCAAGACGCTGGGGTCGAAGGGCTTGAGGATAAAATCCACCGCGCCGGTGGCATAACCGCGCAGCACCGCGTCCTGGGTCTGGGCGATGGCGGAGACGAAAATGATCGGGGTATGCCGAGTACGCGGGTTGCCACGCATCAGGCGGGCCACCTCGAAGCCATCCATATGCGGCATCTGCACATCCAGCAGCACCAGCCCGACATCCTCCTCCAGCAGGCATTGCAGGGCGGCCTCGCCGCCATCGACGCAACGCAGCTGCCAGTCGCCCTGTTCGAGCAAGGCCTGCATCGCCTCGAGATTCTCCGGACGATCATCCACCACCAGCAGAATCTGCGTCGCCTGTTCCACCCTCATCTGCGCCTGTACCATTCCATTCATCCTCGTCCCTGGCGGCCGCCTTACGGACTCTTGCTGTGCTTCAGGTTAGATCATCTGGCGCAGATGACACCGCCAAACCATCGCGGCTCGCCAGCCAGCGCCCCAGCATGCCCAACAGCGCGTCGCGACTGACCGGCTTGGCCAGGTAGTCGTCGGCCCCGGCGGCGATGCATTTTTCCCGATCGCCCTTCATCGCGTGGGCGGTCAGGGCGATGATCGGAATACCGCAGCCATGTTCGCCCTTGAGCAGACGGGTCGCGGTGTAGCCGTCCATGTTGGGCATGGCCATGTCCATCAGGATCAGGTCGCAGGGTTCGCGCTGGTAACTGGCGATGGCCTCCAGCCCATCCTTGGCGGCGATAACCTGTAACCCCACCTCGTCCAGCAGGGCCGTCAGGGCATAGACATTGCGCACATCGTCATCCACCAGCAGCACGCGACACCCCTGCAGCGCCTGTTCGGTCATGTCTGCCGCGGACTTTTGCGGCTCGCGCACACCGCCGAGAAAGCCCTGCACCGCCTGGCTCAGGGCCTGCATGTCCTCGCCGTGCTTGTGCACCACCACGGCACTGTAGCGACGCAGGCGCTGCAGGGCCTGATGGGTGACATCCACCCCGGTATTGATCACTACCCGCGTGCCGTCCAGCGGGCGCTGGCGGTCGAGGCTTTGCAGCAGTTCGAAACCATCCTGGTCGGGCAGGTCGAGGTCGACGACCAGGGCGCTGAATACGCTGTCGGTATAGGCCTGCAGCGCTTCGTCGGCCCGGGCGCAGGCCTGTACGGTGAAACCCAGGCGCTGCAAATGCTCGCGGTAATGTTCCCGTTCGACCTGCACATCCTCCACCAGCAGCAGGCGATGCTCCGGGCTCTGGCCGAGATGCTGCAGATCGACGAAGACCCGCTCCAGGTCCTCACGCTGGATTGGCTTGACCAGGTAACGCGTACCGTCGTCGTTCCAGTCGGCCGGCTGCGGCACGCAGGAGATGATGTGCACCGGGGTGTGGCGGTACCTGGCCTGCCCGCGCAGACGGCGGAACAGCTGCCAACCGCTGATATCCGGCAGCAGGATATCGAGGATCACCGCACTGAACTGTTCGTTGTGCAGCAGCTTGAGCGCCTGCATACCCGTGCGGCAATGCACGCTGGTAAAGCCATGGACCTGGGCCTGCTCGGCGAGCACCGCGGCGAAATTGCCATCGTCCTCGACAATCAGCACCGCCGGGCCCTGGCCGCTGCGCTGAGGCTCTGCGGCCTCGACCGGCTCTTCGCTTACGGGCAGCATCTGCACCGGCAGGCGTACGGTAAAGCAGGAGCCCTGCCCCGGCGCGCTTTGCAGGCTGATCTCGCCATCCATGGCCAGGACCAGCTGGCGGGTGATCGCCAGCCCCAGACCGGTGCCGCCGAAACGCCGGCTGGTGGAACCGTCGATCTGCTGGAAGGCCTGGAAAATCTGCTCGTGCTGTTCGGCGGGAATGCCGATACCGCTGTCGCGCACGCTGAAACTCAGCCATTCGAGGCCATCCCCTGCCGCACCGGGGGTGCAGGCGACCACCAGGCTGACTTCGCCCTGTTCGGTGAACTTCAGGGCATTGGACAGCAGGTTGCGCAGGATCTGCTGCAAGCGCACCCGATCGCTGTGGATCATCCGCGGCACCCCGGCCTCCTGCCGGGTATGCAGGCGCAGGCCCTTGAGTTCGGCCATCGGCCGCATGCTGGCATCCAGCTCGACGAGAATATCCTGCATGTTCAGCGGCTCGAGCTTGAGTTGCATGCGCCCGGACTCGACCTTGGCCAGGTCGAGCACGTCATTGATCAGCTGCAGCAGGTCGCTGCCGGCGCGATGGACGATATCGGCGTGCTTGGTCTGCTTCTCGGTCAGGTTGCCAGCACTGTTCAGGCGCAGTTGATCGCTGAGAATCAGGATGCTGTTGAGCGGCGTGCGCAGCTCGTGGGACATGTTGGCGAGGAACTCGGATTTGTAGCGATTGGCCAGAATCAGCTGTTCGGCCTGGTCATGCAGGCGCTGCTCGGCGGCCTTGCGTTCGCTGATATCGATGATCACCGCCTGCACCCAGGCTTGCTCGCCACCCTGAATCGGCGAGAGCCCCACCTCCAGTGGAATCAGGTGGCCGTCGCGGTGCTGGCCGAACAACTCGCGGTTGTTGCCCATGCGTCTGGGCTCGGGGTTGTCCTGGTAACCGCTGCGCAGGCCGACATGGCCGCCGCGCTTGGCCTCGGGCAGGAGTTTCTCCACCGCCTGGCCGACCAGGTCCTCGCGCTCGTAGCCAAACATCTGCTCGGTCTGCTGGTTGACCATGGCGATCTTGCCATCGCTGTCGACCAGCACGATGGCGTTGGGCGAGGCCTCGACCACCAGGCGGAAACGCTGCTCGGCGGCCTTGCGCTCGCTGATGTCGATGATCACCGCCTGCACCCAGCTTTCCAGGCCGCTGCGCATCGGCGACAGGCCCACCTCAAGGGGGATCAGGCGACCATCGCGGTGCTGACCGAACAGCTCGCGGTTATTGCCCATACGCCGCGGCTCGGGGCGCTCCTGGTAGCCGCTGCGCAGGCTGACATGACCGCCGCGCTGCGCCTCGGGCAGAAGTTTCTCCACCGGCTGGCCGACCAGCTCCTGGCGCTCGTAGCCGAACATCTGCTCGGTCTGCCGGTTGACCATGGCGATCCTGCCGCTGCTGTCGACCAGCACGATGGCATTGGGCGAAGCCTCCACCACCAGGCGAAAACGCTCTTCGGCCCCCTTGCGTGCACGCAGATCGACCAGGTTGAGCAGGTAGTTGACCCCTGCCGAGTCCCCCAGCATGCTCAGGCTCAAACTCACCGGCACCTCGCCGCCGTTGTCGCGATGGGCCTGGTATTCGTCGCTCAACTCGGCCGTGCCCTGGTCGTTGACCAGGCGACTGAGCTGCTCGATCGCCGGCAGAAAGCGCCGCACCCGCTCCCCCAGCAGCTGCTGCGCGGTACAGCCGAGCAGCTCGGCGGCGCTGTGGTTGGCCATCTCGATACGCCCATCGGCGCTGCACAGCAGGGTTGCCACCGGCAGCCGTTCGACCAGCAGACGAAAACGTTCCTCGCGCTCACCCAACTGTGCTGTGGCCTGCTGGCTGGCATACAGTTCGCGCTCGCGCAGGTGCAGGTAACCGCCGACCAGCAAGGCCAGAAGTACGGCGGCCACCAGGCCGGCCCAGAGGCTGAAGTAGCTGCCGGGGTTGATTAATGCCGCCTCATAGACCGCCGTGCTGCTCACCTCCAGCACCCAGTTGCGGCCATAGAGCGGCAGTTCCAGCGTCTTGCGAAAGCTCGGTTGCCAGCCGGGAACCTGGTCAGGGTCGCTCAGCAGCAGGGTTTGCGGTGCCTGCAGATCCTTGATCGAAACATCGAAACGGCGACTCTGCGCGCCCAGAATGCCCGCCATCAGGTCATGGCTGCGAAAGGCCCCGTGGACCATGCCCAGCAAGGCGGCGCGGCGCTCCTCGAGCGTGCCCTGGGGCATGCCCACCCGATAGACCGGCAGATAGAGCAGCACCCCGCCCTGCACATTGTCCTGGGTTTCCTGGCGCAGGGTGACCGGGGCGCTGAGGGTGGCTTCGCTCCTGACAATCGCCTGCTCGATCGCGGCCAGGCGCACCGGTTCGCTGAGCATGTCGAAACCCAGGACGCGGCGATTGCGCCAATCCAGCGGGCTGATGTAATCGATCAGCAGATAGTGTTCCCGCGGCCCCGGGGGAAAGGCCCGATATTCCTCGCGGCCCTGGTCATGCACCTCGGACAGCAACCTATCGAGCTGCTCCTGGCGCACGTAACGCGACCAGGCCAGCGCCTGGATGCCGGGGTAGCGCTCCTGCACCTGCAATTGCTCCAGCGCCCGCTCCCACTCTGCGGGGGAGACGTTGTCGCTGCCCGTCATCAGCCCCGACACGCCACGCAGGACCATCTCGTAGGCGAGCATGCGGCTTTTCACCCGCTGGCCGATGTCCTCGGCTTCCAGCTCGAAGCGCTGCTGCCGCTCGAGCAGCTTGCGCTGCTCGAGGGCCTGCCACTGCCAGAGAATCAGCGCGCCCAGGCCCAGCAGCAGCGCCAGGGTGACCCAAAACGGCAACCAGGGCTTGCGTGAGCTGGCGCTACGCCTGACGTCCATGTGACCTCCAGTGTCATTCCCCGCCCGGCGGCCGGTCGTACCTGAAAACCGCGGGTCTTACAGAACCATGCAAAGGATTCTAGTCACAAATCGAATCAGCGCAGATCGGCGCACCCAGAGTTGACAGGCGGTAAACGGCTGCCGCTGACGGGAGGCAGAGCCGCCTGAGCGAGGCGCTGGATCGGTATCGTCCGGGCAAAAAAATACCGCGTTCCCTCACGGGCGCGCGGCATCTTTTGACGCGACTGCGCTTACAGCGGACGCAGGTTGATCTCGACCCGACGGTTCTGCGCGCGACCGGCTTCGCTCGCATTGCTGGCGATCGGCTGGCTCGGGCCCGCACCGTAGGAGGAAATCCGCGACGCGGCCACGCCGTTGGCGCTGAGGTAGGAGGCTACGCTCTGGGCACGGCGATTCGACAGATTCTGGTTCAACTCGAGAGAGCCGGTGCTGTCGGTATGGCCGACGATATCGATACCGTTCTTGTCGAACTCCTTGAACACCAGGAGCAGAGAGTTCAGGGTCGGGTAGAACGCGCTGGAAATGTCCGACGAGTTGCTCGCGAAGGTGATATTGCCCGGCATGATCAGCTTCAGGTCATCGCCGTTGCGTTGCACCTGCACGCCGGTACCCTGCAGGGTCTGGCGCAGCTTGGCTTCCTGGGTGTCGACATAGTAGCCATAACCGCCACCCGCCGCGCCACCCACGGCCGCGCCGATCAATGCGCCTTTGGCACGGTCCTTCTTGCTCGAGGTAGCCGCCCCGATTACCGCCCCGGTCACTGCTCCAACACCACCATAGATGCCGGCCTTGCCCGCCTCCCGCTCACCGGTATAAGGGTTGGTGGTACAGCCGGCCAACAGGCTCAGGCCCACCGCTGCAAATGCCATATTTCGCAAGTTCATCATCGCTACATCCTTTTCTTTCGTGTTGTTCAGAGCAGTCTCTGCCTGCGTCTTCGACGCCAGACCAGGGCATTAAGTTCATTGCGCGGCCCGACGATTGGTCAACCGATGGTACAGGGTTCGGGCGCGGCTATTTGCGGCAAGGCCTCCAAAACCGCCTGGCTAGCGAGGGATTCTAGGGTCTGTTGCCATTTCCTTCACGGCCGCGCCGGAGCCTGTTTTTGCGCGAGGCAAGGCACGAGACACGAAGTTTGTTCAGCACATCCATGTGCTTCACCCCTTCGGGGCTGACGCGCCAAAACGCTCCCTGCGTTTTTTGTGGTTGTTCCAAATGAGTGTCGAGAAACGCAGTATCGCGCTAAAACAGGCCCGGCCCTTCGGGTTGCGCGGGAAATGGCCCCCGCTGTTGTTGCAGGACTTGGCAAGGGAATAACCATTACCTGCGTCCTGCGCCTAACCGGGGGCCATTTCTCGCGGCAACGCGGCTCGTGATGAAACGGCAACAGACCCTAGGCGCGCACAAAGGGATTTTCGCGCATTTCATCGCCCAGACGGGTGTCGTCGCCATGGCCGGTGACCACGGTGGCGTCCTCGTCCAGGCTGTACAGACGCTGCTTGATCGAGCGCTCGATGGTCTTGTAGTCCCCGCCCCACAGATCGGTGCGACCGATGCCGCGGCGAAACAGGGTGTCGCCGGCGATCAGCAGCTTGTCCTGGGGGAACCAGAAGCTCATGGAACCCGGTGTATGCCCCGGTGTATGCAGCGCCACGCCGCAGCCGCAGGCCAGTTCCTCATCATCGGCCAACCATTGATCCGGAGCCGGTACCGGGGTGTAGGGCACTCCGAACATGCGGCACTGCATCTCCAGGTTGTCCCAGAGGAACTGATCCTCCTTGTGCAGGTGCAGAGTCGCGCCGGTCTTCTCCTTCATCTGCCCGGAGGCGAGGAAGTGATCCAGATGGGCGTGGGTGTGGATGATGCTGACCACCTTGAGACCATGGGCCTCCAAGCGCGCCATGATCAGCTCGGGATTGCCACCCGGGTCGACCACGATAGCCTTCTTGGTCACGGGGTCGCCGATTATCGTGCAGTTGCACTGCAAAGGCCCGACGGGGAAGGTTTCGCGGATCAGGGCGGGAGCTGCGGCAGAACTCATGGTCAATCCTCACTGCGGTAATCGCTGGGCAGTTTACCCGTCCACTTCTTGAAGGCGCGGCGAAAGTTGCTCGGGTCGCTGAAACCCAGCAGATAGGCGATTTCGTACAGGGGCAGATGGGTGGTGGTGAGGTACTGCAGGGCCAGGCTCTTGCGCACCTCGTCCAGTACCTGCTGGTAACTGGTACCCATGCCCGACAGGTGCCGGCGCAGGCTGCGGCCGCTGGTATGCAGGGCCTCGGCGGCGCTGGCCAGATCGGGGAAATCGCCGGGGCGCGTCAGCAGCAGGCGGCGCACCCGGGTCAGCAGGCCATCCTGCACGTCCAGGCTGGCCAGCAGTGCTTCACACTGCTGCTCGCACATCTGCACCGTGGCCGGGTTGGCCAGGGCCATGGGCCGGTCCAGATAGGTGATGGGCATACTCAGGCGGTGGTAGGGCTGGTCAAACGCCACAGGCACGCCAAACAGGCGCTCATAGCGCTCGGCATAGTGCGGCGCGGCATGGGCAAAGCCCACTTCCACCTGCTGCAAGCGCTCACCCACGAGAAAGCGCGCGATGGTGTACAGGCTGGCGAGCAGCCCTTCGGCGGCGAAACGGCTGAGCGGGCCGAGCGGCATGGTCTCGCTGGCGCGCAACTCGACCCGCGCGCCCTCCTCGACCATTTCCAGTTCGTAGGTCAGGCCAAGCACCCGGTAATACCTGAGGGCGAATTGCATGGCCTTGCCCAGATTGGCGCTGGACAGCACGGCATAGCCGAGGATGCCGTGGGTCGAGACGTTCAGCCGCTGGCCGAGCAGCAAGCCCAGGGCCGGCTCGTCGCACAGGCGCAGGGCGCAACCACTCAGCTGGGTGAAGTCGCTGAAGGACAGACGTCCCTGGGGATTACCCAGCACCTCGGGCCGCACCCGGGCCGCGGCAAACAGCTGGTCACGGGCGACGCCCAACTCCTCGACCAGGTCGAGCAAGGCGGCGGCGTAGGCGACAGGCACCAGTTCGGCCGTGAAATTCAGGGATGGTTTCATGGGCTTTCTAGGGGTGATGGCCATATATGACTCATTTTTTATCGAAGATACCCCTGTTCGACAAACACCGACAAGCCCATAAATGCACCTTAGTACCAATTCGGCCGAAGCAGTTCGACTGCCCGACACGAGTACCGGACAGCTTCCGCGACAACCTCATCCGCCTGCCACCACCTAAGGTTTGGCAAATCCGCCTGCTGCCAGCGCGGCACAGGGTCGCCCTGCGCTGCCTGCGCCGGCACGCTGACAAGCCCGGACACCGGCACTTCTGGCCATAAATGACCGAAAGATTGGCTGTTGTTAACCTTTGCCAAGCCTGCGGATCAACCCATAGTGCAGACATGCTTCAGTCACCGACTCAGGGAGTCAGTATGGTCAGCACTACCCCGGAAGGTTTGCAGATTCGCCCGCGGCATATGGATTTCGATTTCCCCAATCCACTGCCACGCCACTGGCACAGCGGCGACGCCTTCAAGAGCCACCTGTTCGATGCCATGTCGGTGCTGTTCCCCGATGGCGAGCGTTTCTTTATCGACTCGGTGCGGCATTTCCGCGAGCAGATCGCCGACCCGGTACTGAAGGAACAGATTCGCGGTTTTATCGGCCAGGAAGGTCATCACAGCCGCGAGCACCTGGAATACAGCAACCGCCTGCGCGACCTGGGTTACGACATCAGCCGCATCGAGAAACGCGCCCAGGCGCGCATCCGCTACACCCAGAAGAAATTCTCGCCGCAGCGTCAGCTGGCGGCCACCGCCGCGCTGGAACATATCACCGCGATCATGGCCGACGGCCTGCTCAAGGACCCACGCCATATGGCCGGGGCGCACCCGACCATGGTCCGCCTGTGGCGCTGGCACGCCCTGGAGGAAACCGAGCACAAGGCGGTGGCCTTCGATGTCTACAACCAGGTCTGCGGCAGCCGCAAGCTGCTGCGTCGGGCGATGCTGATGGGCACCTTCTTCTTTATCCTCGACACCAGCCGCGGCCTGACCCATATGCTCAAGCAGGACGGCCTGCTGTGGAACTGGCGGGTCTGGCGCGACGGCCTGCAGTGGATGTGGGGCAAGCAGGGCGTATTCCGTCCCCTGATCGGCACCTATCGGGACTTCTTCAAGGCCGACTTCCACCCCTGGCAGCACAACAACCTGGACCTGCTCTACCAGACCCGCCACGAGTTCGATGTGCCGCCGGACAGCCAGACGGCCTAAGCCGAAGTAACGCAGCAACGACCAAGGGAGCCGACTGGCTCCCTTTTTTGTGACTATGCCAGGCGCGCTCAGGGGGCGCGGCTTAAATGGTAGGGTGCACCCGGCGGCCTGGGTTGGTGCGCACGGCGCACCCTACAAGGCTTAGCCCTGGAGAAAGCGCAGGGTGTCCGCCGCGCTCTGCTGGGGGATTTCCTCCATGGGAATATGGCCAACCCCCGGATAGGTCTTGACCTGGATGCCCGGCAGGTCGCGCTGCCACAGTGGTACATGCTCGGGGGAAATCCAGCGATCACGCTCGCCCCACAGCAGCAGGGTCGGGGCCTGGATCTGCGCCACCCGCGCCGGCGTGCCCTGCAGCTCCTGCTTGTTGACCTTGAGCAGGATGCGGAAGATTTCCATCATCACCCGCCGGTTGCCGGGGCGACGGCTCAGGTCGTTGTAGCGTTCGACCACCCCGGGTTTGATCCGCCCCGGCTCGCCGTAGACCTCCTTGATGCCCTGGGCGATCAGGGCCCGCGGCATCCACAGCGGCATGGCCAGGGTGGCCCCCGGTAACGCCGCGGAGGCGATCATCCAGGGCACCTTGCGCATGTGATAGCCGGCCGGGTCGATCAGTACCAGCTTGTCGACCCGCTGCGGCTGGGCCAAGGCGAAGTTCCAGGCGATATAACCGCCCAGGGAGTTACCGGCGATCGAGGCCTTGTTCACCCCGAGATGATCAAGCAGCAGGCCGAAGACCTTGATCATCCGCTCGGCCGAGTATTGGCCATCCCGCGCCGGGCCGGTCAGGCCGAAACCCGGCACATCGAAACGGATAATCCGGTAGTGCGCGGCGAAGGCCGGCACCCAGTCATCCCAGGTGTGCAGGGAGGCCACCACGCCATGGATCAGCACCAGCACCGGCTTGTCCCGGCTGCCCTCGTCGCGGTAGTGCAGATGGAAGCCATCCAGCTCGACATAGCGTGAACCGCTGGCGGCATTGCCGTAGCGCGATTTGAGACTGGCCAGGGGCAAGGCCCCGAACCCCAGGCGGGCGAAACCAGCCGCCAATGGCGGCGTCAGCGAAAGGCTGGAAGCGGACATGCAGGCACCTCGACAGTGTTGTTATAGGAATAGTCACCGGCCTATCAGAGCATGGGCGAACCCGCCTGACGCCTAACCTAGGTTGAGCCTGAGCGCGGACACAGCGCGGCGATCAGCAATTGGCCGAGCACCTGTTTGGCCCGTTCGATTTCGCCGCGGCTGGCGGCGCGACCGAGCAGGTCCAGCGAGGCGGCCTCCAGCGCCCAGAGCAGCGCGCGGTAAGTCAGCGGATCGGCCCGGGGGCCGTCGCCGTGCAGGCGCTCGGCAAGCAGTCGGGCCATCTCGGCATGGGCGCGCTGACGCTGGGCAGCCAGGGGCGAGTCGGCGCGCAGGGCTTCTTCCTGCATCAGGCGGATGATCGGCCCGACCGCCAGGTGATAGTCGAAATAACGCTCGACCATGGCCTGCAGCCAGGCCTGCGGGCTGCCGGCGATGCTCTGCATTTCCCGGAAGCGCGACAGCAGCAGGGCGACAGCCGTCTGGTAGATGCCTTCGAGCACCTGCATCTTGTTCTCGAAGTACTTGTAGAAGGTACGCCGGGAGACATTGGCCGCCGCCAGCAGGTCATTGACCGTGGTCTCGGCCAGCCCCTTGCGGGCGAACACGGCAATGGCCGCCAGCTGGATATGGGTGCGTTGCAAATGCCCCACCAGCGGGCCCTCGCCCCCCTGCTGCTGCTGCGCCAGCGCGCCGTAACCGCCGAGGTCCTCGAAGACCGCCTGCACCGCACCCAACCCGGCCAACTCCTGCTGCATGACGGTTTCCCCAACCAAGGCGCGGGTGACGCGCAGGGCCAAGCTGGTTACTCTGGGCCACGCCATATCCGCAGGATTATCGATGTGCTGAACACGCTAACACGCCGCATCGCCTCACCGCTGGCCATCCTTTTGCTGGTTCTGCTGGCCGTTCTGCCCGTGCAGGCCGCCGAGCTGTTCTACCTCGGGCAGAGGATTCCCGATATCCACAAACCCTGGAACAGCGCCGACTATCAGCTGCTGCTCGATGCCCTGGAAAAGGTCGACAAGACCCAGGCCAATGCCCTGCCCAGACGCAGCGGCGAATTCACCGGGCCGATCTATGCACGGATGGTCAGCGAGGAGAATTTCCGTCCGCAGCTGAATATCTACGCACCGTTGGAACTGCGCCAGAACGAAGCCCGCGACGCGCTGTTCCGCCTCAAGGAACTGATGCGCCTGTACTTCGATTTCCGCGCCGCGCAGCAACCCTACGCCGCCGAAGCCCTGGGCCTGATGAGCTACTCGCTGCGCCAGCAGTCGGTGCTGTTCACCCTCACTACCGAGTTCTGGATGACCCTGGCGCAGAGCGAGCAAAGCAACCCCGTACGCCTGCAAGGCCTGCATGAAACCAAGGCCGCCGCCGCCATGCTGACCTCCAGCGCCCTGGATTACCTGGGCCTGACCAAGCAGTTCGGCCGCGAAGAACTGGTGCTCTACAGCGCCGAACTGAGCAAGCAGCTACCGGAATTGTTTATCCACCTGAGTGGAGAGGTGCGCGAACAATTGCTGCTGCGCTGCGAACAGCTGGCGCAGCAACATGCCTATGCCGAAGTGCGGCGCAACATGCAGGAACTGCTGCCGGTGCTGCTGAGCATTCAACAGGACGTACAGGCCAAGCTGGCCAGCGCCAAGCCGATGCCGGCCGCGCCGCCGGCACTCGATCTGTCGGTGCCCGCGCCAGCCGACTCAGCGCAATAAACCCAGGCCCTTGGCCCGCGCCACCGCCTGGGTGCGCCGCTCGACGCCCAGCTTGCTGTTGATATGCCGCGCGTGGGTTTTCACCGTGTGCAGGGAAATAAACAGACGCTCGCTGATCTGCTGGTTCGAGCAGCCCTGGGCGATCAGCTGCAACACCGCCAGTTCCCGCGTACTCAGGGCCTCGACCACAGCCTGCTCGGTGACACCCGGGGTATTCCCCGGTTCGGGCAGGGCGGCCAGCAGGGTATCGACGAGCGGGCAGCGAGCCTGCGCCAGCAGCTGCTGATGCAGCCAGTCCGGCTGTTGCAGCAGCAGCTCCTGAAAGGCCAGCAAGCCACCGCCAGAGGCTGCCTGCAAGGCACTGCGCAGTTGCTGCTGAGCCTCGCGCTCGCGCCCCATATCCAGCAACAGCAGGGTCAGCTGCACCTGGGCGATGCTCGCCAGCAACTGCCCGCCAGCCCCCTGGGCGCGCTGGCTGAGGGCCCGCAGGCGACGTTCGGCTTCCACCGGCAGACCGCGTAAGCGTTCGAGTGCGGCCAGGTGCAGGTCGATATACAGGGGCAATTGCGGATGCAGTTCGGGGGCCGTCGCCGCGTCCTCGCCGCTGTAGGTCTGGGCCAACCGGTTGAGCCAGAATCCGGCCAGCTCGTACTGCCCCTGGCGCAGCCACAGCTCACACTTGCACAGGGTGATCATCGCCAGGTAGTAGACCGCCGGAATATCCCAGATATGCATCAGTCGCTCGGCCTCGGCCAGCTGGGCAAAGCCTTCGGCAAGATTACCGCGACGGCCCTCCAGACCGGCCAGAACGCAATACCCGATCAGCAGGCTGACATCACGGCAACCGCGCGCCTCGGCGATTCCGGCCTGCAGACGTTGGCGTGCCTGTTGCGGCTGCAGGCGCAGGCTGAGCAGGTAACCCTCGTACAGGGTCAGACGGCCGCGCAGCGCATACTGGCGCTGCGCCGAGAGCCCGTGTAAACACTGCAAGCCCTGGCGCACTTCCTCCAGCGCCCGCAGCACCTCACCGCGAGCCTGCAGCACCCGCGCCCGGTCGTAATGGGCCAGTGCCTCGAACAGCGGGTTGCCGACCCGCTGCGCCAACTCCAGAGCCTCGCGGTTGAGGCCGCGGGCACGCCACATATCGCCCTGCACTATCGCCAGATTGGCCAGGCTGGACAGGCACATCAGACGCTGCCCATAGCGCTCCAGCGGCAAGCAGGTCAGGGCCTCGGCGCAGAACTGCCGGGCCCGCTCGCTCTCGCCACGGCCCCGGGCTATCACCCCGCTCAAGGCCATCCATTGCGCCAGCAGGCCCTGCTGCTCGGCCGCACCGGGGGCCGGAAGGAAACGCTCCAGCTGGTTGACCAGCTCTTCGGCGGCATCCAGCTGGCAAGCCAGGGCCAGGGCCCAGCCATACAGCACCACCAGGCGCGGGGTGCTGGCCAGCAGGCTGTCCGGCAGGTCCATTTTCCAGCGCAACAGGGTCGCCACATTCTGCTCGGCCAGCAGCTGCTCCTCGGACAGACTCTGCACCAGATTCGCAGCTACGTCCGGGTGTCCGGCGCGCAGGGCCTGCTCGATGGCCTCATCCAGCAAGCCCTGGGCACTGAACCAGCGGCAGGCGCGCAGGTGCAGACCAGAGACCGACTGGAGCAGGTCGGCGGCCGGGCGGCTGCGCAGCAGGTCGGAGAACAGGTGGTGATAGCGAAACCACTTGCCGTGTTCGTCCAGGGGCACCAGAAATACCTGATGCGCCTGCAGGTGGCGCAACATGGCCGCGCTGTCATGGGCATCGCGCAGGGCATCGCAGAGTTCGGCGCAGAAGCGTTCCTGGCTGGCGGTTTCGTAGAGAAAGGCCTGAACCTCGGCCGGCAGTCCCTCGATTACCTCCTCCAGCAGATAGTCGCGGATCAGTCCTTCGGCCCCCTGGGCCGGCGACGTCCGCCCCTCGACCGCCTGGGCCTCGCTGCTGGCCAGCGACCACAGACGCAACCCGGCCACCCAACCTTCGCTGCGCAGCAACAGGCTGGCCAGGGATTCGGCCGACAGTTGCGTGCCCTGACGGGCCAGCAACTCGATACTTTCCTCGTCGGTCAGACGCAGGTCCTGCTCGTGCAGCTCCAGCAACTGACGCGACAGGCGCAGACGCGCCAGGTGCCAATCCGGACGCTGGCGACTGGTCACCAGCAGCACCAGGCCTGCGGGCAGATGGTTGAGGAAGAACTGCAGGCAGCGGTCCAGCACCGCGCCCTGGGCCAGATGGTAGTCATCCAGCACCAGCAACAGCGGCTGCTGCGGATCGAGGCGCAGGGCCAGATCGTCGAGCAGTCCGTCCAGCCACTCCTCGAAGGCAAACGGCTGATGCCGCTGGCGGAGCCGAAGCAGACCGAGCGCGTCCTGGCCTAGCCCGGGAAAGAACTGCTGCAAGCCGGCCAGCAGCCGTTCGAGAAAGCGCCCGGGATCGCTGTCACGCGGGTTCAGGCCCAGCCACAGGCTCTGCCAGCGCTCGGGCAGCGCTTCGCAGAACTCGATCGCCAGGGAGCTTTTGCCAAAGCCTGCCGGTGCGCTGATCAGCAGCAAGCGCCCGGGCAAACCGGCCATCAGCCGTTCGCACAGACGCGGACGCGATACGTAACGGGAGGGCAAGGGCGGGCGGTAAAAGTGCCCCCCTACCGCCGCGCCGGGAGCAACAAAGCCAGAAATTCGGAACAGATCAGTCATCGGCCGGTTCTTGTAGCAGTCAGGCAGCAGCACTACCAATGCTCGGCAGCCTATCGCCTTAAGCCGGGCATTTGAAGCCCCGCCAGCCAGCGGCGGCCTGCGCTGACCTCCCCATCCGCCAACGTGAAAAGTTCCCACAAGCCTTGCGGCCTAACGTCTGCAGGCCCTTCCGAGGCTCCGGTGCGGTTCACGCCATGACGCAAATTGAGGCATAAAAAAGCCGGCCACTAGGGCCGGCTTCTTATGCAGCAGCGACGCAGATCAGCGAACGCCCGCCTGGCGCAGGGCCGCTGGGGTGTAATCGCTTTCTTTTGCCGGGTAGTCGAACTCGTAAGCACTCTTCTCTTCGTTCTTCATACCCAGAGCCAGGTAACGACCGGACAGCAGGTCGTACAGGGTCTCTACGCTGTACCACGGCACTTGCTTGTCGTAGTAGTACTGGGCATGGGCCTCGGCTACGCGCCACAGGGTACCGCGACCGTCGTAATGGTCGATCTGCGCGGCCTGCCAGGTATCCTCGTCGATGAAGAAGTCACGCTTGGCATAGATATGACGCTCGCCCGACTTCAGGGTCGCGGTCACGTGCCAGACGCGGTGCAGCTCATAACGGGTCAGGTCCTGGTTGATATGGCCAGCCTTGATGATCTGGTCATACTTCAGCTTCGGCGAATCCAGACGGTAGCTGTTGTAAGGAATGTAGATCTCCTTCTTGCCGTTCAACTTCCACTCGTAACGGTCAGGGGCACCGTTGTACATGTCGAAGTTGTCGGAGGTGCGCAGACCATCGGCGGCGGTACCCGGACCATCATAGGACACCTGCGGCGCGCGACGTACGCGACGCTGACCGGCGTTATACAGCCACGCCAGACGAGGTTCCTTCACCTGGTTGAGGGTTTCGTGCACCAGCAGCACGTTACCGGCCAGACGCGACGGCGCGGTTACCCGCTGCTTGAAGTAGAACAACACGTTGCTCGGCTTGCTGGTATCGGCATCCTTCAGCGCACCACGGAAGGTGAACTCGTCCTGGAAGTACACCATGCTGTAGGA
The DNA here is from genome assembly GCA_041621875.1 of Pseudomonas sp. GTDB lineage: Bacteria > Pseudomonadota > Gammaproteobacteria > Pseudomonadales > Pseudomonadaceae > Aquipseudomonas. Next base: position 4,116 of record JBFJZW010000029.1, on the reverse strand, counting down.
ACCGTTCGGCTGCGGAGTCGCCTGGGTGACCAGACGCTTGACGCTGCCGCCGCGATAGCGGGTGATGTGGTTCCAGATCGCTTCCAGACCGTCCTTGGGAATCGGGAACGGAATGGCCTGTTCGAAGTTCTCCAGACCGTTACCGCCCTCGACCATCTTGGTATTGGAGGCGTTGCGCATGGCCGCTTCCAGCACGAAATCAGGCATGCTGGCCGAACGATGAGTCGGGAACACCGGCATCTTGTAGCTGTCCGGATAACGCTTGAACAGCGCCAGCTGACCCGGGGTCAACTTGTCCTTGTACTGCTCCGCGTTGGCCGCGGTGATGGTGAACAGCGGTTGCTCGCTGGCGAACGGGTCCGACAGGAAGCCCGCCGCGTCGGCAGTGCCGGCCGACTTTGGCAGGCCGCCGGTCCAGGCCGGGATCGAGCCGTCGGCGTTGCCGCCCATTTCCGCTCCGACCGGCGTCAGGCTTTTGCCCAACTTGGCGGCTTCGTCCGCGGACACCGCAGCCATTACGCTGCAGGCCATCAGCGACAATGCCAACACACCGGTTTGCAGCAGGTTTTTTGTTGTTTTCATCTGCATATTCTTCCTCAAAATTCCTGTCTGCTTAGAAGTTCACGCCAAAGCTGAGCGCAACGAAGTCGCGATCGATGTTGGTGTTGTATTCACCACCGAAGAAATCGGTGTAGGAAAGGCTGGCGGTATAGGTGTTCTGGTATTCGGCATCCAGACCCAGGCTGATGGCCTTGTTGCCTTCGTTGAAGGTCGGGCCGTAGCCATCGACGTCATGCGACCAGGACACGTTCGGCTTAAGGTTTACACCGGCAAACACGTCGTTGTAGTCGAGGATTGCGCGAGCGCGGTAGCCCCAGGACGTGGTGGTGTAGAAGCCCTTGCTGTTGCACTCGTCCGGGTTGGCCGGGTTGGCAATGGCGGTACACAGGCTGTTGGTCGGGAACTCGCCGGCACCGAATTCAGGTGCACGACCGAAGCGCAGTTCGTTCTTGCCCAGGTCGCTGACATGGGAATAACCGACTTCGCCCACCAGGGTCAGACGCGAGGCCCCCATGACCTGATCGACGAACTGGGTCACGGTAACCTGCGCCTGGGTCAGCGGCTTGCGCACATAACCCTGCAACTCTTCGCCCGGACCAAAGGCCGCATGGCCGCTGGTGTAGATCGGCAGATTGGTATCGACCCCCAAGGCCTGCGCCAGACCACCCTGGGCAACAGCCCCGAGAGTCAGGTCAGTGGTATTGATCTGCATCGGCATATTCGGCCGATAGCTCAGTTCACCGGCAACCGAGGCGGAGCCCACGGTGGTGGAGAAGCTGACGCCGTGCAGGCGAATATCTTCCGGGTATTCCAGGTAGTACTTGGCGAACATTTCGCCCGTGCTCGGATCTTCTACCGAGTTAGGCAGCAGGAACACGCTTTGACCGGCGGTATAGGACAGGCTCGGCGTACGGCTGTGGTAGTTCATGGTGTAGAAGCCGAACTCGGTGTCCAGCTCCTGCGAGAACCAGCGCAGGGCAATACCGTACTGGCCGCTGTCGCGGGCATCACGATCGCCGGAACGACCTACATAGCGATAGCCTGGGCTGCCAGGGCCACCTGCGTCGCTACCGGCAACGGCCAGGCGGTCGTTACAGCCGTCGGCCAGCACGTCAAGGGCGAAGAAGGTGCCGCAGTTATCGACGATGGTCTGGTCCCACTCGAGCTGGTAGAACACCTCGGCGGAGAGGTTGTCGGTCAGGCTCTGGGCCACATAGAACATGTTGACCGGGATCAGACCTTCCTTGATCTCGGCACCCGGACGGCGGAAAGAGGCCACATCGACAGGGTTGATCGAGTTGATCGAGTTCAGAATAAAGGTGCTTTCACCCCAGCTCACAACCTGACGGCCAGCGCGGACCGAGCCCGGCAGATCGCCAATCGAATAGTTGTGATAGATAAAGGCATCGAGAATCTGTGCGCCGGACGACTGCGCGCCTTCCTTGCGGTTGCTGTCGCTGATGTCGTACAGCTGACGGCTTTCGTCCTTCAGCTCGAAGTCGTACCAGTACTTGCCACGGACGAAGACGCCGGTATCGCCGTACTTCAGCTCGAGGTCATGGATACCCTTGAAGATCTTCGAGAAGGTCTCGCCGCGCTTGAAGTTCTGACGGCCATCGTCGCCGGTTTGCGAGGAAGCCTGGCCACCGTTACGGGTACCGATCAGATCCGGGTCGGCGCTGCGCACCGACCAGCTGGCACCGACCGACATGGACGAGTCGAGCTGGCCTTCGATTTCGCCGATATTGAAAGTAACGCCGAACGCTGGTGCGGCGAGGGTGGATGCTAGGCTGACGGCCAGTGGCAATTTTGCCAGGCGCCAGGTTTGCTTTGTCTTTGTCATCGACGCTACTCCATGTGTTTTTTGTTATGGATGGTGCGAACTATAGCCAGCGGGTGGTACTGCTTGATCCCTCGAAAGTGTGATTTGCAGCCCCCAGGCACTCTGGCTCGCAGGTTTCGGCCGGTTGGCCGCTCTCTGCAACAGCAAGAATGGCCTGAGTACAGCAATTAGCAAGCCAAACGCTTGTTTGACTGCAGGGTCACTAAAATACGCTTCGGTTCTCACCGAACAGCGTCCCGCCAAAGTGCCGGATCAAGCGACAAGTTACAGACGCCGGTTACTCGGCAGCCCAGTTAAAACGCCCGTTTCAGATTCCACCGCTGGCCGGACAGGGCAATTGCCCCGCCCGACACGCCCATCTTAAAGAGTGGATAAAAAAGCACTGCCGGCGGCCTGCCACTGGACGATGTCCAGGCGAATGCGTTTCTTGTCCAGCTTGCCGACGCTGGTTTTGGGAATTTCGGTAACAAGGGCGATCTGGGTCGGTATCGCCCACTTGTTGATACTGCCCTGCTCGACAAAAGGCTTGAGGTGATCCTTCAGCCCCTTGGCATCCAGGCTTTGACCGTCGCGCAGCACCAGCAGGGCAAATGGCCGCTCGCCCCACTGCGGATCGACCACACCGACCACCGCGACTTCGCGCACGGCCGGGTGACGACTGATCAGGTCCTCCAGCTCCAGGGAGGAAATCCACTCGCCGCCAGTCTTGATCACATCCTTGATGCGGTCGCGGATGTCAATAAAGCTGAAGTCGTCGATGGTGGCGACATCGCCGGTGTGCAGCCAGCCGTGTTGCCACAGCTCAGCGCCCTTCTCCGGCTCGCGGAAATAACCCTGGGTCAGCCAGGGCGCACGCAGCACCAGCTCGCCCTGGCTTTCGCCATCGGCCGGCAACAGGCTACCGTCGGGGGCCATGATCGCCGCCTCCACCAGCGGCACCGGCACCCCGGCCTTGATCCGGTAAGTGGTGCGCTCGTCTTCACTGCCGGCGAGCATCTCGTCGTTGATATGGGCGCAGGAAATCAGCGGGCAGGTTTCCGACATGCCATAGGCCGCGGTCAGCTGGATACCGCGGGCCTTGGCCGCCTCGTACAGCGAGCGATTCAGCGCACTGCCGCCGATGATCAACTTGAGGCCGCCAAAGTCATAACCCTGGGCCGAGGGCGCGCCCATCACCATCTGCAGAATGGTCGGCACGCAGTGGGAGAAGGTGACCTTCTCTTCCTTGATCAGCCGACAGAGCATGTCCGGCTCGTAGCGCCCCGGGTAGACCTGCTTGACGCCGAGCATGGTGGCCACATAGGGGATGCCCCAGGCATGCACGTGGAACATCGGGGTGATCGGCATGTACACATCGTTGGTGCCGAGCAGACGGATACTGTCCAGGCTGCCGAGCACGCTGGCTTCGGCCAGGGTGTGCAGCACCAGCTGGCGATGGCTGAAGTACACACCCTTGGGGTTACCGGTGGTGCCGGTGGTGTAGAAGGTGGTGGCCACCGAGTTTTCGTCGAAATCCTCAAACGCGTAGCTCGAGCTGGCCGCGGCCAGCAGCGTCTCGTACTCGCCGACCAGATTGGGCAGCTCGGCGGTTTTATCGGCCGCATCGGTAAGCAGGATGGTCTTCTCCACCGTGGTCAGCTGGCTTTCGATGCCCTTGTACAGCGGCACGAACTCGCTGTTGACCAGCACGAACTTATCTTCGGCATGGTTCA
>JBFJZW010000028.1:0-25324 GCA_041621875.1 Pseudomonas sp. | reverse complement strand
GGTCTTGCCGGCTACGGCCACGCGGTCGATCCAGGCCTTGAGCTGGGTCGGCACGGTGAAGTTGTACATCGGCGCGCCAATAACGATGGCATCGGCGGCGAGAAACTCGTTGAGGGTGTCTTCGGCCAGTTGGACTTCATGCTGCTGCGCCGCATCGCGCAGTTCGGCCGGGGTACCGCCGGCCACCAGGCTGGCAGCGGACAGATGGCTCAGGGCGTCGCTGGCCAGGTCGCGATAGCTCACCCGAGCCTCAGGTTCGACGGCCAACCAGGCATCGACCACGGCGCGGCTGAGTTGGCGGGAGGCAGACGAGTCGCCGAGAATGCTGGAATCGAGGTGCAGTAATTTCATGACAGTCTCCATATTGAAGATCGCCCCGCGGCGATCAAGATGCTGGAGATACTACCGATGAAAGCAATGGCGGATTAGTCAGCACAAATGCGATAGTTCGTCCCACTGATAGGACGATAAACCCATGCACGATCTCAATGACCTGTTCTACTTCGCCAAAGTGGTGGAAGCCGGCGGTTTCGCCGCAGCCGGACGTACCCTCGGCATCCCCAAATCACGCCTGTCGCGGCGCATTGCCGAGCTGGAAAACCGCCTCGGCGCGCGCCTGCTGCAACGCACCACGCGCAAGCTGGCGCTGACCGATATCGGCGAACGCTACCTGCGTCACTGCCAGGCCATGCTGCAGGAGGCCGAACAGGCCGAGGAAACCGTGGCCAGCCTGACCAGCGAGCCGCGCGGCCGTCTGCGGGTCAGCGCGCCGGGCGGCATCGCCCTGCTCGCGGAACTGGTAGTGAGTTTTCTCGCGGCCTACCCCAAGGTGCAGCTGGAGCTGATTCAGACCAATCGACGCATCGATCTGCTCAATGAAGGCGTGGACGTCGCCTTGCGTGTGCGCAGCGCCGAGGATGAAGACCCGACGCTGATCGCCCGTCGCCTGCGTCCGGCCCAGGCCTTTATGGTGGCCGCCCCCGCCTTGCTGCAACACGCCAACATCGATACGCCTGACGACCTCTCAGCGCTGCCTGCCCTGGGTGCCCTGGAGGCGGATCGCAGAATTCACCTGCGTTTGCAGCATGACAGCGGACACGTGCAGGAAGTCGTACTGGAGGCGCGCCTGGCCATCGAGGACTTCAGCGTACGCAAACGCGCAGCCCTGGCCGGCCTGGGCTTTACCATGCTGCCCGCGCCCCTGTGCCAGGAGGAACTGGCCGACGGTCGACTGATCCGCCTGCTGCCTGACTGGGCGCTGCCCACCGGCAACCTGCAGGCGGTGTACACCCACAGGCGCGGCATGCTGCCGGCCGTGCGTGCCTGGATCGAACATCTGAGTGACGCCTTCAGCCGCTGGGATCAGCCGGTTTAGGGCATTACAGCGGCAGGTGACGACGCAGCAACTCGCCGAACAGCTGGCCATCGAGCAGCAACCCGTCAATCCATACCAGCTGGTGCGCGGCGATGATCAACCAGACCACCAGCTGATAGGACAGTTTGCGCGTCTTATGCCGAAAGCACTGCTGCGCGACCAATGCACCAGGCCAGCCGCCCAGCAGCTCGACCAGGTGCAGCACATTTTCTGACGTGCGCCAACGGCCAGCCTGAGCGCTGGACTTATCCCACCAGTACTGCATAAAGCTGACCAGACTGGCCAACGGATAAGCCGCCAACACCCAGACAAACCCCGACTGCCAGAACAGCTGCAGGCCGCCCATCACGGGTAGCGCGCAGAGTGCCACCAGCAGCACCAGCTTAAGCCCCAGATGCTGAATAGCCCCGCCGTCCCGCGCAGGCTTTGCCTGGTGGGCCCTGGCTTTGCTAGCGGGGGCAGCGGGCTTGCCCGGACGGGGTTTACGCCGAATCGCCGGACGGTCAAGCGCAAGCTCGCCCGCTACCCGGATATGTTCTGCGCGAGCACGGCCCTGGGCATCCTGGCCGGCGATATACATGACCCGATCCCCCGCAACTGGCCGGCGATCGCCGCGCATGGCCGAGATATGCGCAAAGAGCTCTGCGCCGCCCTGCTCCGGCTGGATAAAGCCAAACCCCTTGTCATCATTCCAGCTGCGTAATAAGCCGCGCTGCTCCATGGCTACCCGTCTCATAAAAGAAAGCGCGCACTCTAGCGCTTCAAGCCGGGAAATGGCGACTCAGAAATGCCAGCAGCAACTGATTGACCTGCTCGGCCTGCTCATTCTGAATCCAGTGTCCGCAATCTTTCAGCACATGCTGTTCAAGCCGGGCGATGCGCTTGGGCATCTGTTTGAGGGTGTAGGCCTCCAGGGTGCCGACCGGGTCCATATCGCCAAGCAGAAACAGCGCAGGCTGTTCGATCTGCCGCTCGGCCAGGCCCGCGGTGCGCTGCCAGTTACGCTCGAAATTGCGATACCAGTTCAGCGCGCCGTAGAAGCCACGGCCCTCGAAGGTTTTCAGGTAATGATCAAATGCTGTGCGGTCACACCAGGTTGGCAACGTGCCAGGGTCCTGCATGCCCTCGAACAACCCGGCACCAGCCGGTTTGTCCTGTAGGAAGTGATCCTTGGGCACGGCCGCAGAGCTGTTATGCATCATCATGCGCAGGGTGCGGGGGATGTCGGCATCCATCTCCGCCTCGGCTAGGCCCGGCTCCTGGAAATACACAATGTAATGAAAGCGTTCGGCATACAGCTGACGCATGATCTCGATGGCCGGCTGCCTGGGCCGGCCGCCAAACGGCACCGCCAGGCCAACGACTGCCTGTACCCGCTCAGGCTCAAGCAGGGCCAGATGCCAGGCAATCGGTGCGCCCCAGTCGTGGCCGACCACACACACCTGCTGCTGGCCGAGCCGGTCCATGGCGGCCTGGATATCGGCGCAGATGGTCAGCACGTCATAGGCTGCAGGATCGCGTGGCGCGCTGCTCTGGCCATAGCCGCGCATTTCCGGGATCAGCACGCGGTAACCGGCCGCGGTCAGCGGCGCGATCTGCTGTCGCCAGGAATGCCAGCACTCGGGAAAACCGTGCAGCAACCACACCGGCCGCCCCACCACGGGACCGGCACTGTACAGACTCAGGTCAATACCGTTGACCTGGAGAATTTGATGCTCAAGCTGATGCATGTACGCCTCCATTAACCGAGGCCACTATGGCAAAGGCGCACCCTGAGGTGCGCCTTTATTTATCCGCCGAATACAGCGCCAGCACTCACGGCTGCGCCGTGCTCCAGTCGATCCACTGCAACTGCCAGGTCGCCAGGATCAGCAAGCCGAAGCCGATGCGGTACCAGGCAAACGCCGCATAGCTGTGCTTGCCGATAAAGCTGAGCAACGCCCGTACCGCAATCATGGCGAAGATAAAGGAGGTGACAAAGCCTATGGCAAACACTGGTAGGTCGCTGATCTGAAACAGATCACGGTACTTGTAGCCGGAGTACACTGCCGCCCCTACCATGGTCGGCATGGCGAGAAAGAAGGAAAACTCGGTCGCGGCCTTGCGCGACAAACCGAATAGCAGACCGCCGATAATCGTCGCCCCGGAGCGTGAAGTCCCCGGAATCATCGCCAGGCACTGGGCGAAACCGATCTTCAGCGCATCCTTCCAGGTCATGTCGTCCACGCTCTCGGCATGCACCCGGTGCTTGCGCCGCTCGGCCCAGAGCATGATCACCCCGCCCACCACCAGCGCCAGCGCCACGGTGATCGGGTTGAACAGATAATGATGGATCAGATCGGCAAACAATACGCCCAGCGCCACCGCAGGGAGAAAGGCGATCAGCAGATTGATGGTGAAGCGCTGCGCCAGGGGCTCTCGGGGCAGGCCCACAACGATGTCGAGAATCTTGCGCCGGTACTCCCACACCACCGCGAGAATCGCCCCAAGCTGGATGATGATATTGAAGGCCATCGCCCGCTCACCGCCGAAACCGATCAGGTCGGCGACGATGATCTGATGTCCCGTGCTGGAGATCGGCAGAAACTCGGTAACCCCCTCAACTATCCCAAGAACAAGCGCCTGAAAGGCCACCCACAGATCCATCCGAACTCCCTAAAGCGCACACCATCGCGCGCGAACAACCGAGCCACAACAATCAGGCAATTAAAGACAAGCCAAGTCAGACACCGGCAAGACAAAAAGTTCAGTACATCCGTAACGAACGGCAATCCTGCGCGCAGATGATGCCACAGCTCGCACGCGACAGCCTCTCGTGCGTAAAGCCAATGTGTGCCCATAAATAGCGGCGCTGCCGCTAATAATCGGCTTCCCGGGCGCAATTAGCCTAAGGTCTAACGTATCCGATGATGCCTTTACCCTATAAGAAGCGCCCGCCCCGCGCCCAGCAAGTCGAGAGAGCCAAACCATGAACAGCCTACGTAGCCTGCCCATTAGTCGTCGCCTCTGGTTGATCCTGTTGGTAGCCATTGTGATGTTGGTATTTCAGGGCGCGCTGCTGTTGCGGCAGATACATACCGATCTCTATGCCGCCAAGGGCGAGAAAACCCAGCATGTGGTGCAAAGTGCCGCGGGCATTCTCAAGCATTACCACGGCCTGGAAAGCAGTGGCGGCCTGACCCGCGAACAAGCCCAGGCCCAGGCCATGGAAGTCATAAGAGGGTTGCGCTACGACGGCCAGGAGTATTTCTGGATCAATGACCAGACCCCGATCATGATCATGCACCCCACCAATCCCAAGCTGGAGGGGCAAGATCTCTCCGGTTTCAAGGACCCGGACGGTAAAGCCCTGTTCAATGAAATGGTGCAGATCAGCAAGAGCCAAGGCGCGGGCCAGGTCAACTACCGCTGGCCAAAGCCCGGTTCCAGCGAGCCGGTGCCCAAGGTCTCATATGTCGAACTGTTCCAGCCCTGGGGCTGGATTATCGGCTCGGGCGTATACGTGGATAACGTACAGGCCGAGTTCCAGGCCCAGGCGCTGAAGGCAATCGCCATTGGTGCGGCCATCGCGATACTGATGATTGTGCTCCTGCTGCTGATCGTGCGCAGCATCACCCAACCGCTGCAGCAGGCAGTCAGCGCCATGGCCAATATCGCCAGCGGTGACGGCGACCTGACGCGCAACCTGGACACCAGCGGTGGCGACGAACTGACGGCCCTGGCCAGGCACTTCAATGCCTTTACCGACAAGCTGCGCCAGGTCATCAGGCAATCACTCGACTCCGCCAGCGAACTGGACAAGGCCGCCAATGCCCTTGGCCAGGTTTCCGGCACGGCGCAGCAACACAGTCAGCAACAATCGCAACAGATGGAACTGGTGGCCACCGCGATCAATGAAGTGACCTATGGCGTGCAGGACGTGGCAAAGAACGCCGAACACGCCTCATCCGAGGTGCATGCCGCCGAAGAGCAGGCCCAGCAGGGGCTGCAGAATATCGATGCGAGCCTGCGGCAGATCAACCAGCTGTCCGGCACCATCAATCAGGCGGTCGAGGTTATCCAGACCCTCGCCGAGGAAAGCACCCAGATCGGCAGCGTACTGGAAGTCATCCGCTCGATTGCCGAACAGACCAACCTACTGGCCCTCAACGCCGCGATCGAAGCCGCCCGTGCCGGCGAGCAGGGCCGCGGCTTCGCCGTGGTCGCCGACGAGGTGCGCCTGCTGGCGCAACGCACACAGAAGTCCACCGCCGAGATCCAGGGCATGATCGAGCGCCTGCAGGGCAACTCGGAAGCGGCGGTCAAAGTCATCAACGAAAGCAGTCGCGCTTCGCAGCAGACCGTCGAACAGGCCAGCCAGGCCGGCGCAAGCCTGACCCTGATCGCCAGCGGCCTGCGCAACCTGACCGGCTTGAATGCTTCCATCGCCAGCGCTACGCTGCAACAATCCCACGTGGTCGAAGATATCAACCAGAACGTCACCCAGGCCGCCAGCCTGGCCCATAACAATGCATTGGCCGCCGAACAATCCAGCGACGCGGGCCGCCATCTTGGGCAGTTGGCTGAGCAGCTGAACGGATTGCTCGGACAGTTTCGCGTATGAGGACTTAATGAGCAGCATGGAACATCAGGAAGTCGACCTGAATCGCGCGCAGAATCAGGACCTGGTCTGGGATCTGAACAGCATCGCCCGCCGCGAACTGGCCGAGCGCTTTATCAAGCTGTTCGAGAACCGCCTGTGCGTGTTCTCCGAGTCGGTGCACCAGCTGTACACCAACTACAACCTGCACTTCCCCAGCGATCAGGGCCGCAAGATGGTGGTGCTGCCCAACCCCTACGCCTTCCACGACACCCTGCACGGCATCGAGTCCCAGGCCGTGCGCACAACCGGCCTCTGCGTGCTGCCAGGCGTGGTGTTGGGCAAACCCGGCCTGTTGCTCACCACCATGTTCAAGGAAGGCGGGCCGGCCCCCAAGACCATGCCGTTCAAGCAGGCTCTGGCACAGATCATCAGCAATCAGAAAAAGGCCGGCGATGTGTTTCTGCCGATCATGATGAAAGGCGACTTGCGCGAGTTCAATCAGCAGATGCCCTATATCCACCTGCATCGCCTGCAGGTCAGCCGCCTGACCCGCCTCTCCACCTTCGAGCGCGACGATATCCAGCAGACCATCACCCGCAAGCTCCTCGCGCTCTATCGCCAAGCCGACAGCCTGAGCTGCCAGGAGCCCTAAGGACTGCACATCGGCTGTCCGGCGCATGGAAAAGCCGGCAGCAGTGACACCGCTACCGGCTTGTTGTCTCGTACCGCCGCTCTGGCGCGCTCGGCACTTATGCCTCCGAGCCCGGAGACGGCGTGGTTTATTGCTGGCTGACCCAGAACACCGCGGTGGCGACAAAGATCAGGATCAGGGCAAAGATCGCCTTGGCATCTACAGCGCTGTCGCCGTTATCAGGTTCGGTATGTTCGCTCATGGCTACCCCTTTTGTTGTGATTATGGGTGAATCGCCCCTGCAGTTAAGACCAGCCAGGGCGCTTACTCAAGCTCCGAGGTTATGTTCCACCCCTCACTTATCCCTTTAAGTTCTTTCCATATACTCAAACATCACTTTTGCGCATAACCCTGAGCTGGTATCTTCCTTCGGCTCCGTAGGGAGTGCGCGGCCGTGCGCGCTGATTAGCTGTGAGAACCTGTTTACGATATAGCGAGCTAGAGCCACGCAAGGCAAAAGCAGGCGAGCAAGCGCAGTGTACGAGCTGTACATGAGTGCTCCGAGCCTGTTTTTAACGCAGCAGGACCGACGCGCAGCAGATCGTAAACGGGTTCTAAAAGCCTGAATAACAGGACACCCCATGTACGTATACGACCAGTACGACCAACAAATCGTCGAGGACCGCGTCAAGCAGTTCCGCGATCAAACCCGCCGTTACCTGGCTGGCGAGCTGAGCGGCGAAGAATTCCGCCCTCTGCGCCTGCAGAATGGCCTGTATATCCAGCGCTTTGCGCCGATGCTGCGCATTGCCGTGCCCTACGGCCTGATGTCGTCCGCACAGGTGCGCATGATGGCCAAGATTGCCCGTGACTACGACAAGGGTTACGCGCACATCAGTACCCGGCAGAACGTGCAGTTCAACTGGCCGGACCTGGAAGATGTGCCCGATATTCTCGCCGAGCTGGCCACCGTGCAGATGCACGCCATCCAGACCAGCGGCAACTGCATCCGCAACACCACCACCGACCAGTTCGCCGGTGTGGCCAAGGATGAAATCGTCGACCCGCGTCCGTGGTGCGAGATCATCCGCCAGTGGTCGACCTTCCACCCCGAGTTCACCCACCTGCCGCGCAAGTTCAAGATTGCGGTCAACGGTGCGGCCAGCGACCGTGCGGCGATCGAAGTGCACGACATCGGCCTGGAAGCGGTACGCAACGCCGCCGGCGAGCTAGGCTTCCGTGTCTCCGTCGGTGGCGGCCTGGGCCGTACCCCGATCGTCGGCAGCTTTATCAACGAATTCCTGCCGTGGCAACACCTGATCAGGTACCTCGACGCCATCCTGCGTGTGTACAACCGCTATGGTCGTCGTGATAACAAATACAAGGCGCGGATCAAGATTCTGGTCAAGGCGCTGACCCCTGCGGTGTTCGCCGAGCGGGTCAATGCCGAGTGGGCCCACCTGAAAGACGGCCCCACCACCCTGACCGAAGCCGAAGTGGCGCGCGTCGCCGCGCACTTTATCGACCCAAGCTACCAAGCCCTCGACGATCAGGACGCCGCGCTGGCTGCCCTGGATGCCGAGCACCCGGGCTTTGCCCGCTGGCGTCAGCGCAACACCTTCGCCCACAAGAAGCCGGGCTATGTCGCCGTCACCCTGTCGCTCAAACCGACCGGTGTAGCCCCGGGCGATGTCACCGACAAACAGCTCGATGTGATCGCCGAACTGGCCGACCGCTACAGCTTTGGCGAAGTGCGCAACAGCCACAACCAGAACATCATCCTGGCTGACGTCGAGCAGGCGCAGCTGTTCACCCTGTGGGGCGAGCTGCGCGAGAATGGCTTCGCCACGCCGAACGTCGGCCTGCTGACCGATATCATCTGCTGCCCGGGCGGCGACTTCTGCTCCCTGGCCAACGCCAAGTCGATCCCGATTGCCGAAGCCATCCAGCGCCGTTTCGACGACCTGGACTACCTGTTCGACATCGGCAATATCGACCTGAACATCTCCGGCTGCATGAATGCCTGCGGTCACCACCACGTCGGCCATATCGGTATCCTCGGGGTGGACAAAAAGGGGCAGGAGTTCTATCAGGTGTCCCTCGGCGGCAGCGCCGGCCGTGACGCCAGCCTGGCGCAGATCCTCGGCCCCTCCTTCGCCGAAGCGGACATGGCCGATGTGATCGACAAGATCGTCAAGGTCTATGTCGAGCGCCGCGATGAAGAAGAGAGTTTCCTCGACACCTTCCGCCGTATCGGTGTCGACCCGTTCAAGGAGCGCGTATATGCAGCGAATCATTAAGAATGGCCAGCTGATCGATGAAAGCTGGCATCTGCTGCCCAAGGACGCCACGCTGGACGGCATCTCCAACTGCGACGACCTGATCGTGCCACTGGCCCTGTGGGTCGAGCACAGCACTGCACTCAAGGCCCGCGATGGCGGCCTGGGCGTGTGGCTGGATGCCGGTGAGGAAATCGAGGAAATCGCCGATCAGCTGGACAACTTCCAGGTGATTGCGCTGAACTTCCCGGCGTTCACCGATGGCCGCCACTGCTCCACCGCCTACCTGCTGCGCACCCGCTACGGTTACAAGGGCGAAGTGCGCGCCATCGGCGATGTGCTGCGTGACCAGCTGTTCTCCTACCTGCGCGTGGGCTTCGATGCCTTCGCCCTGCGTGAGGACAAGGATCCGCTGGACGCCTTGAAAGCCTTCGAGGAGTTCAGCGAGGTCTATCAGGCCTCCAGCGACCAGCCGCTGCCGCTGTTCCGCCGCCGCGCCTGATCAAGGGCAACAAAAAGCCCCGCCTATCTTCGTCGGATAGGCGGGGCTTTTTTATGGATATCAAACGGCCCGCACACTGTCCCAGGCGATTTGTGCGAAGAGATCACGGCATTGCGCCAGGTCGCTGCGCACCCGTCCGGCCAGCCAGTTGCGGGAAAAATCATGGGTCGGGCCGATGATCACCGAGGCAAAGCAATCGCTCGGCATGGCCTTGAAACAACCCTGCTCCCGATAAACCGCCAGGGCCTGGAGGATCCGCGCGTAGTGCTGCTGATTGGCTTCGCGCAGTTGCTCGCCCATTTCACTGGCCTCGACCCGCCCCCGGCTGTGCAAGACAAAGCGCGCCCAGTCCGGGTTGGCCACCACCCAGTCGATATAGCTGGTGACCAGCAACTTGACGCAGGCCTCGGCGCTGTCGGCCCCGGCAAAGCCCTGCTCCAGCAGTTCGGCATACTGCGCGGTGCCGGCCATATAGAGCGCCGCCAGGATGCGCTCCTTGTTGCCGAAATGGTGATACAGGCTGCCGATGCTGGCACCTGAACGATCGCGAATCATCTCGATGGTGGTGGCATCTACCCCCACTTCGGTTACGCACGCCAAGGCGGCCTGGAGAATCTCGTCTTTACGGGTACTGCGAGCCATAACACTCCCTGGCGCTGAATCCTGTATCGAAGCCGAAACGGCTCAGTCGAGGTTGACCAATACGCGGCCAACCTGCTGACCCGCCAGTATCCGGCCGATGGCCTGAGGCAGCTCGGCCAGGCCCAGCTCTGTAACCAGCGGTTCCAGGTCGAGCTTCCATTGCAGCGACAGCCGGTCCCACATCGAGGCCTTGACCACCAGCGGCAGCTCCACCGAATCGACGCCCAGCAGGTTCACCCCGCGCAGGATAAACGGCAGCACACTGCCGTTGAGGGCCACGCCTGCGGTCAGGCCGCAGCAGGCGGCACTGCTGCCATAACGCAACGACTTGAGCACATTGACCAGGATATCGCCGCCCACCGTATCCACCGCGCCGCCCCAGCGCTCCTTGAGCATGGGCCGTTCGACGCCCTCCAGCAATTCGGCGCGCGAGACGATCTCCTGCGCCCCCAGGCCCTTGAGAAAAGCCGCCTGCTCGGCCTTGCCGGTCGAGGCCGCCACGCGATAACCCAGGGTATTGAGCAACACCACGGCGATACTGCCGACGCCGCCCGTGGCACCAGTCACCAGCACCGGGCCGGCATCCGGAGTCATTCCTGCCTGCTCGAGCTTGTCGACACAGAGCGCCGCGGTCAGCCCCGCAGTCCCCAGCAGCATGGCTTCACGCAGGGACAGGCCCTTGGGCCGTTTCAGCGCCCAGGCAGCCGGAATGCGGATGTACTGAGCAAAGCCTCCCGAGGTATTCATGCCCAGGTCGTAGCCGGTGACTATCACCTCATCGCCCACACCGAACTCGGCCACGGTGGACGCCTCCACCACCCCCGCCGCATCAATGCCCGGGGTATGCGGGAAGCTCCTGGTCACGCCGCGGTTGCCGCTGGCCGACAGGGCATCCTTGTAATTGAGCGAGGAATATTTGACCCGTACCAGCAACTCGCCAGCGGGCAACTGATCGATCTCGCGCCGAACTACCACCTGCTCGAATTGGCCGGCGGCATTCTCGACAGCCTGCAATGCATTGAACCCACTCATCGTCTTCCCCTGTAGCAAACGGATTACCAGAAACGCTGCTGCAAACGGCTCAGCCAGGTCAAGGCAAAGCGATCCAGCGCCACGCTGGCCGCCAGACCAACACGCTCCTGCAAGGATTTCTTCTCGGCATAGTGCAGATGAAACAGCTCGGCGCTCTTCGCCCGTTCTGCCAGGTACTCGTCACTGGTCTTGAGCTCATCGACCAGCTGCTTTTCCAGGGCGCTGAGGCCCAGCCAGACCTCGCCCGTGGCGATGTCATCGATGTCCAGCTGCGGGCGATAGCGCGCTACGAAATTCTTGAACAGCACGTGAGTGGTTTCCAGATCTTCCTGGAACTTTTCCCGGCCCTTCTCGGTGTTCTCACCGAATACCGTCAGGGTGCGTTTGTATTCACCAGCGGTGAGCACCTCGAAGTCGATGTCGTGCTTTTTCAGCAGGCGATGCACGTTGGGCAGCTGCGCCACCACGCCGATGGAGCCGAGAATGGCGAACGGCGCGGAAATGATCTTCTCGCCGATGCAAGCCATCATGTAGCCGCCGCTGGCGGCAACCTTGTCGATGCAGATGGTCAAAGGCACGCCGGCCTGGCGAATACGCGCCAGCTGCGAGGACGCCAGACCGTAGCTGTGGACCATGCCACCGCCGCTTTCCAGGCGCAGCACCACTTCATCCTCGGGCCTGGCCATACTCAGCAAGGCGGTGATCTCGTGGCGCAGGTTGTCGGTGGCCGACGCCCTGATATCGCCATCGAAGTCCAGCACATAGACCCGTGGCTTGTGGCTGCCGACTTTTTTCGCCAGCTTGGCTACCTTGGCTTCGGCCTTGTGCGCAGCTTTCAGCTGGTCCTTGTCCAGCACCGCCTGCTCCAGACGCTGGTGCAGCTGCTTGTAGAAGTCGTTGAGTTTATTGACCTGCAACTGCCCGACAGCGCGCCGCCCGCGCCCGCGCAATGCGACTATCGCCACCAGCACGATCAGGATGGCCACCACCAGGGTCACCGTCTTGGCCAGAAAGCCCACATACTCAGCAATAAACTCCACACACTCCCCCTCATCCGATAACAGCGCCTGCTCGCCAGCGCGCCGATGTCGGCCAAGCATACCGAGGCCACCGGCCCGCGACCAGCGAGCCAGGAGCAGACATTGATTGCAATGATGCAATTCAAACAAGCGTATGTTTTTACGTTGACAGCTCCCCGGCTTCCCCATAACCTCGCGAAAACTTCAACGTACCGGGATCTTAGCGGACGTGGGCAGCATCTACCTGATTCGACATGGCCAGGCCTCATTCGGTGCCGACGATTACGATGTGCTTTCGCCCATCGGAATTCGCCAGGCCGAAGTCGTCGGCGCACACCTCGCCCAACTCGGCACGCGCCTCGATCGCAGCCTGAGCGGTGACCTGCGCCGCCAGCAACACACGGCCAATACCGCCCTGGAGCAACTGCGCGCAGCGGCCATCGAGGTGCCCGCCCTGGAAATTGATGCGGCCTTCAACGAGTTCGATGCCGATGCCGTGGTCCGTGCACTGATCCCGGGCATGCTTGCCGAAGAGCCCGAAGCCCTGCATATCCTGCGCAATGGCCCGAACAATCGTGCCGAATTTCAGCGCCTATTCGCCAAGCTGATCGGCCGCTGGATCGCCGGCGAGCATGACCAGTCCGACCTGCAAAGCTGGCAAGGCTTTGTCGAACAGGTACGCGGCGGCCTCGAGCGCGTGCTCGAGCAGGCCGACAGCAAGCAGAACATTGCCGTATTCACCTCCGGCGGCACCATCACCGCCCTGCTCCACCTGATTACCGGGATTACGCCCGCGCAGGCTTTCGAGCTGAACTGGCAAATCGTCAACACCTCACTGAGTTGCCTGAAGTTTCGCGGCAGCCAGGTGAGCCTGGCTTCCTTCAACAGCCATGTGCATTTACAGCTGCTGAAGACGCCGGAACTCATCACCTACCGTTGAGTGCCGGCCCACTGCGCCCATAGCGGCGCTAGAAAAACCTGAGAAAAAGGAAAACAACATGAGCGTTGCAGACATCGTCAATACCATGCAGTCCAAGTTCAACGCCGGTGCCGCTGCAGGCCTGGACCTGGTCTTCCAGTTCAACATCGAAGACGGCGAGAACTACGCCCTGATCGTCAAGGATGGCACCTGCGCCGTTGAGCAAGGCGACAACCCCAACGCCAGCGTGACCCTGATCATGGACACCGAAACCCTGAAAGGCATCACCAGCGGCGAGACCGATGGCATGCAGGCCTTTATGTCCGGCAAACTGCGCGCCGAAGGCGACATGATGCTGGCCATGAAACTGGGCGAACTGTTCCCGGTTTAAGCGACAAGGCAACACGCATAACAGAAAAAACCGGAGTCCCGTACTCCGGTTTTTTTATGCCCTGCCATCCATGGCGGCCACCCTACGGGCCGTCGCTACGCGACGTTAAAAATTGCTCCCGGCAATTTTTTTATGCCCGCAAACTGAGCTTCAATGGTCAATCAGGCAGCCTGATTGTGTGGCAACACGCCAACCTATAACGGCGTGTATTGCTTGTTAGCCGCAGGCTGCAGCATTAGATTAGCCAATAATCTTGGGCACCCATCATAAGTAGAAGGGATAAACATGGCGCTTACTGACCAGTCCACCCGCATCCGCGAAGGCGAAGAACTCGACGCCGCGGTTATCGACCAGTACCTCAAGGCACATATTCCCGGCCTGACTGGCGAACCGCGCATCAGCCAGTTTCCCGGTGGTGCCTCAAACCTGACCTACCTGCTCGAATACCCGCACCAGGAATTCGTCCTGCGTCGCCCGCCCTTTGGCCACAAGGCCAAATCCGCCCATGACATGGGCCGCGAGTACCGCATCCTCAACCAGCTTAACGCCGGCTTCCCCTACTGCCCCAAGGCTTATGTGCACTGCACCGACGAGTCGGTGATCGGGGCCGAGTTCTATGTGATGGAACGGGTCAACGGCATTATCCTGCGCAGCGACATGCCGGCGGAACTGAACTTCAGCCCCGAGCAGACCCGCGAGCTGTGCAAGAGCTTTATCGACAAGCTGGTCGAGCTGCACAACGTCGACTATCAGGCCTGTGGTCTCGGTGATCTGGGCAAGCCGGAAGGCTATGTGCAGCGGCAGATCGGCGGCTGGAGCGATCGCTACGAGAAAGCCCTGACCCCCGACGCGCCGCTGTGGGAGCCGGTCAAGGCCTGGCTCAAGGACAAGATGCCCGCCGATCACGCCAAGCCGGCCATCGTGCATAACGACTACCGTTTCGACAACGTGATCCTCGACCCGCAGAACCCGAGCCAGATCATCGGCGTGCTGGACTGGGAGCTGACCACCATCGGTGACCCGCTGATGGACCTGGGCAACACCCTCGCCTACTGGATCGAAGCCGCTGACTCCGCGCCGGTCCAGCTGATGCGCCGCCAACCGAGCAATGCACCGGGCATGCTGACTCGCCAGCAGTTCGCCGACTACTACGCCGAACGCTCGGGCATCGAAATCAAGAGCATCGATTTCTACTACACCTATGGCCTGTTCCGCCTGGCCGGCATCGTGCAGCAAATCTACTACCGCTACTACCACGGTCAGACCCAGGACAAACGCTTCGCCCAGTTCATTCATATGAACAAGCTGCTGGAGCAGATGAGCCTGCAGGTCATCAATAAATCGCAGCTGTAAACGGCCGAACAGGCCTCTCAATAAGAAAGGAAAAGCCCATGTCCAAGACCCAACTGTTCGACCTCGACGGCAAGATCGCTTTCGTTTCCGGTGCCAGCCGCGGCATCGGTGAGGCCATCGCCAAACTGCTGGCCCAGCAAGGCGCTCACGTGATCGTCTCGAGCCGCAAGATCGACGATTGCCAGAAAGTCGCCGACGCCATCATCGCCGCCGGCGGCAAGGCCACTGCGGTGGCGTGCCATATCGGCGAGATGGAGCAGATCAGCAACGTCTTCGCGCAGATCAAGGAGCAGTTAGGCCGCCTGGATATCCTGGTCAACAACGCCGCCACCAACCCGCAGTTCTGCAACGTGCTGGACACCGACCTGGGCGCGTTCCAGAAGACTGTCGATGTGAATATCCGCGGCTACTACTTCATGTCCATCGAAGGCGGCAAGCTGATGAAGGCCAACGGTGGCGGCAGCATCATCAACGTCGCCTCGATCAATGGCGTCTCGCCGGGCGAGTTCCAGGGCATCTACTCGGTGACCAAGGCCGCCGTGATCAGCATGACCAAGGTCTTCGCCAAGGAGTGCGCGCAGTTCGGTATCCGCTGCAACGCTCTGCTGCCAGGCCTGACCGATACCAAGTTCGCCTCGGCCCTGACCAAGAACGACGCCATCCTCAATCTGGCCCTGCAGCGCATCCCGCTCAAGCGCGTGGCCGACCCGAGCGAGATGGCCGGCGCAGTGCTCTATCTGGCCAGCGAAGCTTCCAGCTACACCACCGGCGTATCGCTGAATGTCGATGGCGGCTTCCTCTCCTGAGTGAGCTGAAGCGGATAAAGAGAAAGGGACCTGCGGGTCCCTTTTTTTGTGCCTGCCATCCATGGCGGCCACCCTATTTGTGCATGACGGTTATTGCCAGTTCTGCAGAGCCTGCTTGGCGGCCTGATGCATCGGCCGGGCAAGCAGGCCGGCCGGCGTCAGGCTGATGCTGTAGACGGCATCGTCGGCAATCGGCAGATAGGTCACCCGATGCGCCTGCGGGTCGAAGACGAACAGGTCACGCTGGCCCAGGCGCAGCCAGCGCCACAGGTCGACGCCATAGGGACTGTGGGCCAGGGCGACCCGTGCATGCTGGGCCAGAGACTGCTGCTCGATGGAAAGAAAACGCCCCGAGAGCTTTTCCAGACGATAACCCGGTTCCAGGCCGATCAGGGCCGCCAGGCCCTTCCATTGCAGCACGCGCGCATCCAGCTGCCAGAGATCGCCCTCCAGGGTCAGGCTGCGCTCGCGATTGCCCTCCAGCAGGCTAACCCGGTAGTAGGGCCCGTCGGCCTTGAAACTCAGGGTGGCCAGAGGCTTGTCCTGGGGGATCGGTTGGTAACTGCTGAGATCGTAGGTCAGCACCCCGATAAGCGCTGCCAGGCCGAGAAATGCCAACCCACAGCTGCCGCGCAGCCACCCCATAAACCACTGCCTGTTGAACAGGATCCGGGCCGCCACCAAGGCCGCCAGCACTGCCAGCAATGCCGTAGCCCACGCCAGTCCGCCATATTGCATTGAGGTGCATTCCTTATGCTGGAAAATGCCGGCATTATGCGCAGCTGCCTGGCTTGCGAACAGCAAGAGAACCACACAATCAGACACAGGACGTGTTTTTCATGCCTTTCCCCTTCGAGTTCAGCGTTGACCTATCGACCTTGGCGATTCTGGCCCTGGTCGCCTTTATGGCCGGCTTTATCGATGCCATTGCCGGCGGCGGCGGCCTGCTGACCATTCCCGCGCTGCTCACCGCCGGTTTACCGCCGCATCTGGCCCTGGGCACCAACAAACTCTGCGCCACCTTTGGCTCGGCCACCGCCAGCTACACCTTTTACCGGCGCAAGCTGTTTGCTCCCCGGCAATGGCGCAATGCGCTGATCGGCACGGCCGTGGGCGCGGTACTGGGAGCGATGCTGGCGCAGTGGGTGCCGTCGGCCTGGCTTAACCAGATGCTCCCTGTGGTGGTCTTCGCCTGCGGCCTGTACCTGTTGTTCGGCAAGACACCCGCCGCACCGCTGCTGGCTGACGCGCCCATCGCCCAGGGCCGGCAATGGCCGCAAAGCCTGGGCCTGGGTTTCTACGACGGAGTGGCCGGGCCAGGTACCGGCGCGTTCTGGACGGTCAGCAGCCTGCTGCTCTACCCGCTGGATCTGGTGCGGGCCAGCGGCGTGGCGCGCAGCATGAACTTCGTCAGCAATGCCTGCGCCCTCAGCGTGTTTATCTTCAGTGGTCAGGTGGCCTGGCTACTCGGCATCAGCATGGGCCTGGCGCTGATGATCGGTGCCTTCCTCGGGGCGCGCACGGCGATCAAGGGTGGCTCGAAGTTTATCCGCCCGGTATTTATCCTGGTGGTGCTGGGCCTGACCGTGCGCCTGGCCTGGCAGCACTGGTTCGGGCTCGCCTAGGGCGGCTAACGCGCGCCTAACCCGGCAGCAGCGGCTCGGGTAGCCCCAGCCGGCGTGCAACATAGACATCGATCAGGTAACGGGCGATGGAACGGGCCGCCGGAAGCGGCGGCAGGTCATGCACGCTAAACCACTGCGCATCCTCGATTTCATCGGCCTGCATGACGATATCGCCACTGACATACTCGGCATGAAAACCGAGCATCAGGGAGTGGGGAAATGGCCAGCCCTGGCTGCCCAGGTAACGCAGATTGCCGACCTCGACCCCTACCTCTTCGCGCACTTCGCGCACCACGCACTGCTCGACCGACTCGCCGGCCTCGACGAACCCGGCCAGGGTGCTGTAGACCCCGGCGACAAAGCGCGGCGAGCGGGCCAGCAGTACTTCGTCGCCACGGCTCACCAGCACGATCATGCTCGGCGACAGGCGCGGGTAATGCTGCAGCTCGCAGCGCGGACAATGCATCGCGCGTTCGCCGGCGATGTGCCGCATGGCCCCGCCACAGCTGCCACAGAAACGATGCTGGCGCGCCCAGGTGCCGATCTGCGTGGCATAGCTGAGCAGCCTGAAGGTGTCGTCGTCACCCTGCAACATGAACTGGCGCAGGCTCTGCCAGGAACAGCCAGGCATATCGGCCGGCTGCTCCAGCTCAAGCAGGTAGATGGCGTCGCCGTCGAAATACCCAACGCCATGTTCGGCGAGAATCGGCAACTCCTGCTTTTTCAGCCATTCGCGAGGGAACAGCACGCCATTGCTGTCCGCCAGGAAGTGCTGCTTGCAGTGCGCCAGCACCCAACCACCCGGTTGCTGGCTATCGAGATGGGCGGGCTGCCAACGTTGTTTCATTCAAGCCACCAGGGGCATACCGAGAGCCCGGACACTCTCGGCCGCCAGATCGAGGACGCTGGGCTTGGTTTCCGGGCGCATCACCGCGCCGGCTTCCAGGTAATATTCGAGGCTGCTAAGGGCATCGGCGAGGGTTTCCAGCATCTGCTCGGAAGGCATCTGCGGCGCTTCGAACATCTGCTTCTGGATGTAATCAGCGCAGGCACCTACCAGCAGCGCAGCACGTTCCTGTTCAAGAAACCACAGACCGCCACGCACCGCCTGCAGACTGAAGGGCACATTGGACAGGTGCATACGCTCGCCGCCCGACTCCAGATAGGCGGTGATCGCACGCTTAGCCAGTGCCAGACCGGCCTGGGCCTCGTCGACCACCACGATGCGCGCCTCATTGAGCTGGTGCAGGGCGAAGGACTCCGCCTCGCTGACAGGCTGCGCCTGGGCAGGCCGGGGCTCGCGTCGCTCGCCACTCTCCAGGCTGGCGACCATGCCCTCGACATAAAGCACAGCATCCGCCAGCTTGTTCAGCTGCACGGAGTCCGGGACCTGCCCCTCGTTCCAGCTGGCGACGGACTGCAGTTGCGCACCCAAGGCGTTACCCGCCGAACTCAGGCCGACCATGCCCAGGGTCTTGCTCAGCTTGCCGAGCAAGGCATGCAGGCTGCTCAGGCTCTCCGCCTGCACGGTGCCGCGCTCGATCAGGTCGAGCATATCCTTGACGCTGGCCAGCTCTTCGCGAATCGCCACGCTCAGCGAGCGCATGACTGCCTGCCCCGGCCCCGCCAGGCGCTGGTATTCGGCCTCCAGCAGATGATCGGTAAACGGCAGCGGTGCCAGGGCGAAGACTTCGCTCAGGACCCGGGCCTGCGGCCCGCGACTGGCGGCCAGCGCCACCAGGTAGAGCAGCTCCTTGAGCAGACTGCGCGGGGCCTCGTACTGACCGTTGCCGAGCATCTGCTTGAGCTCGCGATCCAGCCGCGAGAACAGCTGCTTGCGCGACTTGCGCGGCAGCAGCTGACCATCCACCTGGGCTTCCAGCGCGGCCGCGCCAATCCAGCACAAGCGTCCCCGCGGTTCGTTGGCAAACAGGCTGTCCAGACGACTCAAGGCCCGCCCCATCAGCTTCAGGCTGGCCTGGGCGTTCTGCTCGCGGATAAAACCGAGCAGGCCGACTTGATACATATGACGCAAGCGTCGCCCTTCTATCGCCTTGGCGGCCGCATCGAGGGTCGCAGGCGCGCTGCGCGGGCGCTCGTGATCCAGGCGCACGCTGAAAAAGAAACTTTCCGGCAAGGCCTGCTGGCCGCCGGCCTGACGCAGGTCGTTGATCGCCGGTAGCAACAGCTCGGGCATTTCCTGGCGATTGGCTTCAACGTTTTCCAGATAACGGCGCAGCACGTGCAGGGCGTTGCTCAGGGCCGAAAGCTGCGCATCGCGCTCTTCGCCAGCGCCCGCCGGAATATCGGTGGCCTGGTCGAGTACTTCCTGCGCCAGCAACTCGGCACCGGCAAGCTCGATCAGGTTGAGCGTGCCGCGCACCTGCTGAAGGCTTTCCACCGCCTGCTGCAGTAGGCTGCCGTTATGCCGGTCGGCGATGAAGTGCTCGAGACTCGACTCGGCCTCCTCCATGGTGGTGAACAGTTCATCGCGCACCAGATTGAGTGACGTGGCTCCAGATACCATGAACTATTGCGCCTCCCGCGTCGGTGATAAAAACAGGTGGAAGGACGGCATCAGTCGGCGAACTCCGGCTTCTGCTTGCTCATATGGGCGGCCATCGCCACGCGCAGATCGACCGACTGCAGCATGGCGGCATTCCAGGTGGCGATATATTCCAGGCCGTCGTCGACCCGATGGTCGCGCATATAACGAATCATTTCCTTGGTACCGCGCACCGCCACCGGCGATTTGCTGGCGATTTCACGGGCAATGGCCATCACCCCGTCGAGCAGCGCGTCGGTGTCGGCAAAGGTGCGGTTGACCAGGCCGATACTGCGCGCCTCTTCGCCATCGATGGTACGGCCGGTAAAAGCCAGTTCGCGCATCATGCCGTCGCCGATGATCCGTGGCAGACGCTGCAGGGTGCCGACATCGGCGGCCATGCCGATATCGATTTCCTTGATCGAGAACTGCGCATCGACCGTCGAGTAACGCATGTCGCAGGCCGAAATCAGATCGATGGCACCGCCCAGGCAGTAACCCTGGATAGCCGCCAGCACCGGCTTACGGCAATTGTCCACGGCATTGAAGGAGGCCTGCAGCTCGAGGATCTTGCGCCGCAGTTTTTCCGCATTGCGGCCGACATCCGGGCCCATCTGGTTGCCCAGTTGCGCCAGCATCATCAGGTCGATGCCCGAAGAGAAATGCTTGCCAGCCCCGGAGAGCACCACCACCCGCACCTCATCGGTGTTGTCTACCCAGCGGAAGATATCGATGATTTCGCGCCAGAACTCGGCGTTCATGGCGTTGATCTTCTCCGGGCGATTGATCACCACATGGGCGACCTTATCTGCCAACACGACATTAAAGGCTTTGTAGTCGGACATGGCAGTCATCCTCGGCAGGGGCGCAAGCGCGCATGGCATTCTTCTTATGCTAAAAATCGAGCAACTATAACAACCACGACATAAATGTCGATGCCGTCCTCTGTGACGCAGGACACGTCGCCAAAGTTAAGCTCAACTTTCAGTTATCCACGATAACCGCTTGATCTGCTGAGTTTCATAAAAGTCGAACCCGGCCCGGCAGGCAACCTGCCGGACCAGAGCACGATCAGGACCTGATGCAGTCGACCGTGTAGACCCCCTCCTCGCGCTGCAAACCGTGCACGTCGGCATCGAAGCCCGGAAAGCTCAGGTCGAAGGTACGGGCGAATATCAGGTAGTCGATGATCGAGCGGGTCTGCGCGGTAAAGCGCTCGCCCGGCATGATCAGCGGAATGCCTGGCGGGTAAGGCACCAGCATCACCGCGGCGATGCGCCCTTCGAGCTGCTCGATCGGCACCGCCTCGACTTCGCCGCGCACCAGCTGGTTGTAGGCATCGGCCGGCTTGATCGCCACTTCCGGCAGCACCGTGTACATGCGCTTGAGCGCCTTGGCCGTGGCGTTTTCCCGGTAGCAGGCATGCAGAGCGTCGCACAGGTCGCGCAACCCCATGCCCTGATAGAACCCCTTGCCGGCCTGGGCAATCGACGGCAGCACATCGCTCAACGGCAGGTTGGCGTCATAGCTGCGTTTGAACTCCAGCAGCTCGGTCAACAGGGTGCTCCATTTGCCCTTGGTGATGCCCATGGAGAACAGCACCAAGAAGGAATACAGACCGGTCTTCTCTACCACCAGACCGCGCTCCCAGAGAAACTTGCTGACCACGGCCGCGGGAATGCCCTGGGCATCCAGGGTGCCGCCGGCGGTCAAGCCGGGGGTGACCAGGGTGACTTTGATCGGGTCGAGCAACACATAGTCTTCGGCCACCTCGCCGAAGCCATGCCAGTCGGCCTGGGGCTGCAGCAGCCAGTCGACAGTGCTGACATTGTCGCCGCCCGCCTGAGGCGGCTGCCAGATGCTGAACCACCAGTCCTCGATGCTCAGGTTCTGCCGCAGGTTGGCCAGGGCGCGGCGAAAGCTCAGGGCCTCGTCGAAGGTTTCCTGAATCAGCGAGCGCCCGGCCGGCCCCTCCATCATCGCCGAGGCCACGTCCAGGGAGGCGATGATGCCGTACTGCGGCGAGGTGGAGATGTGCATCATAAAGGCTTCGTTGAAGCGATCCCGATCAAGCGCGCGTACGCCGCCATCCTGCACATGGATCATCGACGCCTGGCTGAAGGCCGCCAGCAGCTTGTGGGTGGAGTGGGTGGTAAACACCAGCGGCGCATTCTCGGTACGCGCGGTACCCATGCCGTAACGCCCGGCGTAAAACTCATGAAAGGCCGCGTAGGCGTACCAGGCCTCGTCGAAATGCAGCACCTCGACGCTATTGCCCAGGGTCTGCTTGATCAGCTCGGCGTTGTAGCACAGGCCGTCGTAGGTGGAATTGGTCACCACCACCAGCTTGACCATGGCCCCGCTGCTGCTCGGCACGCGGCCGCGGGCCAGGGGACTGGCGTCGATCTTGGCCTGGATCGATTCGCGGCTGAATTCGGACAGCGGAATCGGCCCGATAATGCCCAGCTCGTTGCGCTCCGGGCACAGATAAAGCGGGATCGCGCCGGTCATGATGATCGAATGCAGGATCGACTTGTGGCAGTTGCGATCCACCAGCACCAGGTCGTCGCGGCCGACCATGCTGTGCCAGACGATCTTGTTCGCCGTCGAGGTGCCGTTGATCACGAAATAGGTGTGGTCCGCACCGAAGTTGCGCGCAGCGCGGGCCTCGGCCTCAGCCAGGGGGCCGGTGTGATCGAGCAGCGAACCCAGCTCAGGCACCGATACCGAGAGGTCGGAACGCAGGGTGTTTTCGCCGAAGAACTGGTGAAAGGCCTGGCCTACCGGGCTCTTGCGATAGGCCACACCGCCGCCATGGCCAGGGGTGTGCCAGGAATAGTTGGACTGCGCGGTGTGCTGCACCAGGGCCTTGAAGAACGGCGGCAGCAGGCCATCCAGGTAATTGCGCGCGGCGCGGGCGACCTGGCGGGCGAGAAAGGGCACGGTGTCTTCGAACAGGTAAAGGATGCCGCGCAGTTGATTGAGGTCAGCCATGGCTTCGGCCGGGGCGTTCTCGATGGTCACCTGTTCGCCAAGGGCGAAAATCGGCAGCTGCGGCGCGCGTACCCGGGAGATGCGGATCAGCTCGACCATGTCCTGCAGCAGGCGCTTGTCTTCGCCTGCCCCCTCGGCGGCGACCAGGATGCAAGCCAGGCCGTGGTGGGTGGAAGCGACGATGCGCCCCTCGGCGGAGCTGGCGGTGGAGAGAATGCTGAAGCCGTCCTGCTCCAGTTCCTGGGCGATGGCGCGCACCCGGTCACCGGCCACGGTATCGGCCTTGATGTCGCGGTGCACGATCAGGACGGGGAATTTTAGGTCTTTATACATTGTGGCGTCCCTGAGATTGGCAAGTACTGACTTGCCTATCGCCTCAGGGTAGAGGCTCGCCTCGTCAGGCGGAACCCCCTCTGCGTCAGGCTATACGAAAAGGTCGCGAGTCGATAACTCGCGCCCCTCCTCAACCTTCACGGCCAGCCTGTTCCAGCTGCTGCCAAAGCGCGGGAGCGCCGGCAGATTTCTCGATGGCGGCCAGACGCGCCTGGTGCAGTGCTAGCTCATCCGCACTGGCGCGGATCACCCGGGTAAGCGCACGCTCGGCCGACAGACGACGAATCGCACTGGGCTGCTGGCGACCGTTGCTGTCGCCCTCGGAACCGTCGCCGGCCAGGGACAGATTGGTCTGCCCGCCGGTCATGGTCAGGTAGACGTCGGCGAGAATCTCGGCATCGAGCAAAGCGCCGTGCAGGTCGCGCCCGGAGTTGTCGACGCCATAGCGCTTGCACAGGGCGTCGAGGTTGTTGCGCTGCCCCGGATGACGCTCGCGGGCCATCAGCAGGGTGTCGAGAATCGAGCAGTGCTCGCTGATATCGGCGCGCTCGTCCTGCTTGATCAGAGCGAACTCGTTATTGATAAAGCCAACGTCGAACGCGGCGTTATGAATGATCAGCTGTGCGCCCTTGATGAATTCGAAGAACTCGTCGGCGACTTCCCGGAAGCGTGGCTTGTCCTGAACGAACTCGTTGGTGATGCCGTGGACCGCGATAGCGCCTTCATCGATCTCGCGATCCGGCTGCAGGTAGACATGGTAGTGCCGCCCGGTCAGACGCCGGCCGATCAGTTCGACGCAACCGATTTCAATGATCCGGTGGCCATCGCCCACCGGCATACCGGTGGTTTCGGTATCGAGAACAACACTACGCACGCTTCGCACTCCTCACATCATCTACACCGCGGTTGGCCAGCTGGTCGGCCCGCTCGTTGCCCGGGTGACCGGTGTGGCCGCGCACCCATTGCCAGGTGACCTTGTGCCGCCCCACCTGTTCGTCCAGCTGCTGCCACAGGTCGGCATTCTTCACTGGCTGTTTGGCCGCGGTTTTCCAGCCGCGCTTCTTCCAGTTGGGCATCCAGTCCTGAATACCCTGCATAACGTACTGGGAGTCGGTAACCAGGCGCACCTCGCACTCGCGCTTCAATTCGGCCAGGGCACGAATGGCTGCGGTCAGCTCCATGCGGTTGTTGGTGGTATCGGCTTCACCGCCCCACAGCTCCTTCTCGACCCCCTTGAAGATCAGCAGAGCCCCCCAGCCACCCACGCCAGGATTGCCCTTGCAGGCACCGTCGGTATAGATCTCGACCTGTTCACTCATGTAGCTGCAATCTCTCACTCAATATATTCGGCCGGTTCTACTTCTGCGGCGTCTCGCGGCGACTGACCTTGGCTACCGGCATCGGCACCAGCTTGCCCATGGGCTGGCGGCTCGGCTGACGCAGTGGACGCAAACCCACCACCAGCTTGCGCGCCACCAGCACATAAAAGCCGCCGCCGGGCGGCTGCCAGGCCGCGCCCCAGGTCTCCAGCGGAGCCAGGCGCGCCTGCCAGGCGCTCGAAGAAAGCGGCGGACGATAGCACCCGAAGCGGCGTTTCTCCAGCGCGAAACCCAGCAGATGCAACCAGTCACTGACCCGATTGGGTGCAATGCAGCGCGCCTGATGCAAGGCATCCCGGGTAAAGAAGTGGCGCAGGCCCCAGGCGCTGCGCGGGTTGACCCCGACGATCAGCAAATGACCGCCGGGCCTGACGCTGCGCGCGGCCTCGCGCAGCAGGCCATGGGGCGACAGGCTGAAGTCCAGGCCGTGCTGCAGCACCACGACATCGGCGGCATACTCGGTCAGGGGCCAGGATTGCTCCTCGCAGACGATTTCCACACCACTGAAGGGTGCCCCAAGGCGCACGCTGCGCTGGATCTGCGCCGCATCGGGAATGGGCTGGGCCGAGGGCCCGTAGTGCACCAGATAGCCGCCAAAGAAACGTGCCAGTTCATCTTCCAGCAGGCGGCGTTCCTGCTCCAGGAGCAATTGACCGTAGGGGCCATTGAACCAGCTGCGCGCCTTGCCGATCAGGCTGAGCCAATCGCTGTCGGCCAGGGCAAAAGGATGGTCGGACATAAGGATTACCTGCATAGCCAGCACCGCCAATGAGACCTAAGATGCACCTTTATGGCCCGCTTAGCGACCCGCATCATGATAAAAATCGACGCCCTGCCCGCTTTCTCCGACAACTACATCTGGCTGCTGCAAGACCCCGAGCAGCGCCGCTGCGCCGTGGTCGACCCCGGCGATGCCG
>JBFJZW010000027.1:0-25780 GCA_041621875.1 Pseudomonas sp. | reverse complement strand
AATAGCATCAGGCTCAGGCGGATCGCCGCCACTGGCAGGCCTTCGACCTTGGCCAGTTCTTCATGCACGGTAATCGCCAGCAAGGGGCGCCAGAGCAGCGTCAGCAGCAGCAGCACCAGGGCGCTGCCGCCGATGATCCAGGCGAGATCAGTGGGGCCGACGGCCAGCAGGTCGCCGAACAGGTAGCCCATCAGGTCGATGCGCACATCGCGCATAAAGCTCAGCACCACCAGGCCCAGGGACAGGGTGCTGTGGGCGAGAATCCCGAGCAGGGTGTCGGAGGCCAGGGGCTGGCGGCTCTGCAGGGTCACCAGCAGCACGGCCAGCAGCACACAGCCGACGGTTACCGCCAGGGTCGGGTTGACGTCGAGCATCAGGCCGAGGGCGACGCCGAGCAGGGCGGCGTGGGACAGGGTGTCGCCGAAATAGGCCATGCGCCGCCACACCACGAAGGAACCCAGGGGGCCGGCGACCAGGGCCAGCGCCAGGCCGGCAAGCAGGGCGTTGAGCAGGAAATCAGCCATGCTTGCAGTCGTCTCCGTGGACATGGGGTTTGACCGGGCCCTTGATGCTCAGGCCGGCGGGCGTTTCGCCGACTACCGCGCCATGCAGGTCGTGTTCGTGGTCGTGATGGTGGGTGTAGATCGCCAGGCTCTTGGCGTCCTGGCCGAACAGCTCGACAAAGGCCGGGTCGAAACTGACCTGCTCGGGGTGGCCGGAGCAGCACACGTGACGGTTGAGGCAGACCACCTGATCGGTGGTGCTCATCACCAGGTGCAGGTCGTGGGAGACCATCAGTACGCCGCAGCCATGGCGGTCGCGCAGCTGGGTGATCAGCCGATACAGCTCGGCCTGGCCGCTGACGTCGACGCCCTGCACCGGCTCGTCGAGCACCAGCAGCTCGGGTTCGCGCAGCAGTGCCCGGGCCAGCAGCACGCGCTGCAGTTCGCCGCCGGAGATGCTCTGCAGCGGGCTGTCGATCACCTGTTCAGCCCCCACTTCGGCCAGCGCCGCCAGGGCCTGTTCGCGCTTCACGCTGGGGACCAGGCGGAGAAAACGCAGCACCGAGAGCGGCAGAGTCGCGTCCACATGCAGCTTCTGCGGCATATAGCCGATGCGCAGCCTGGGCTTGCGCCAGACGCTGCCGCTGTCCGGCTTGAGCAGGCCGAGTACGGCGCGCACCAGGGTGGTCTTGCCGGCCCCGTTGGGGCCGATCAGGGTGACGATCTCGCCTGGCTTGACGCTCAGCTGCACGTCCTGCAGCACCTTCTGTCCGGCGAAGGTCACGCCAATACCGGCGAGACGGATCAACGCATCGCTCATCGCGGCTCCCGGCAACCGGCGCACAGACCGAGCACTTCCACGGTCTGGCCTTCCACGGCAAAACCCACCGCCGCGGCGCTGGCGACAATCGCCTCACTGATCGCCGGCTGTTCCAGTTCGATGGCGGCGTGGCAGCTGCGGCAGATCAGGAACTGGCCCTGGTGGGCGTGCTCCGGGTGGTTGCAGCCGACAAAGGCGTTGAGCGAGGAAATCCGGTGCACCAGGCCGTTTTCCAGGAGGAAGTCCAGCGCTCGATACACGGTCGGCGGCGCGGCGCGGCGGCCGTCCTGCTCGCTCAGTACACCGAGAATATCGTAGGCCCCCAGCGGCTTGTGGCTTTGCCAGACCAGCTCCAGCACCCGCTTGCGCAGGGCGGTCAGGCGCAAACCCTGGCGCGTGCAGATGCTTTCCGCCTCGGCCAGGGCATGGCTGACGCAGTGGGAGTGGTCGTGTGGGCGTGAAGCCAGGGGCGCTTGGGTCATGGGCGACGACGAGAATGGTGAGAGACGTTATTATATTACCCGTTCCTTCCTGTTTGAGTGCTCCCCGTGTCGCGTCTTTTTTCCGCTACCAGTCTGTTCGTTACCCTGCTCTGCAGTTCCGCCGCCCTGGCCGAGGTGCGTCTGCTGACCAGTATCAAGCCGCTGCAACTGATTGCCGCGGCCGTACAGGACGATCTCGGCAGCCCCGAGGTACTGCTGCCGCCCGGTGCCTCGCCGCACCATTACGCCTTGCGCCCGTCCGATGTGCGCCGCGTGCGCGAGGCCGATCTGCTGTACTGGATCGGCCCCGACCTGGAGAGTTTCCTGCCGCGGGTTCTGGCCGGGCGCGTCAAGCCGGCCGTGGCCACCCAGGACCTGGCGGGCCTGCACCTGCGTCATTTCGGCGACAGCCATGAGGCGCATGAGCAGGCTGGGGAGGCCCATGACGAGCACGACCAGCATGACGAGCACCCCTCCGCAGAGGCCGCCGACCAGCACGACCATGACCATCGTCCCGGGACTCTCGATGCGCACCTATGGCTGCTGCCGGACAATGCCCGGGTGATCGCCGCGAAGATGGCCGCCGACCTGGCCGGCGTCGACCCGGCCAACGCCGCGCGCTACCAGGCCAATGCCAGGGCCTTTGGCGAGCGCCTGGACGCCCTCGATCAGCGCCTGAAAGCTCGCCTGAACGGCCTGGCCGGCAAGCCCTATTTTGTCTTCCACGAAGCCTACGACTACTTCGAAGCCGCCTATGGCCTCAAGCATGCCGGGGTACTCAGCGTGTTGGGGGAGGTGCAGCCCGGTGCCCGCCATGTCGCCGCCATGCGTACGCGCCTGCAGCAAACCGGCCCGACCTGCATATTCAGCGAGCCGCCGCTGCGCCCGCGCCTGGCCGAAACCCTGAGCGCCGGCCTGCCGGTCACCCTGGCCGAGCTGGATGCCATGGGCGGCGCATTGCCCGTGGATGCCGGCGGCTATGAGGCCTTGCTGGAAAACCTGGCGAACGAGCTGGCGGGTTGTCTCGAGGCGCTGTAACCAGCGCCACTTCCTAGAAGGCGAACGGCAGCGCCAGTTCAACCTGCTGGCGCTCGGCCAGACGCCGCTGGAACTCGTCTGGATCGTGGATCAGCACCTGCTGGCCGGCGAAGGATTGCGCGGCGATCAGGCGCGACAGCCAGAAGCGCACGCAGGCGATGCGCAGCATGCTCGGCCACAACTCGGCCTCGGCCGCGGTGAACGGTCGCAGTGCCGCATAGGCTCCGAGCAGGGCCTGGGCGCGTTTGCCGTCGAGGCGACCGTCCTCGTCCGAGCACCAGTCATTCAGGGCAATCGCCAGGTCGTAGAGCATCGGCCCCGCACAGGCGTTATAGAAGTCGATCACCCCGCTCAGGTGGTTGCCGTCGAACAGCACATTGTCGCGGAACAGGTCGGCATGCAGATTGGCCTGCGGCAAGGCGAGGATGCGCTGCTTGAGCACGTGGATTTCCGCCAGGGCATCACGCAGCAGCGGCAGCTGGCTGTCCGGTAACTGCAGGGCCAGGCTAGGCCCTTCGGCCAGCATCCAGTCCAGGCCGCGGTCACTCTTGCGCGGCAGCACCTGTGCGCGGGTGGCCAGGTGGATGCGCGCCAGCAGTGCACCGACTTCCTGACAATGATGGGGATTGGCCTCGTGTACATGCTGGCCGGGCAAGCGCGGCTGCAGCAGCGCCGGCTTCTCCGCCAGGCTGCGCAGGGCCTCGCCCTGTTCGGTGCGCAGGGCGTAGGGTACCGGCAGGCCGGCCTCATGCAGTACGTCGAGCAGTTCGATAAAGAACGGCAGGTCGGCACTGGGGCCCCGTTCGATCAGGGTCAGAACGAACTCGCCACGCTCCAGGCTGACGAAGAAGTTGCTGTTCTCGCTGCCCGCAGCAATGCCCTGGAAATCGCGCAGGCGACCCAGGCCATAGGGGGCGAGAAAGTCCTCGAGCTCGTGGCGCTCAAGCGGCGTAAAAACAGACATCAATATTTACCAACTAAAGATTTCCCAGGCCGGGATCAGCATATCCGGATCGTCGGAACGGACGAAGTTGCCATCGCTGCCATCGGCGCGCACCAGAAAGTAGGGCTTACCATTCTTGGGGATGACCTTGATCGCATAGAGAAAGCCATTGACCCGGTATTCCTGGATGGTCTTGTCGCCTTCCTGGCGGATGGTCACGTCCGGGTCGGCGGAGACCGGGTCCTCGGCCTGCACCACGGATGCCGAACATGCCAGCAGGCCAGCCAACAACAGGCTATTGAGTGTACGCATGGTAACCTTGCCCTTTTATCGTCAACGGTGCGTTCATTCTAGCGCCGCCCCCGCCGAAAAGGTTGATCCTTCATGAGCCAAGCCCCTCTCGTTCTGGTCGACGGTTCCTCGTACCTGTACCGCGCCTTCCACGCCCTGCCGCCGCTGACCACCTCCAAGGGCCTGCCCACGGGGGCGGTGAAGGGTGTGCTGAATATGCTCAAGAGCCTGCGCAAGCAGTACCCGGACAGTCCCTTCGCGGTGGTGTTCGACGCCAAGGGCGGCACCTTCCGCGACGCGCTGTTCGCCGAGTACAAGGCCAATCGCCCGTCCATGCCGGACGAGCTGCGGGTGCAGATCGAGCCGCTGCACGCCAGCGTCAAAGCCCTGGGTTACCCGCTGCTGTGCGTCGAAGGCGTGGAGGCCGACGACGTGATCGGCACCCTGGCCCGGCAGTGCGCCGGCGAGGGCCGCGACGTGGTGATCTCCACCGGCGACAAGGACATGGCGCAACTGGTCTGCCCGCACGTTACCCTGGTCAACACCATGACCGGTAGCGTCTACGACATCGATGGCGTGAAAGCGAAATTCGGTGTCGGTCCCGAGCTGATCATCGATTACCTGGCGCTGATGGGCGACAAGGTCGACAACATTCCCGGCGTCCCCGGCGTGGGCGAAAAAACCGCCCTGGGCCTGCTGGTCGGTGTCGGCGGCGGCCTCGATGTGCTCTACGCCAACCTCGACAAGGTGCCACAACTGCCGATCCGCGGGGCCAAGACCCTGCCGGCCAAGCTCGAAGAGCACCGCGACATGGCCTACCTGTCCTACGAGCTGGCCACCATCAAGCTCGATGTGCCGCTGAATATCCAGATCGACGCGCTGCACCCCGGCCAGATGGATGTACCGGCGCTGGTGGAGCTGTATGCCGAACTGGAGTTCAAGAGCTGGCGCGAAGAACTGCTGCGTAGCAACCCGGCCGCGGCGGTTAAACCGCAGGCCGTGCCGGCTGGCGACGATCTGTTCGCCCTGACGTCCAGCGCCAGCGCCGCGCCCGAGGTCACTGCAGCCGTGCCGGTTGCCGACGAAGCCGACGCTGTTGCACCCGCTACGCCGCCCCTTGGCGATTACCAGTGCATCCTCGAGCAGGCGCAGTTCGACGAGTGGCTGGAGAAGCTGGGCAACGCCGAGCTGATCGCCTTCGATACCGAAACCACCGGCCTGGATGCGCAAAAGGCCCAGTTGGTCGGCTTGTCCTTTGCGGTCAAGGCCGGTGAGGCTGCGTATATTCCGGTCGCTCACAGCTATATGGGCGTGCCGACTCAGCTCGATCGCGATGCGGTGCTGCAGGCGCTAAAGCCGATTCTCGAAGACCCGAACAAGGCCAAGGTCGGTCAGCACGCCAAGTACGACATCAATATTCTCGCCAATGCCTCGACGCCCATCGCGGTGCAGGGCGTGGCCTTCGACACCATGCTCGAATCCTACGTGCTGGACTCCACCGCCACCCGCCACGATATGGACAGCCTGGCGCTCAAGTACCTCGACCACAGCAACATTCGTTTCGAGGACATCGCCGGCAAAGGGGCCAAGCAGCTGACCTTCGACCAGATCGATCTGGCCCAGGCCGCGCCCTATGCCGCCGAGGATGCCGACGTGACCCTGCGTCTGCACCAGCACTTGTGGGCCAAGCTCTCGGCCGAGCCGAGCCTGGCCAAGGTGCTACAGGAAATCGAAATGCCGCTGGTGCCGGTGCTGGCGCGTATCGAGCGCCAGGGCGCGCTGGTGGATGCCAAGCTGCTTGGCCTGCAAAGCAACGAGCTGGGAGAAAAACTGGTGGCCCTGGAGCGTCAGGCCTTTGAGATCGCCGGCGAGGAATTCAACCTGGCCTCGCCCAAGCAGCTGGGGGTGATTCTCTACGAGAAACTCGGCCTGCCGGTGATCAGCAAGACCGCCAAGGGCCAGGCGTCGACTGCCGAAGCGGTGCTGGCCGAATTGGCCGAGCAGGACTTCGAACTGCCCAAGGTGCTGATGCAGTACCGTACCTTGAGCAAGCTCAAGAGCACCTACACCGACCGTTTGCCGGAGCAGATCAACCCGCGCACCGGGCGCATCCATACCAGCTACCACCAGGCGGTGGCCGCCACCGGGCGCTTGTCGTCCACCGATCCGAACCTGCAGAACATCCCGATCCGCACCGCCGAGGGCCGGCGCATTCGCCAGGCTTTCGTCGCGCCCAAGGGCTACCGGCTGCTGGCGGCGGACTATTCGCAGATTGAGTTGCGCATCATGGCCCACCTGGCCAAGGACGAGAGTCTGCTGGATGCCTTCCGCCACGGCCGCGACGTGCACAAGGCCACTGCGGCCGAGGTGTTCGGCGTGCCGCTGGATGAAGTCAGCAGCGATCAGCGGCGCAGTGCCAAGGCGATCAACTTCGGTCTGATCTACGGCATGAGCGCCTTCGGCCTGGCCAAGCAGATCGGCTGCGACCGCAAACAGGCCCAGGCCTATATCGATGTGTATTTCCACCGTTATCCCGGTGTGCTGGCTTATATGGAGCGCACCCGTGAGCAGGCGGCTGAGCAGGGCTATGTGGAAACCCTGTTCGGCCGCCGCCTGTATCTGCCGGATATCCATGCCAAGAACCAGGGGCTGCGCAAGGCCGCCGAGCGCACGGCGATCAATGCGCCGATGCAAGGCACCGCGGCGGACATCATCAAGCGCGCCATGGTCACGGTGGACAACTGGCTGAGCGAATCCGGCCTGGATGCCAAGGTGATTCTGCAGGTGCACGATGAACTGGTGCTGGAGGTGCGCGAGGATCTGCTCGAGCAGGTCAGCGAACGGATCAAGGCGCTGATGAGCGCGGCCGCCGAGCTGGATGTGCCATTACTGGTGGAGGTGGGCGTGGGCAACAACTGGGACGAGGCGCATTGATCGGCCAGTGAGCGGTGCTGCGGGGCGCGGTCCAGGCCTCGCAAGGAATAAAATAGAATTGATTGGTTGTTTTTTATAATTAATAGATTTAAGAAAAAGGCTGAACTTTGCTTTAGGCCAGGCAGTCAGAAACTACGAATGGCCCATAAAGCCTTCAATGCTCCTTGTTGTGTTAAGTGTTGGCAGACATCTGAACCCCCGCCCTAGCGGTTCAGACACTTAAACCCCGAACTTCCCTCCCCCATAAGAAGTTCGGGGTTTTTTTTGGCTTGCCAGCCATGGCTGCCACCCTGCGTGCACAGCGTTAAAAATTGCTCCCGGCAATTTTTTATCTTCGCCGTCCCTGGCGACCTTGATCAGGCTTCGGCTTGCTCATCATCCGGCAGGGCGAACTCGCCCAGTTGCAGCCATTCGGCCAGCACCGCCTGGGCATCTTCGATCCCCATGCGTTTGGGGGCGGAAAACAGCTGAATGCTGACCCGCTCGCCCCAGCCCTTGCGAATATCCTGCTGGACCTTGAGCAGGGCGGTCTTGGCTGCGCCGAAGGCCAGCTTGTCGGCCTTGGTCAGAAGGATATGCATGGGCATCTCGCTGGCCGTCGCCCAGTCCAGCATAAGGATGTCGAATTCGGTCAGCGGGTGACGGATATCCATCATCAGCATCAGTCCGCGCAGGCTCTCGCGGCTGCCCAGATAGGCTTCCAGGTGTTTCTGCCAGTGCAGCTTCAGCGGGATCGGCACCTTGGCGTAGCCATAGCCCGGCAGGTCGACCAGGCGACGCTCGTCGTCGAGGCGGAAGAAATTGAGCAGCTGGGTGCGCCCCGGGGTCTTCGAGGTACGCGCCAGGCTGGCGTGGGTCAGGGTATTCAGGGCGCTGGACTTGCCGGCGTTGGAGCGCCCGGCGAAGGCCACTTCATGGCCGAAATCTTCCGGGCATTGGTCGACCTTGGCGGCACTGATAAGAAAGCTGGCCTGTTGGCACAGGCCGATAATGGGGTTCTTGGCTTGCATCTGGGTATCCGTGAGGGCGTGCGTATAGGGGCGTTGCAGGCGCGCTGCCCTTGCGACATAAGCGCGCAGGCTGCCTTGCAACATGCAGCGCGGCAAGCTGCGTCGTTTCAGTTTCAATGACGCCAGTATATAATGGCGCAGATTTTGTGTGCGCTTTCTCCCATCCGCTGGATAAGTGTTCACGGGAACGATTTAGATCATCCGCGCAAAGAACGCGGTACGTTCCCCTCCCTGATGAGGTTGATCTGATGAAAAAAATGCTGATTGTGGCCGGTGTACTGATGCTCTCGTTCAATGCCCAGGCCGCACAAGACCCGGAAGCCGTGTACGCCCGCGCATGCGGCGTGTGCCACAACGGGCAGATCCCAACCGCGCCGCAGAAAGGCGACAAGGCTGCCTGGGAGCCGCGTTTGGCCAAAGGTATGGACGCATTGGTGCTGAGCGTGACCAATGGTCTTGGGGCCATGCCGCCACGCGGTCTGTGCATGGACTGCTCGGCCGAGGATTACCAAGCTGTCATCAAGTTGATGACCGAGTAAGCCCGGCTTATAAACTCTTTCTCTTAGCCGTAAATTGGATTAGCTGATGAACAAAGTAATCGTGAGTCTGCTGTTGACCCTGGGCCTTTCCGGCCTGGCCCACGCCGCAGGCGACGCCGAAGCCGGTCAGGCCAAGGTTGTCGTATGTGGTGCCTGCCATAGTGCTGATGGCAACAGTGCTGCCCCGAACTTCCCCAAGCTGGCCGGGCAAGGCGAACGTTACTTGCTCAAGCAGTTGCAGGACATCAAGTCCGGTGCCCGCCCGATCGTCGAGATGACCGGCTTGCTGGACAACCTCAGCGATCAGGATATGGCCGACATTTCCGCGTACTTCGCCAGCCAGCAGATGAGCGTCGGCGCAGCCGATCCGAAATTGATCGAGCGCGGCGAAGCGCTGTTCCGCGGCGGCAAGCTTGCCGAAGGCATGCCAGCCTGTATCGGTTGCCACTCGCCGAATGGTGCCGGCCTGGCGGCCGCCGGTTACCCGAAACTGGGTGGCCAGCACGCGACCTACCTGGCCAAGCAGCTGACCGACTTCCGCGAAGGCAACCGTACCAACGATGGCGACAGCATGATCATGCGCGCCATTGCGGCCAAGCTGAGCAACAAGGATATCGAAGCGGTTTCCAGCTTCGTGCAAGGCCTGCACTGATCGCGCCAGCAGGCAAAATCCTGTAGTAGAAAATGGGTGGCTTAGGCCACCCATTTTCGTTGCAGGCATCGCTACAATAGATTGAACCCGCCTGTACCCCGCTGGTCGAACCAAGGTTCGTCACTGCGCACCGTTTATAACCAAGGAGTAACGCATGCGTAACCTGATCCTCAGTGCCACCCTGATGGCGGCCAGCCTGTTTGGCGCGACGGCTGCCCATGCCGAATTCGAAGCCGGCAAGCAGTATGTCGAGCTGAACAATCCGGTACAGATTGCCAAACCAGGCAAGATCGAAGTGGTCGAGCTGTTCTGGTATGGCTGTGGCCATTGCTACCAGTTCGAGTCGACCCTCAATCCCTGGGTCGAGCAGCTGCCGGAGGACGTCAATTTCGTGCGCGTCCCGGCCCTGTTCGGCGGCATGTGGAACGTCCACGGCCAGCTGTTTATCACCCTCGAGGCGATGAAGGCCGAGCACAAGGTGCACGCCGCCGTATTCGACGGCATCCACAAGCAGGGCAAGAAACTCGCTACCCCGGAAGAGATGGCCGACTTCCTCGCCAGCGAGGGCATCGACAAGGAGGCCTTTCTCAAGACCTACAACTCCTTCGGGGTGAAAAGCCAGCTGGAGAAGGCCAAGAAGCTGGCCATGGCCTACCAAATTAGCGGTGTGCCGGTGATGGTGGTCAATGGCAAATACCGCTTCGACATCGGCAGCGCCGGTGGCCCGCAGCAGGTGCTGCAGGTGGCCGATCACCTGATCGGCAAAGAGCGCGCGAGCCAGTAAGCGACGGCCGCGCCGATGCTGCGCCGCCGTCCCGCCAGCCGCACGGTTGGCCTGTGCGACCCGCGGGTCAACTCGGCTTGTGCGCCCGTCGGCGACTGGCCCAGCGATGGCTGCCTGCGCCTGCTCAGCTTCAATATCCAGGTCGGCATCAGCACCCAGCGCTATCACCACTACCTGACCCGCAGCTGGCAGCACCTGCTGCCCCATGCGGGGCGTGCCGGCAACCTGCAACGGATTGGCAACATGCTCGGCGACTTCGACCTGGTCGCCCTGCAGGAGGTCGATGGCGGCAGCCTGCGCTCGGGCTACGTCAATCAGGTCGAGCACCTGGCCCATCTGGGGGCCTTCCCCTACTGGTACCAGCAGCTCAATCGTAACCTCGGGCGTTTTGCCCAGCACAGCAACGGCGTACTCAGCCGCCTGCGCCCGACCCTGCTGGAAGATCATCCATTGCCCGGTCCAGCCGGCCGGGGCGCGATTCTGGTGCGTCTGGGCGAAGGGGACGAGGCCATCGTGGTGGTGATGATGCATCTGGCCCTGGGCGCGCGCACCCGCACCCGTCAGCTGGCCTATATCCGCGAACTGATCGGCGACTATCGGCACCAGGTGCTGATGGGCGATATGAATACTCACGCCAACGACCTGCTGGAGCATTCACCGCTGCGCGACCTCGGCCTGCTGGCACCGCAGATCGAAGCCACCTTCCCC
The DNA here is from genome assembly GCA_041621875.1 of Pseudomonas sp. Classification (GTDB taxonomy): domain Bacteria; phylum Pseudomonadota; class Gammaproteobacteria; order Pseudomonadales; family Pseudomonadaceae; genus Aquipseudomonas. Next base: position 15,076 of record JBFJZW010000027.1, on the reverse strand, counting down.
AGCTGGCAACCGCAACGCTGTCTCGATCACATCCTGCTCAGCTCGGGCTTGCAACTGGAGCGCTGTGAAGTACTGTCACACGCGATTTCCGATCACCTGCCCGTGGCCATGCAGATTCGCTTGCCCAGTTCACTCTGCAGCCCGCCAACGCCTATGCTGATAGAGCCCTAATAGCGAAGCGCAACCATGACCGACGATGCCCAGCGCTGGAAAAGCAAATACCTGCAAAGCCTGGAGCAACAGGAACAACTGGAACGCCGCTGGGAAGCCCGCCTCGACCTGCTCAGGCGCGGCCTGGTACGCAGCTCCCTGGCCGCCGAAGGCAGCGACAAGTCCGTCGACCAATGCATGCAGGAACTGCGCGACATCCTGCGCCGCGACGATATCGACAGCGGCCTGGGAGCCCTGATTCCGCGCCTGGAAAAAGCCGTACTGGATTCGGAAAAGCGCCGCCAGGAGCGGGTCACACAGAATATCTCCGGGGTCAGCAACCTGACCGCCCAGTTGCTCGCCCTGGATCCCCCGCGAGAGGTGCGCAAAGCGCTCAAGCAATTTGCCAAGCGCATCGAGGAACGTGCCAGCCAGCCGCGCGAACTGCCTGCGCTGCTCAGTGAATTAGCTAGCCTGCAGCAGCAAGCCCTGGCGGCGCTTGAGGCTGAGCCCGGTGCGGAGCGCCCAGGTTTTCTCCAGCGTCTGTTTGGCGGCAAGGAGGCTGCATCCGGCAGCCCTGCTGGCAGCGAGCCGGCACCGAGCGATAGGGTGCCGCCAGCCGTACCCGGCCCCGCTGCAGTGGCCCAGCCTGAAACCCCGCAACAGCCTACCGAGGCTCCGCTATGCTCGGGCCGCGAGCTGTCTGCACCAGCAGCTGTCGGGGTAGGTGCTGAGCCCGAGCCGCAGTCTGCGGCCTTAGTAGTGCCGCGCGCCGCACTGACAGCTGAAACAACTGCGTCAATCCCGGACGCGGACGACCCGAGCTATGCCCTGCCGGAGCGTCCCGAGCCCGGCTATAGCGCCGTGGCTCCGCATATAGGCGACAGCCTGCTGGGTCTGCTTGACGAACTGGAGCTGCCGGCCTACCACCGTCCCCAGGGCGATGCCCTGCGCCAACGGGTACGTGGCGGCCTGAACTGGTACGAGCTGGTGCCCGTGCTGGATGACCTGGCCGTGCTGGTGCTGGCGGTGACCGACAGCGGTCAGCGCGAGTTCGCCAGCTACCTGAAGCAGCTCAATGAGCGCCTGGCCGCATTTCTCGGCACCCTCAACGAAGCCCACGAGGGCTACAGCGAATCGGTGGAAAGCGCGCGCAGCTTCAACCTGGAATTGCGCGAGCAGGTCAGCAGCCTGCAAGCCAGCGTGCAGGAGGCGGCCGACCTGCCGCGCCTCAAGCAGGCCCTGGAGACACGTCTGGATGGTCTGCTGCAGACCGTCAGCGAACACCAGCGCCATCGTGATGGCCGCGAGGAAGAGGTGGCCCAGCGGCTGCAGGCGCTGGGGCAGAAAGTCAGCGAGATGGAGCAGGAGGCGCAGAACTTCCGCGACCACCTGGAGGAACAGCGGCAGAAAGCCCTGATCGACCCGCTGACCGGCCTGGCCAACCGTGCCGGCTGGAGCGAACGTCTGGAGCTGGAGATGGCGCGCTGGAAGCGCTATGGCGGCGAACTGCTGCTGGCGGTGCTGGACATCGACCACTTCAAGCGCATCAACGACAGCTATGGCCACCTGGCCGGCGACAAGGTGCTGAAAATCATCGCCGGCGAACTGGCTAAACGCATGCGCAAGACCGACTTTATCGCCCGCTTCGGCGGCGAGGAGTTCGTCCTGCTGATTCCCAGTACCCCACTGGACGGCGGTCGGCAACTGCTGCAGACCCTGCTCGACGGGGTCGAGCAGTGCCCCTTCCACTTCCGCGGCGAACGGGTGGTGATCACCCTGTCGGCCGGCCTCAGTGCCTTCAACCTGGACGCGGACAGCAGCGACAAGGTGTTCGAGCGTGCCGACCAGGCCCTCTACCGTGCCAAGAGCGGCGGACGCAACCGCATCGAACTGGGTTGAGGGCGCGCCCGTTGCGGCCTTCGAAACAGCGCCGGGGCATCAGGCGACATGGTGCAGATAGGGCTTCCAGCTCTCCGGGATAGTCGGCAGTTGAGGGTAGCCAAGGCGGCGCAGCTGTCCGTCGGCAAGCAGGAACGGCGTATGTCGCAAGGCCTGCGGCACGTCGCGCAGCTCCGGTAGCCAGAGGCTGACGTAATGCGCCTCGGGGTCGTATTGGCGGGCCTGACGCAGGGCATTGAAGACCCGCTGTTGCCGCGGGTCATTGCCGACCCCGGCCAGGTAAGCCCAGTTGCCCCAGTTACTGGCCGGGTCATAGTCGATCAGGTGCTCCTCGAACCAGGCCGCGCCATAGCGCCAATCCTGCTGCAGATCATGGATCAGGTAGCTGGCGACCACCTGGCGGCCGCGGTTGGAGATAAAGCCGGTCGCCGCCAGCTCGCGCATATTGGCGTCCACCAGGGGCATGCCGGTATAGCCCTGGCACCAGGCCTGAAAGCGCCGGTCGAGTGGCCGCGGCGCGGCTTCGCCGCCCTTCAGCCCCGTGGCCTGGAACAGGGCCGCGCCATGCCGCGCGAGGGTCCAGCGGAAGAAGTCGCGCCAGAGCATCTCCACCCATAAGCACTGGGTCGACTCATTACGGCTGAACTGTGCCTCGTGACGGCGTAATTCCGCCACCACCCGGCGGGCGGAGAGGCTGCCGTTGGCCAGCCAGGGCGAGAACTTCGAGGAATACTCGGTGCCGATCAGGCCGTTACGGGTGTCCTTGTACTGGCGCACGCCCTGGCTCTTCCACAGGTAGTCGCGCAGCCGTGCCAGGGCGGCGGGCTCGCCGCCGGCGAAGGGGAAGGCACTGGCGGGCACGCTGAGCGGCTCTCCCAGGCCCAGTCGCGACAGGCTCGGGATGGGCTGCAGCAGGGCCTGCGCGCCATCCGGCAGGGGCGGCAGATGGTCCGGGGCATGGCGTGGCTGAAACACCTGCAGGCGTTCCTCGGTCAGCGCGCGGAAGCGGCTGAACACCGCGGGCAACTGCGCCAGGCTGCAGGGCAATTCTTCCCGGCGCAGCAGGTTATTGGTCGGAGCCTGCAACAGCGGCACCGCGCCGAGGCTGGCGGCCACCCGGGCAATCTGGGCTTGCTCGTCCGGGGCGATTTCCTCCAGGGTCACTACCTGTTGCAGCTCGAAACGGCTCACCAGCTGCGGGATAAGTTGCTCGGGTTCGCCTTCGAGCACCAGCAACTGCGAGCCGCGCCGGCGCAATTCGCCATCCAGGGCCGCCAGGCTTTCCAGCAGGAAGCGCGTGCGGTGCACGCCCATGCGGCGCATGCCGAAGGTGGTCGCCTGCCATTGCCGCGGCTCCAGGATATAGACGGGCAACAGGCATTCGGCATTCAGCCCGGCCTGCAGCGCGGGATGATCGTCGAGGCGCAGATCCTGCTTGAACCACAACAGCGCGCGCATAGGGCGGGCCTCCAGCTCCATACAATAGTTATACAGAGCCAGGGCTCATGTAGCGCTTTATTCTAGCAGGGCGGATGTGCCCCTGCCGCTGGCGCGGGACCGGCGTTAGTAATCTGCCGCACCAAAGGCGTGTTATCCCCTGGTGGCCTGTGTGGCGAGTGCCATGAGTCAGTTTCGGCTCCTGATACCCCGATACTGCGTCGCAGCGCCTTGTCTCAGAATCGCACTCATCCGCACTTGAGTTAACCCACTCGCCGTATGGGCCACTAGACTGCGACAACCTGTTGAGGAGTTCGCCCATGGATATTTTCGGCATCGCCGTACTGCTTTTTCTGGTCACCGACCCCTTCGGCAATATCGCCATCTTTATTGCCGCCCTGAAGAACGTGCCGGCCAAGCGCCGCCTGTGGGTCGCCGCGCGCGAATTGCTGTTCGCCCTGGCCCTGCTCCTGCTGTTTCTTACCTTTGGTGACAAAGTGCTCAGCGCCCTCGGCCTGTCGAGGGAGGCAACCGCGATCGCCGGCGGTATCATCCTGTTCGTGATCGCCATGCGCCTGATCTTTCCCGGCCCGCAAGGCGTGCTCGGCGATGTACCGGATGGCGAGCCCATGCTGGTGCCGCTGGCCACGCCGGCGGTGGCAGGGCCTTCGGCCCTGGCCGTGCTGATGACCCTGCGCAATACCCATGAAGGGCCGCTCTGGGAACTCTACGCCGCGCTGCTGCTGGCCTGGGCGGCGACCGCATTTATCCTGCTGCAGGCTTCGTGGCTGCAGCGCTTCCTCGGACCCCGCGGGCTGACCGCAGTGGAGCGACTGATGGGCATGCTGTTGATCATGCTCAGCGTCGACATGCTGCTGGACAACCTGCAAAGCGTGTTGCATATCAACCCATGAGATTTGTCTGCCTTGCCCTCTGTCTCGTCCTGCTCGCCGGCTGCGCCAGCGGCCCGCGCATCGATACCCGCTACAGTGCCGTCGGCCAGAACAGCCGGGTGCAGTACATCGTCCTGCACTACACCTCCACCGACCTGGCGCGCTCCCTGCAGCTGCTGACCGAGGGCGAGGTGAGCAGCCATTACCTGATCGGCGACAGCCCCGCGACCATCTACCGTCTGGTCGATGAGGACCGTCGCGCCTGGCATGCCGGCGTCAGCCAATGGCAGGGACGCACCTGGCTCAACGGCACCACCATCGGTATCGAACTGGTCAACCAGGGCTTTTACCAGGGCCCTAACGGACGTTACTGGCAGCCCTTCGCCCCGGCGCAGATCGAGGCGCTGATCCCGCTGCTCAAGGACATCGTGCAGCGCCATCAGTTGCCCCTCGGCAGCATCATCGCCCACAGCGATATCGCCCCGCAGCGCAAGGTCGACCCCGGCCCGCTGTTCCCCTGGAAACGCCTGGCCGAGGCCGGTCTGCTGCCCTGGCCGGACGCCGCCGCGGTGGCCCGCCAGCAGGCGCTGTTTAGCGCCAGCCTGCCCAGCGTGGCCTGGTTCCAGGCGCAACTGGCGCGCCAGGGTTATGAGGTGGCGGAGCACGGCGAGCTGGATAGGGCCACGCGCAATGTGCTCGCCGCCTTCCAGATGAAATACCGCCAGGCCAACTACGACGGCGAGCCGGATGCCGAAACCGCTGCCTTGCTGCTGGTGCTCAATCAGCAGATGCGGAACTGAAGCCTTAAGCAAAAATCCCCGCCTGATGCGCCAGCGCCGCTCGCTTAAGCCGGCGGCGATGGGCTTGTCGCCGCCGAGTCGGGTGAGACCGGCAATAGCAGGTAGAACTGCGCACCCTGGCCGACCTGCGAGCGCACGCCGATCTGGCCGCCGTGCAACTGGGCGATTTCCTTGCACAGGGCCAGGCCCAGGCCGGCCGCACCGCGGCGCTGGCCGAACTGGACGAAGGGCTCGAAGATCCGCGCTTGGCGGTTATGGGCAATGCCCTCGCCGTTGTCCTCCACGCTGATCAGCACCCGTGCGCCCTGGGGGCTGGCCTGCAGGCGGACCTCGCCGCCCGGTTGGCTGTGGCGCAGGGCATTGCCGATCAGGTTGTCGAGAATCCGTTCGATCTGCAGCGGGTCGATCTGCAGCGACGGCAGCTCGTCCTGCAGCTGGATGGTGATGGCCACCCCCAGCTCGTCGGCCTGGGCGCTGAAGCGCTGTTGAGCCTGCCGCAGCAGCGGCTCGAGGGCCTGACTCGACAGCGCCAGGCTTTGCAGGCCGTTCTGATAGCGCGAGAAGTCCAGCAGGTCGTTGATCAGCCGCAACAGCCGGTGCATTTCCTCATCGAGGGTACTCAGCAGGTCCGCCTCGCGGGAGCCTGGCGGGAAATCCAGGCGTTCCTGCAGCAGGGACAAGGCCATCAGCATGCCGGTGACCGGGGTGCGCAGTTCGTGGGAGGCGCGCAGCACGAACTCGCTGCGCACCCGCTCGAACATACGCAGCTCGGTAACATCGCGCAGCACCATCACCGCGCACATAAAGGCTCCCTCGCTGTGACTGACCGCCGACAGGCTGTAGGCCAGCAGGCGCTTTTCGCCGGCGACCTCGATCTGCAGGTCGTCCAGTTCGCCATCCAGGCTTTCGCCCTGCAGGACCTGCCGCAGTTGCGTGCTCAGCTCGGGACGCTGCAGCGCCTCGCCGAGTTCGCGGCCCAGGTACTGCGCGTCCCAGCACAGCTGCCGCCGCGCCACCGGGTTGAAGTGTTCGATGCGGCCCTGGCTGTCGAAGATCAGCAGGCCATCGTCGATGCTGTCGAGCACCGCCTGCAGGCGGTGCTGTTCGGCCTGCAGGGCTTCGACGTCGCTGTTCCTGAATTCGCGCAGGGCCTCGGCCATCAAGCCGAAACGCTGGCTCAGGGCGGACATCTCCGCCACCGGGGTGACCGGCAGGGTGACCTGAAAGTCGCCCTGGCCAATCTGGTCGGCGGCGCGCGCGAGGACTTCGATCGGTTGGCCGAAGCGTTGGGCAATGCCGTGGGCGGTGACGAAACCGATCAGCAGCATGGCCAGGCCAATCAGCCCGAGTAACCCGGCGATCAGCCAGGCGCGCTGCCGCGAAACGGCCTCCGCCTGATCCACGGCGGCGACATAGCGCAGCTGCACGGCATTGATACGTTCGCTGAGGAGGTCCATGGTCTGACCGAACTGGTCATTGCTGAGCAGCTCGCGGCGCACGGTGAGCGGCTTGGCCAGCAGCTCGTCGAACTGGGCGTAGGCGCGCTCGATCTGGGCAATGGCCTGGCGGTCGCTGGCGTCCATCGCACTCTCTTCGGCGCGCTGCAGCCATTGCCGGAAGCGCTGGTCGGAGGCCTCGAGCGCAGCCCGGTCGAGGTCTTCCGCCAGCAGCAGGAGCACCTGCTTGCCCTGTTCCTGACGCAGGCCCAGGCTGGCATCGATGATCTGCAGGTTGCGCTGCATCGCCTGGCTCTGCACCTGAGTCAGCTGCAGTACGCTGAAGATCCCCAGCAACAGGCCGATCAGCGCCACCGTCAGCAGCGCGCCGCTGCTCAGCAGCAGGCGGTTGCGCAGGGTCACAGGCTCAGCTGCTTGCGCTTGCGGTACAGGGTCGAGGCGTCGATACCGAGGGTTTTGGCGGCCTGATCGAGGCTCTCGCAGCTGGCCAGGATGGCGCTGATATGGGCCCTCTCCAGCGCCTCCAGGCTCAGCTGATCGCCGACCTGGGGCTGGCTGTGGCCGTGGGCTACGCTCAGCCCCAGGTGGCTGACCTGAACCAGTTCCTCGGCGCAGATAATGCTAGCGCGCTCGATCACATTGCGCAGCTCGCGGATATTGCCCGGCCAGGGGTACTCCAGCAGCGCCGCGCGCGCGTCGTCGCTGAAGTTGCGCGCGGGGCGGGCATATTCGACCACGAAGCGGGCGAGAAAGCGCTCGGCCAGGTCGGGGATATCCTCGCGGCGCTCGCGCAAGGGCGGCAGGGTCAGGGTGATGACATTCAGACGGTACAGCAGGTCTTCGCGAAAGCGTCCCTCGCGCACCATCTCGTCCAGATTGAGGTTGGTGGCCGCGAGTATCCGCACGTCGGCCTGGCGGGTCACCGGGTCGCCGATGCGCTCGTAGGCCTTGTCCTGGATAAAACGCAGCAGCTTGGGCTGCAGGATCAGCGGAAAATCGCCGATCTCGTCGAGAAACAGGCTGCCGCCATCGGCCGGGTTGACCCGCCCCAGGGTACTCGCGCTGGCCCCGGTCAAGGCCCCGCGGCTGTGGCCGAACAGCTCGCTCTCGAGCAGTTCGGCGCTCAGCGACGGGCAATTGATGGTCACGCAGGTCTTCTTCGCGCGCTTGCTCCAGCGGTGGATGGCCTGGGCCAGTTCGCCCTTGCCGGTGCCGGATTCGCCGAGGATCAGGATATTGGCATCGGTGTCGGCCACCTGTCGGGCGGTCTCCAGCACTGCCATCAGCGCCGGGCTCTGCGAGTCGAGGTCGGTGCCGGGCTTGCGCACATAGCCTTCCAGGCTTTCGAGGCGCTCGACCATCTGCCGTGCTTCCAGCTGCTTGGCGGCGGCCAGGCGCAGTTGTTCGGGGCTGCAAGGCTTGACCAGATAGTCCGCGGCACCGGCCTGGATGGCATCCACAGCGCTGTCCACTGCCGAATGGGCGGTGACGATCACCACCCGCATCCAGGGGGCCTGCAGGCGCATCTGCGCCAGGACTTCGAGGCCATCGTCCGCACCCAGACGCAGGTCGAGAAAGCACAGGTCGAAGACCTGACGCAGCAGCAAGGCATGGGCCTGGGCCGCGTTCGTGGCCGTGCTGACCCGATAGCCCTGGTCCTCCAGGCAATAACGAAAAGTACGCAGAATGGCCGACTCGTCATCGACCAGCAGAATGCGCCCGTTGCTCTGCTCCATTGCCGTTGCGTGCATATCCTTCTCCATCAAACCGAGTGCAAAGGTTTAGTCCTCTGGATGTCGTGCAAGTTGCACGGCGCGGGTTGGGTGATCATGCAAGCTGCACGCCAGAGGTTGTTGGGTGGTTTGGGTAAGTGGCTGATAAATAATGGCTTTTTTATTGTTTTAAGCTGGCATGGGGCTTGCGAAGTATGGGTAACGGCTGCGACAGGCGGCCGATTGATTGTTACTCACTGGAGAAACTGCCATGCATAAATTGAAAACTCTGGCCCTGGCCACCGCAACCGCAGGTCTGATCGGCCTGATGCCCTTCAGTGCCTTCGCCGCCGAGGGCGATACCAGCCGTCAGCTTAACGAGGCTCGTCAGGAAGGCTCGATCTGGACCACCTTCGCCCTCAATCGCCACCTCAATCCCTTCACCATCGACGTGGACGTGGAAAACGGCAGTGCCAAGCTCACCGGCAGCGTCGAAACCGACGTCGAGCGCGATCTGGCTGAGCAACTGGCCCTGGGCATCGAAGGCGTGACCAAGGTCGATAACCAGCTCAAGGTCGACCCCAACGTCGAAAGCCAGACCAGCAGCAAACCGACCATGGCGCAGCGTTTCAACGACGCCACCATGGTGGCCACGGTGAAATCCAAGCTGCTGTGGAACAGCAACACCGAGGGTCTGGATATCAAGGTGAAGGCCGACAATGGCCACGTCACCCTCAGCGGTGATGCTCAGAACCAGGCCGCCAAGGATCTGGCCGGCAGCCTGGCGAGCAATACCGATGGCGTGCGCAAGGTCGATAACCAGATCCGCGTCAGCGGCGACGCCACTGCCGCTGCCAAGACCCAGAACGCCGCCGATGATGCCGGCCAGGCCATCAGCGATACCTGGATCACCAGCAAGGTGAAATCCAGCTTTATCTACAACCGCAACCTCGATGGCCTGGACATCTCGGTCACCACCAAGGACGGCCAGGTCAGCCTCGGCGGCAGTGTCTCGAGCAGCGCGCAGAAGCAACTGGCCGTCGAAACCGCGCGCAATATTCGCGGCGTTCGCGGAGTCAATGCCGACGCCTTGAAAGTCGCCGGCTAACGCATCCGGGTAGCGGCCCCAGCGGCCGCTCAGCCCGCCCAATAGCGTGCAGCCGATGCACGCCCAGGAGTTACAAGATGACTGACAAGACCGCGCAACTGAACGAACTGATCGAAATCACCCGTGACGGCCAGCAGTTTTATCAACATGCCCACGACGCAGTGAAGGATGTGCGTCTGCAGGTGTTGTTCCGCGACATGTCGCAGAGCAAGAGCGAGCTGATTCGCGCGCTCTCGGTAAAGGTCGCCGCCAACCAGGAAACCCCGGCCAGCGGTGGCACCTTCACCGGCAAGCTGCGGCAGATCTATGCCGATACCAAGGCGACCCTGACCAGCGACAAGGAAGCCACCTATGTGGCGCAACTGGAGGAAGCCGAAGACCGCATCCTGCATGCCTTCGAGGATGCCCTGGAAAGCGCTGAACCGGACGTGCACGCGCTGCTGACGGCAGAAATGCCCAAGGTCCGTGCCAACCATGACCGCATGCGCGCCCTCAAGCACTCCCTGCAGTGACCCCTGACGGGGCGGCACGCCTGCCCCGTACGTCAACAGGCCCTCGCGGCCAAGGAGCAAGACCATGTTAAGTTGGGCCATTACCTTTCTGATCATCGCCATCGTCGCCGCGGTACTGGGCTTCGGCGGTATCGCCGGCACGGCTACCGGGATCGCGAAGATTCTCTTCGTGGTGTTTCTGGTGCTGTTTATCGTCTCCTTTATCATGGGCCGCCGCCCTCGGGGCTAAAGCTCCGGGCCGTGCTGTTCGGGCTTAACGCTCGGCAGTGGGCCCGCCTATCACCGCCAAGCATGCTCCATCCAGCCGCGCTATCATCGCGCCCATCGCATTAAGGGGGGATGGGGCATGCTTAACGGCTTGTGGCTGGGATTTTTCGTGGTGGCCGCGCTCGCCGCCCTGGCGCGCTGGCTGCTGGGCGACGACCCGGCGGTATTTGCTGCCATGGTCGAAAGTCTGTTCGCCATGGCCAAGCTGTCGGTGGAAATCATGGTGGTGCTGTTCGGCACCCTGACCCTCTGGCTGGGCTTTCTGCGCATCGCCGAAAAGGCCGGCCTGGTCGATCTACTCGGCCGCGCCCTCGGCCCGCTGTTTGCGCGGCTGATGCCGGAAGTGCCGCGCGGCCACCCGGCGCTGGGCTTTATCACCCTGAATTTCGCCGCCAACGGCCTGGGCCTGGACAATGCCGCCACCCCGATCGGCCTCAAGGCCATGCGCGCCCTGCAGGAGCTCAACCCCAGCGCGACCGTGGCGAGCAACGCGCAAATCCTCTTTCTGGTACTCAATACCTCGTCCCTGACCCTGCTGCCGGTGTCGATCTTTATGTACCGGGTGCAGCAGGATGCAGCCGACCCGACCCTGGTATTTCTGCCGATTCTGCTGGCCACCTGCGCCTCCAGCCTGGCCGGGCTGCTGGCCGTGGCCCTGGTCCAGCGCCTGCGTCTGTGGGACCCGGTGGTGCTGGCCTACCTGATCCCCGGGGCGCTGCTGCTGGGTGGCTTTATGGCGCTGCTGGCGGGGTTGTCGAGCACGGCCCTGGCGGCCCTCTCCTCGCTACTCGGCAACCTCACCCTGTTCGGCCTGATTCTGCTGTTTCTGCTGGTCGGCGCGCTGCGCCGGGTGCCGGTCTACGAGAGCTTTATCGAAGGGGCCAAGGAAGGCTTCGAGGTGGCCAAGAACCTGCTGCCCTACCTGGTGGCCATGCTCTGTGCCATCGGCGTATTGCGCGCCTCCGGGGCCCTGGATTTCGGCCTGGACGGGGTGCGCAGCCTGATCCAGTGGCTGGGCTGGGACACCCGCTTTATCGACGCCCTGCCCACCGCGCTGATGAAGCCCTTCTCCGGCAGCGCGGCGCGAGCCATGCTGATCGAGACCATGCAGACCTTCGGCGTCGACAGCTTCCCCGCCCTGTTGGCCGCGACGGTGCAGGGCAGTACCGAAACCACCTTCTACGTTCTGGCGGTGTATTTCGGCGCGGTCGGCATCCAGCGCGCCCGCCATGCAGTGGGCTGCGCGCTGCTGGCCGACTTTGCCGGGATACTCGCGGCCATCGGCGTGTGCTACTGGTTCTTCGGCTAGGTGTTCGGCTACGACCTGCTGCTCAGTAAGCCGTAGGTTGGTGTTGAGCGCAGCGAAGCCCAACAGAGATTTGCCGTCGCGTTGGGCTTCGTCGCTTTGCTCCTCAACGCCAACCTACCCGCTACTCCGTTACCTTGAAACGCAGCACGCCGATCATCTGCCCGGCCTCGGTAAGCACCTGCACCTGCCAGTTGCCGACCGGCTGCTCGGGGAAATTCTGCTTGTGGGTCCAGGCGCGATAGCCCTGCTTGCGCCCACCCTGGATATCCAGGGCGATCCGCTCGACCTCGCCGCTATCGTGTCGCCAGACATGGTAGATCCGCTCGCTCAGCCCGCGCGGGGCGTTGATCGCGGTATAGGCGTACAGCCCCTCGCTGCGCAACTGGGCGACGCTGATCAGCTTGAGGCTCTGCCCTGGGGCACGGTTCTGGTTATCCAGTTGGATGGTCACCGCCACCTCGGTCAGCCACAGGGTCGCCGGCGGCACCCAGGCCCGCGCCAGCCAGCCGCCTGCGGCCAGCACCAGGGTCAGGCCGACCAGCAGCAGGCCGCGCCACCAGCGCTGCACGGTGATGATGGCGAACAGCGAGGGGAACGACAGCACCGCCGACGCCGCCAACGCCAGCTGGTAACTCTGCGGGGTGGTCAGCTTGAGGATGATCGGCAGCGCGGTGAGCAGCACGGCGAACAGCGCCAGGCTGTGATAGGCGAGAAACAGCCAGCGCTTGGGGGCCAGCCAGCGGTAATACAGCGGGTCGATGATCGACAGCAGCGCCGCAGCCCCCAGCAGGCCGGTGAACAGCGCCTGGCCACTGTTCCAGGTGGTGGTGATAAAGAAGAACGGCAGGACGAAGAACAGGCTTTCCTGGTGGATCATCTGGGTCGCATAGCGCAGCAGGGGCGGCGGCAGCTGGAAACCGAACCACTGGGCGATGCGCTCGCGCAGGATGTTTTCCAGGATCAGCCACAGCCAGCTGACCAGCATTACCGTGGCCAGTACCCGGGCCAGTTCGGCCTGGCGTTCGACCAGCATAAAACTCGCCAGCCCCGAGGCAAAACCGAAGATCGCCACCAGCCCGGGGTGCCGCTGGATCAGCGCGACCAGGCCTGACAACAGGGCTTTCCAGGTCATCGGCGGGCACTCTGCATGGCGATCGTAGGGCCAACGGTTTGCCTGCGGGGCATGGCGCTACTCCTGGGCCGGGCTGATAAGTCGAAGTGCAAAGCATAGCGCGGCGCACCGGCAAAAGATTCCGCCCCGTGGCGCAAATGGTCACGGCCACTGGCCCGGCCTGCCACTGCCGTCTGGCAGCCGCCATTCTAGGCTGCACGGACAACCCGCACATCCACGAGCCAATCAGCGCAGGACTGCGCCCGGAGTACTGCATGCGTGTCTTGATCACCGGTGCGGCCGGCTATATCGGCCAGCAACTGCTCCACCAGCTGGCCATCCAGCAGCCGCAATGGACGCTGATTGCCGCCGATATTCGCGCCCAACCCGGTGGCGTCCTGCCGGCCAATATCGAACCGGTGCTGCTGGATATCAGCCAGACTCTGGCGGTGCAGCAGTGCGTGGCTCGCCACAAACCCCAGGCCATCGTGCACCTGGCCTCGGTAATCACCCCGCCGCCGGGCATGAGCGAGGCGCAGTTGCACGCCATCGATGTCGGCGGCACCCGGGCGATCGTGCAGGCGGCCGTGGCCCAGGGCGTCGAGCAGCTGATTGTCACCAGTTCGGGGGCCGCCTACGGCTATGATCCGCGCAATGCCGAATGGCTGGACGAAGACCAGCCCCTGCGCGGCCATGCCCAGTTCGCCTATGCCCGGCACAAGCTCGAGATCGAGCGGTTGCTGGCGGAGGCGCGTCTGCATCAGCCGCAGCTCAAGCAATTGGTGCTGCGTCCGGGCACCATCCTCGGCAAGCAGGTCAACAACCCGATCAGCGACCTGTTCAAGAAACCCGCGGTGCTGGGCATTCGCGGCAGCGACAGCCGCTTCGTGTTTATCTGGGATCAGGACGTGATCGAGATCATCTGCCGCGGTCTGCGCGAGCGGCGCGAGGGGATCTTCAACCTGGCCGGCGATGGCGCATTGTCGCTGCGGGAAATCGCCGCGCTGCTCGGCAAACCCTACCGCGCCCTGCCGGCCTGGCTGGTACGCGCCGCCCTGAGCCTGCTCAAACCCCTGGGGCTGAGCCAGTACGGCCCGGAGCAGCTGGATTTTCTGCGCTATCGCCCGGTGCTGTGCAATAGCCGGCTGAAACAGGGGTTCGGCTACACCCCGCGCTATAGCTCGCGGGAGGCGTTTCTGGCGTTTCTCCAGGCACAGGGCATGGCCGGCCAGCGCTGACCCGCCACAGCGCTAGTCGCGCTGCTGCCGGCTGCGGTATTCCCCCGGGGTCAGCCCGGTCCATTGACGAAAGGCGCGGAAGAAGACGCTGGGCTCGGAATAGCCCAGCAGCAGGGCTATTTCCGCGGCCGGCAGTTTGCCGCTGTTCAGGTGGTACTCGGCCAGTTGGCGGCGGGTGTCGTTGAGCAGTTGCTGGTAATTGCAGCCCTCATCCGCCAGGCGTCGTTGCAGGGTACGTTCGCTCAGGTGCAGGTGGCGCGCCAGCTCGGCGCGATCCGGTTCGCCGCGGGCCAGCTGTTCGCCGAGCAGGGCCACCACCCGGGCGCTCAGGCCGGCACTGGGCAGACGGGCGAGCAGGGCCTCGGCATGCTGACGCAGCAGGTTCTGCAGTGGCGGGTTGGCCTGGATCAGCGGCGCGTCGGCCAGGGTCCTGGGCAGAACCAGGCCGTAATCGGCGGCGGCAAACTGCAGCGGGCAGGCGAACACTGTCCGGTAGGCCTGCAGATCGGCCGGCTGGGTGTGGACGAACTGGGCCCGCAGCAATTGCCAGTTATCCAGCAGCGGTTGGAACATTTGCACCCAACAGGCCATCAAAGCCAGAACCCGGGTGCGGGTGGCCGGCAGGTCCGGGTGCAGGGGCCGATACAGCAGCTGCAACTCATCGTCCTGTTCGCGCAGCTGGACTTCGCCGCCTTCGCCGACCAGACGCTGGTAACGCAGCCCGGCGGCCAGGGCATCGCCCAGGGTTGGGCTACTCTGTAGCAGGTAACCGAGCACGCTGAACGGGCCGGGGGCGAGGTTGCTGCCCAGGGCCAGCCCGGGTTCGCCATGGGGCATGCGGCTCAACGCCTGCCACAGGCGCTCCTGGGTGCTGAAGGGCACGCGGGCGTCGGGGTCGCTGAGCTGGCTGTCGTCCAGACCGCACTCGCGCATCAGCTGGCTGCGCACCAAGCCCATGCGGCTGGCGGCATGCAGTACGGCCAGGGTGATGCTGGCGCTGACGGAGGTGTGTTGCGAATCGAGCGGTGAGTTTGCCATCGCCCGATTCTGCCCAAAGCTGTGGCCTGAGGGTAGTTTTTAGACGTCTAGCTGAACAGGACGTTGCACAAGCCCGGCGTGGCGGTCGAGACTGGGCGGTGCTAACCGTGTTGCAGGTTTGGCAGGTTGGGGGGAACCCGTT
>JBFJZW010000026.1:0-25907 GCA_041621875.1 Pseudomonas sp. | reverse complement strand
TGTGAAAGTGCGCCAAGCCCTTCAATGCCAACGATGTCCTTGAAAGGAGACCCATGAGTCAATCCGTGACCGCAGCATCCGAAATGGGCCTGCACACCCAGGAGCGCTTCGATTTTATCCGCGTGATGGACGAGAAAGCCTTGAATTTGCAGCCGCAGACGATTGAGACCCTGCAGGTGAATATCACCACCACCGGCCTGACCATCCACGCTGATATACGCGCTGCTGGTCTGGGTGATCTGCTGGGCCTCGACGCGCACGCTGCCGCCCTGGCCGCCGCTGCCTGCAGCCAGAGTCTGGCCGGTGTCCTGCAGGGTGTGGGCGCTGATATCGACCTGGCCACCCGCTGCGCCGCTGGCATCCAGGGTGCCGGTCTGGCTGACCAGGCCGCCGCTCAGGCTGATCTTGCCGCCTGCCACGCTCA
The DNA here is from genome assembly GCA_041621875.1 of Pseudomonas sp. GTDB lineage: Bacteria > Pseudomonadota > Gammaproteobacteria > Pseudomonadales > Pseudomonadaceae > Aquipseudomonas. Next base: position 25,483 of record JBFJZW010000026.1, on the reverse strand, counting down.
ACCCGCTGGCTTTGACGATGCCGCTGTTGTTGACCACGCTGCCAATCAGGTCGTCCGCCGCCGCCGCGGTAAGCAGCACCTGGTTGCAGGCCTGGATGGCCGCGCCATTCTCCACCTGGCCGCGCAGGGCGCTGGCCTCCACATTCAGGCTGAGCAGACCGTCGCCATGCAGATCCAGGCTGACCCGCTGCCCGGCCGCCAGGGCCACGTCGCCGCCCGCCTGGATGCTGCCGCTATTGCGTACGGTGGCAGCGACCAGGGCCACCGAACCGCCTGCAGTTAACTGCCCGGCATTGCTGACCTCAGCCTGCGAGTCGCCCGCCAGTTGGTAGCGCCCCTGCATAAAGTCCTGGTCGCCCAGGCTCAGGGTGGTGGCCACCAGGCCGCCGACATTGACCTGGCTGCCCGGGGCAAACACCACGCCGTTGGGGTTGCTGAGAAACACCTGACCGTTGGCCTGGAGCTGGCCATAAATCTGGCTGGCCTGGTTACCCACCACCCGATTGAGCGCCACCGAGCTGCTGCTGGGTTGCTGGAACTCGACCTTGGCCTGGCTGCCGATATTGAAGCTCTGCCAGTTGAGCACCGCCTTGTCGCTGCCCTGGCGGATGGTCATATGGGCACCGCTTTGACTGATAGTGGCCTGGCCGGCCGCAATCTGGCCGCCCTGGGGCAACGCCGCGCCATCCAGGGCATAGGCTGGCCAGCCCAGGGCGCTGCCGAGCAGCACCAGCAGCGCGCGGCTGATACGCGGACGCGGGCGTAGGGTCAGGCGCAGGCGACGCCCACCGGAGAGGCGGATGATCAACGAGGTCAGCGGCTTGCGAGCTTGGCGACGGGCCATGACGACTCTCCAGTATTAGAAGTGGTAACTAAGGGCGACAAAGCCGCGTGGTTGCGACTGGCCGGGGTCGACTTGCGAGTCGTCACCGCCCGGCCAGGCCAGGCTGGCCGACAGGCGTGGGCCACTGCCCTGACCAAGCCGTGCGGTGAGCCCGGTTGATCGCAGGTGACGGTCATAGGGGCCGGAGTCCAGGGGTGAGTGCTGCTGGTCGAACTGCACCCAGCCGAAGTCGCTGAACAGCCCCAACATCAGCCAGGGCCTGACTTGCCACTGCAACTCGGCCACCGCCAGCCAGCCGTGATCGCCCGTCGCCTCGCCAGAAGGATAGGCGCGCAGCGCATAGGGGCCGCCGAGGCTGAATTTTTCCACGCTGTCGAGGTTGTCCAGCGCCCGCTGGCCACTGAGCCCGAGATAGAGGCTCCACTGCGGCGCGAGCGGCTGCAGGCGCATCAGGCTGGCATTGAGCTTGGCGAAATGACCGGCCCGCCCCAACCCGCCAGGCGCGCTGTCGAGCAGTTGCCCGGCATCGTCCAGCAGCCCCAGGTGTCCCTGACTGTAAGCAAGGCTCAGGCTGTTGTAGCCGCCCCAACTGTCCAGGCGCTCGTAGGTGGCCCCGAGGGTAAATAGATCAATCCGCTTGCGGCTATTGCTGTCCACGGCATCCAGCACATCGGTCAGGCGCTTATGGGCATAGCCACCCTGCAGATAGAGGCTGTGCCGACGCTGACGCAGCAAGGGGTGGCTGATGCCCAGCTCGAGAACCGTTGCCCGGCCGAAGCCGTCCAGTGCGCGAAACTCTTCGCCCAGTTCGTACTCCAGGTAGCTGAGCGAGCTATTCAGACGCGTCCCCTGGCTATTGAGTGGTAGGTCGTAGGACAGTGCGGCATTGGCAAGCCCATCATCCTCGGCCGTAAGCGCACGCAGGCCGAGGCGGTCGCCAATGCCCAGCGGATCGGCCAGCACCAGCTCACCGCCCAGGCGATGTTCGCCAGTCGATTGCAAACCGTAGTTATCCAGCTGCAGGCTGCCAGCCAACAGTGGTTGGCCGAGCAGTTGCACATCCAGATTGGAGGTGCCGACCCGCCCACCGGGTGCCAGCGCCGCCTGCGCCCGCACGCCGGGCAAATCGTCGAGCAGTAGCAGGCTGCGCTCCAACGCGTCGGCCTGCAGCGGCTGCCCGGGCTCGACCGCCTGTAACAGCCTGGCCCTGGCTCGCTCCACACCCAGCCGCGCGCCATCCCCTGGCACCACCTCGATGTTGTCCAGCTCCCCGGGCAGCACAACAATACGCACCACCCCGCCCTCGACATCCTGCGGCGGCAGGTAGGCCTGAGCCAGCAGCCAGCCCTGCTGCCGATAGTGCTGCGTCACGCTGATGGCAACTCGCTGGAGATCCGCGAAGCTCAACTCGCGGCCCTCAAACCCTGCCAACAATTGCGCAGGTGGTCGCTGAGCTGCTTCCACTCCATCGATAGCGAATCGAGCCACGTAAATCTTCGGACCGGATTCTTGGGCCTCTGACGGCTCCACGGGTGAAGAGGGCAGTACCTCACGGGGCAACTGCAACACCTCGCGTGACGGCGGTTCCAGGGTGCGGAGCGCATCCGCAGCATTAGGTGCGGCGTACGCCTGACCCGCGCAAAGCAATGCGGGGGGTATCCAGAGATACCTCAGCCCAAGTACCGTCCCTATCCTTCCCCAGACCATCGACTCCCCCTACCCTGTCAAAACCATGGGCGAAACCTGGTAATGGCACTTCGCCTTGAATAAAGCGAAGGGTAAGGTTCGGTGCGAAAGACGCCTATAACTCAGATGGACTAGCTGAGGACGGCAGTCATCCACCGCCGCTGATCATCAACGCCCTTCGCCCCCCCTAAAGCCAAGGCATCGTCAGGTTATCGGTGTAGATTTCGTCCAGTGCTTTTACGCACTCACCGGCACCGACGCACTCTCGATGCTTGTACTCCCAACCCAGTTGCTGGGTGGTCGGACCGAACCCATACCAGGGCGAAGCCGGGTAGAACGGTGAAAGGTTGAGCGTTGCCATGATGTGCCCGTCCGCATCGGCGTACAGCTTGTCGGGTGACTGGAAGTTGAGCCAGTGGCTGTCTGGCCCTGCCAGCGCACGCTGCAACGCAGCGCGATCTCCCCCCATGAGCGAGAGCAAGTTATCGCGTTCGGGCGAGTTCACCTGCAACGCCATGCCACGCAACAAATACAGGTTGGCGTCGAGCTGACCAGCCTTATGCCGCTCATTGAAGCGCTCGATGTCATCCAGGCTGCGCGCAAACGCTGCGTCACCCAGTTGATAAGACATGCCCTGGTATTGGGCCGGAGTTGCCCGAGTGAAGCCTTCTTTATTCCGATGGAACGATACTCCCCAACCATGGGCATCCAATCCGGCCAGGAAGAACGCAGACGCAGGGACTTCACCAGGCCCCAACACTCCCCGCCTCCAGCTTGGTTGCAGATCTGGCACAGGCCAGCGCCGATCGACATGCCCCACATCCTGCACACGCCCAGCGGCGACCAAAAAGCTGGAGCGCATCAGATGAAAATCTTCCAGCCGCGCCTGGTCTGCCGACGCAGTGAAACGGGCCCGTTCGTAAATCAGCCACTCGCCCCGAGCGGAGTTGAGAATCCGACTTGGCAATCCCAGCGCCCAGAACAGCTCGTCGACGCCACGCCCCTGCCCCAATTGCCGAGCACGTTCCTGATCAAAGACGAAGCCCTGATTCAAGCGAGGCGAGGTGTAACGAGACCATAGCATCGCACTGCGAAAGACCGGGTCGAACATGATGAACGCCCTGGAGTTGTATTGCGGCGACATCTCTACCGTGCGGGCATAGGGCTGCAGGGTCTGCTGACCACCAGGTATGCTGAAACGCTCCTGGCTCAAGTTCCGACGCACGAGTTCGTCTGCTTCGTAAAACAGCTCCAGCACCGCCAGTTCGCGATTCAGGTAGCCGGCACGGCGGACCGCAAGCGGTTTGCTGTCCGGCTTGACGAATACCCAGGCGTCCAATCGCTCGCTGTAGTAGCGGTCAATGCGGCGGTGCCCCGATAGCCGAACCGAAGCACTGGGTGGGCCAAGGTGCGCCACGATTTCAGCACGCGTGGTGCCAACCTGCCACCCATGCGCCAACTTCGGCAGCAGCTCTGATCGGATTCCCTGGTCACGCTTCTGCCAGATGAAACCTGTGTTGATCAGGTCGTTGGCCATCTCCTGTTGTTTGCGATGCATCTCGGCACAACCGCACAGCATCAGGAATGGCAGTAACGCCAGCCACCTCTTGTAACGATTCATGCACGCGCACTCCTACTGCATCAGGGGAAACTGATGGTGATTGAGTGTGGCCTGCAAACTGACATAGTCGCCTTCTGCACTAGCAGTGTTACGCACCCGCACGACCTGACAGTCTGGCTGCTCAAGCAGAACCTGCACCCGACCGTTAGCGCCCATGGCATTGCCCCCATAAGCCACACCAAGTCCCTTACTTAGCCCTCGAACCGACTGGTGTGAGGTAGCGAGAAATAGCGTGCCCGGCAAGTCTTGCCATTGACGGGTATCCGCAGCTGCCGTGACCTCGCCAGATACCTTGCCCGCCACCATCGCTACCCCCAGACTCCCGGCTGCAGCAGCGATCATTGCAGGTGCCACCACTCCAGTTGAAGGTGCCAGTGCAGCAAGAAACCCCGCCGTTTGCTGAGCCCCCTTTGCCAGGCTGCGCGAGGATTTTTTAACGCCCAACTTGCCGGTGGCAATCATGTCAGCCGCCCGTGGACCACGTGAGACGGACTGGTAATAGAGGCTCTCGACAGGATCCAGAAGCGTGTTGCCAAGCCGTAGCTGGTAGTCGTCACCGCTATCGGGATGGCGTACATAGCGCAACTCGCTGACCTCTTCCTGACTGGCGTACTTGACGGGTCCGTAGCCAGCCTCACCAATCACCAATGTTCGGGTGCTGGATGCGGGTGCCTGCAGAGAAGGATTCAGAGCAGCAGCCCGAGCAAACGACTCTTGCGCCAATTGCGCGCTACCGGCACAACGTGAGGCCCAGCCCGATAAATACTCCAGACTGGCGAAGTCCTGGGCAAAGTCTTCGTTGAGGCTCAATGAATCCTGCAACAATCCAGACTCGAAACTGGCCCGGGCATTCTCGAAATCGCCCGCGTTCAAATCCAGCAACCCCCGGTAGTAGAAGGCCATGGCGCGCTCATAGTTTTCGCCCTTGAACGGCTTTTGCGCCTCGGCACGGAACAGCTCCCGTGCTCGGGCGGCCTCGGGACCATACACCGCCTCGATGCCGCTGATGGCCTGATCGAAATGCTCGGCCGCAATACTCCAGTCGCCCCGATCAAACGCCTGCTTGCCTGCCGTCATGTGGCGCAGAACGCCATCATCTCCCACAGGAGATGCCTGAGAGATACCTGCCAGAGCGATCAGAAGCCCCGTCATTATCAACCGAAACATGGACGCCCCCTTCAATCCGACTCGCGTAGTTCTACCCGGAAATGCTGGATATCCTGGCCGCGCATCGACGCCTCGCGATACCCGGCCACCCCCTTGGGCTCAAGAAACAGGCGCAGCCATGCCGACTCATCTTCAGTCGGCATGCCGTCCTGAGCCAGGAACAAGGTTCTGGCCTCGACTACCAGCGGATAGTCGGTGCGATTGCGCAGCATCATGCTGACCTCCAGAGCGTCGTTGCCCAAACGCGCCGAACGCAGCCGCTCTACCGACAACTTACCGCGCTGACCGTTGTACAACGCCGGACTCAGGGCATGGACGTTGTCATAGCTGTAGTCACCGCGGTCCTGGTAATTGCCCAAGGCCGTTTCGTGACTATCCACTGACGCACAACCCAGCAGAGAAGAGGCAAGCAGTACGGGTAGCAGTGCACGCATGGCGATCACCTGTAAATGACGTCGTCTTGGCTGGACTTTTTGAACTCATAGATACCGCTCCAGACGATTGAGCCGTACTCCAGATCCACCATCTCGAAGGTAATCTGGCTGTACTGGCTACGCGCGCCGGTACCGCGATCCACCGCATTGAGCGAGGCGATACGCCCAGTCAGGCGATAGTCCGCACCGGCCCGCGCCTTGACCTGTGCGAGCGTGCCGCCATCCACCGTACCGTCGCGTTTGAATGCGCGCTCTTCATCGACCATGGCGGAAAACTCTCTGGCGATAAACAACAGGCGGCCCTGCGCCGCTCGGTTAAGGCCCACCCGCAAGCGGTCGGTAATCAGATTTTTGTTCAGGCGAGCGGCACCTTCGTTGACGAAGTACTGGCTGTCGACGATTACCCGAGACACCGACGATTTACCCGCCAAAGCGGGACTGTTCAGCAGATCCCTGGCCATGCGATCGGTCATGGCCACAATGTCCTGAGACTCGACCCCCACCCCCTGCACCGTGGATGAAGGACGATTGACGTTGTCGTAGATACTGGCTCTGCCAGGGGTGTTGTCCAGGGAGCTGCAGCCCGCCGTCAGTGCGAGCGCCAAAGCCATGCCCAACCGCATAGAAATACCTCGCCTGCCGAATCGTTACCGATCACGGCAATGCCTTGAGTGAATATCAATTTGCCATGCTGAAAAGGCTAAAGCGCAAGCGAGCTGTTTCCCATAGCTCAATTGGACTAGCTGCAAGACGCTGTCACTGACGCAGGTTCATCTTGAACAACTGAACCTATGTCTCCTGCGAGTCTTTGCTGAGGAAGCGCCCTGGGATGCATAGCTAAATCGCAGCTAAAAACATAGCGAAACGTGGATGATCTAAGGATTTGGGATCGATTGGCCGCCTTCAAAATCAGCGGGACTAAAATCAGCCGAAAACGTGGGGCTACTTCAGCCCGTCCCTAACGATCTTGGCACTGACGGCCCCTTGGAACGCAGGGCGTCGCAAGGTCAAGGTGTTCATCGAATACCTTAAGAAACACTGGCAGGACTTGCCTTAAGTCTGCGCTAAGCTCGTGGACAGCCCAGTGATCGTTACCCGGGGACTCGAAGCCCCATAGCTCGGCCAGTATTCCCTGCCCGTATACCAACCGCTCCAGTGATTGAGCGCCGAAGGCATGAACCTAAGCGATGCACCGCTCAAATGCAGCCTGGAAACTCGCTGCATCGATGGCCCCACGTTTACCGATGACAATCACTTGGCTATATGGCGTAGCGCCCTGCCAATGCTCGGCCGGATTGATCTCACATCTATTGCCCACCAGATGCATGACGCAGCGCTGTTCCGGCAGCTCGGCGATATTGCAAACCCCTTTGGCCCGGTAGACCTCAGCAGGTAACGCTGCCAGCGCCTGGCGCAAGGCTTTCAGTGAGAGGGGCTGGTTACAGCTCCAGCTCCAAGTATCAAAGATCGCGTCATGGCCCCGACCAGGCTCCATGACCAGTGAAGGTAGCGTGACTCGCGGTTCAACCGGCTTTAGCTTCCTGCCCGAATTGAAGCGCCCCACCCCAAGTACCAGTTCCAGCGGCACTTCGCAGTGCTGACTCTCCAGCAACCGAACCTTAGGGTAGAGCCAGCGCGCCCGCAGCGCCTCGATCTGCTCGCGGCTAACTTGATCAATCTTGTTGAGAACGATGATGTCAGCTGCATCCAACTGCTCCATGGCCAGCTGCGCCATCTGGCCCTCAAGGCTTTCAAACTGCGCTGCGTCGACCACCGTCAGGATGCTGTCGATGCTCAGGGCGTCGCGGAACTGCGGGTAACGCAAGGTATTGGCGATCTTGACCGGATTGGAGACACCGCTGGCCTCGATGACGATGTACTCGGGACGGTTTTCCCGATTTTCAAGCAAGCGGCCGAGCTGCTCGATCAAATCGCTTTCCACTGTGCAGCAAATGCAGCCATTGGCCAGGCTGACCGTAGTCTGGGTCTGGCTGACGATCAGTTGGCTGTCGATGTTGATGGCACCGAAGTCGTTGACCATCACCGCCATGCGCAACCCGTGATCGCTGGTGAGAATGCGATTCAGCAACGTGGTCTTGCCCGCGCCGAGAAAGCCGGAAACTATAGTCACCGGGATACTGCTGCGTCTATTCATAGGGTGTCCTGCCTCTTGGCTATGGGCAGGGGCGTGGGGCCCCCGACAGGTTGGATCAGAAGTTAGGCAACTCGCCCTGCCAGATCGCGGCGTAGTCAGTGCCGTCGAACTCGCCCAGACGGTCCCAGGTCAGTTCGCCTTCGAGCAGGGTCAGTTGCACTTGGGTGCTGTGGATGTTGCCCTTGGCCTGGACTTCAAACAGGTTGCGGTCAAGCACAATCAAGTCCGCCGACTTGCCAACTTCGATGGAGCCAGCCTGAGCCTCGATGCCCATGCACCAGGCACCATTGATTGTCATCACACGGATGGCCTGCTCCAGGGAGATCGGGTTGCCGTAGAAGCTGCCCTCCTCCCCACCGAACGGATTCTCGCGGGTGATCATGGCTTCGAAGCCAATCCATGGATTGATGCTGGACACCGGCCAATCGGTACCCATTACCGCGACACCACCGGCCTCCAACACGCCCTTGAAGTTGTAGGCGCGCTGCATGCGCTCTTCCCCGAACACCGCGCGGGCATTGGCGAAGGAGGATGGAAACCAGCCCACTGGCGAGAACTCGGCGGTGACCTGCAGCTCGGCGAAGCGCGGCAAGTTGGCATCCAGCAGCGTGGTGCTATGTGCACACTGGTGGCGCACGCCACTGTCGCCGTTGCGCCGCCGTGCTTCGGCCACCGCGTCGAGGAACAGATCCGAAGCGCCATCGCCAGTGCAATGGGCGATGACGCGTATACCTTTACGATCCATGTCCACCACCATGTCGGTGATGTGCTCTGGTGTCAGATTGAGGTGGCCACGCCAACTGCTGTCTCCCGGCCAGGCGCTGGACAGATAGGAAGAGCGGGATTCGTGGGTACCGTCGAAATGGAACTTGACCGCGTTGGCGTTGAGTCGGGCGCTGCGGTAGAAGTGCCGCTCGCCGGCCAGCAGCTCCCAGCGCCGCTTGACCGGGAAGATGTCGTCCTGCCAACTGATCGCTGCCTCCACCCGGACGGACAGCTCCCCTGCCTGGTCAATGGACTTCAACGCATTGAGACGGTGTTCGCAGACATGCACGTACTTGGTCCCGACCACTCCGTGGCCGCTCTGAAACTGTACCCCCTCGCGGTACGCTCGCTTGAGCGCATGCTGCGGCGTCGGCGGCATGCTCGCGTGGATCAGCGCATAGGCACCGTCCACCAGTATGCCCGTGGGTTCCCCGGTCACGCTGTCGCGCTCGATATAGCCGTGGCGCGGGTCCTGGGTGTCGGGGTCGATGCCGGCCAGTTCCAGGGCCTTGGAGTTGACCAGCATGCAGCCCCATGAACGGTCGAGGATCGCCACCGGCCGGTGCGGCATGAAACTGTCCAGCCAGTCGCGGTCCGCCACCAGCCCCGCCTGTTTGAAGGTGTAACGCACGAAGTACTGGCCATAGACCCAGCCATCGCCAGGATGGACCTCGGCATAGTCGAGAATGGCCTGTTTGACCTGCTCCGGCGTCGGGTCATCCAAACCAATAGCCAGATCACCGGAATAGCCAGGGGCCAGCGCCAGGTCCGGGTGGGTGTGCATATCGTAGAGCCCGGGCATGGCGAAGCGCCCATGGAGATCGAGGACCCGAGTATGTGCGCCGATAAAGGGATCGATCTCAGCGATGCTACCGACTGCAATGAAACGCCCGCCACGAATGGCTACAGCATCGGCCCAGGGGTTGCTCGTGTCCACGGTGTAGATACGGCCATTGGTCAATACCAAGTCGGCGGCACCGGTATTACCCGGAATGTTGGAGGAACGGAAGTCAGCGTGATTACCCATGGCAGAAAAACCTGAAGCAGAAGTCTTATGGAAAAGGCGGGCAGCCTGCCCGCCTTCGCAGAGGCCGTTACTCAGCCGAGCATCAGATGCCCCAACAGGGACAGCACCGGCAGCGAGATCAGCACACGCAACACATAGATCAGCACCAGGTCGCGCAGCTTCAGGCCGATGCCGGCGCGCACCAGGAGAATGGCCGCCTCGGTGAAGAAGATAATTTGGGTAACGGCAACACCCGCCATCACGAAACGTGTCACTTCGCTCTGGATACCGGCACCGAGAATCGACGGCATGATGCTGTCGACTATGCCGGCCAGCAGCGCGGGGGCTGCCTTGTCCGCTTCCGGCAGTTGCAGCAGTTCCAGGTAAGGCACCAACGGTAGCGACAGTATCTGGAACAGACTGGTGAACTCGATCAGGGCCAGGCCGACACAGCCGACCAGCATCATCGCCGGGTAGATGGAGATGGCGATATCGCTACTCACATGCACACCATTCTTGAGTTGCTCGAGCGGCGCAGGCGCACTGTCGGCCCGCTCGATGGCACGGCGCAAGCCCAGGGCGAACAGCCCCTCACCCTCACGGCGATCGGTCTTCAACTGTTTGCCCACTTGCGGGTTGTAAGTCTGGGCCTTGCCACGCAGCGGCGGCAGCTTGGGTATGATCAGCGCGCAGATGACCCCGGTAATGGCGACGGCGATATACCACTGGATGAACACATGCTGCATGCCTATCAGCTTGAGCAGCAGATAGGAATAGGCGATCGAGACTATGGAGAAGTTGGTGGCGATGGTGCAGGCTTCACGGCTGCTGTAGAAGCCCTGACGATACTGCTGGGTGGTCAGGATGATGCCCACGCTGGAGGCCGACAACCAGGAGGCCAGACAGTCCACTGCTGCGCGCCCAGGGAGGCCAAAGAGCTTCTCGAATACCCGGCTGAGCAGGCTGCCGATAAACTCCATCAGGCCATAGTCGGTCAGCAGCGGCAGCAGAATGGCAGAGAGGAAGTAGATTGCCAGCACCACCGGACCGACGTCGTAGAGCATCACGCCACCGGTATTGCGATGCCAGACCCACTCCGGCCCCACCTCGAAGTAGACCATCACCATCAACACGGCACCGATGGCCCGCACCAGGGTCCAACCGAGCCCCGGATTAAACAGCTGGACGAAGCGGTTCTGGATCGTCTTCAGCGGACTGAAGGTGACCAGAAGGGTTATCAGACTAGGGATGGTAGCGATCCCGACAGTGACGGGCACCATCATGGGTTTGACGACATCGTTCACATAATCGATGACGAACGCGATCATGATCGTCATACGGCCATCGATACTTATCGGCGTGAGAAAGAGCAGCACCCCGAGCAGAGTGGGGATGATGAAGCGCAGCAATTGCTTGGTGGTGTATTGGCCGAGCACGCTGCCTACCTCGGATACAGAGGCGTTGGAGTTGGGTTTTTCTAGCATCTTCACACCTTTTTTGTATTTGTGGTTGATCGCTAGCTGAAGCGCCCGCAGGCCCATCAGCGCTGTGCAAGGTCCGTTCTCGCGGTTGCCGCCACGATCAGTCGCGGAAGGAAGGATCGAGGCGATCCAGCCTGCGCAACTCGGCATTCCAGACCAGCGCCACGCTCTCGTTGTGGTAACGCTCGTGTTCGAACTGGCGGGCGGTGAACTCGCAGTCCTGCGGAGCCGGGATGACCAGCGCCCCCCCTGTTTTCATCGCCTCCAGCTGAATCTCGCAGGCCTTGTTCAGGTAAAACATGTAGAAGTACGCCTCGGCGACGCTGCGACCGACCGTCAGCAAGCCGTGGTTACGCAGGATCGCGCACTGTCTGTCGCCCAAAGCGGCGACGATACGAGCGCGCACCTCCAGATCCAGCGGGATGCCTTCGTAGTCGTAATAGGCCACCCGCTCATAGAAGGCCATGCTGGTCTGGTTCAGCGGCAGCAATCCTGCGTCCAGAGCCGCCACGGCCATGCCGGCCAGGGTGTGGGTGTGCATCACGCAGACCGCGTCGTGGCGATGCATATGGATGGCGCTGTGGATGGTGAAGCCTGCGGGATTCACCTCGGGAGCGCTGTCGTCCAGCCGGTTGCCATTCACATCGATGGCCACCAGATTGGACGCGTTGACCTCCTCGGGCAGCAAGCCGTACTGATTGATCAGGAAAGCCGGCTCGTCCGTGGGCAGGCGCACCGAGATATGGGTGAAGACCTGATCGCTCCAGCCGTTGCGCTCCAGCAGGCGGTAGGCCGCAGCTAGATCGGCGCGTAGCGACTGTTCAGTGGCAGAGTGACTCATTGAGTGTCCTCGCTGGCTGGTAACGACAATCGTGAATAGAGGGTGAGCACTGCCCAGTGCCAAGACGTTCGAGACTTGCGTGCCATCCCTGCGATCATCCCCTGGCGAGCAGATTAAGACGCTTGTTATGGAGCGAATATCGATTTATCCTTCAGACAATCATTCCAAAACGTCATGAACTCTCATGCGCCGCCAGCTCCCCAGCATGATCTCCCTGAGTTGCTTCGCCGCCTTCGCTCGACATATGAGCGTCACCAAGGCCGCCGAAGAGCTCAACCTGACGCAGAGCGCCGTGAGTCGGCAAATCAAGAATCTCGAGGACATGCTCGGCTGCCCACTGGTCGAGCGGGTCAGACAACGGCTGCTGCTGACCGACATCGGCCGTGAATACGTGCAGGAGATCAGCCTGCTGTTGGACCAGATGGAAGCCGCTACCCATCGAGTGCGCAGCAGCCATACGGGCCACCTGCGCGTGGGGGCCGAGCCGTCCTTTACCACCCGTTGGCTGCTACCGAAACTCAGGGAATACGCGCGGCTGCACCCCGAGATCGACCTCGAGATCATGAATGACTTGCGACGCCTGTATGACAGCCATGAAGGCTATGACGTCGGCATTCTCTACGGCGACGGCAACTGGCCAGAGTTCGAATCCCACTTCCTGATGCACGGTGAAATGGTGGCGGTATGCACGCCTGAGCTGCTGGAGCGCCACGGTCCCATAGTCCAGCGGCGCGACATCCTGCGCTATCCGTTGCTGCACCATGCCGCGCATTCGCCGCTGATGAAGTCATCCACCCAGATGTGGCTGGATAAAGCAGGGCTTTCGTCGAAGGAAATCGAAGTATTGCCCGGGCAGCGTCTGGAACACTTCCAGTTCGTCCTGGATGCCGCCCTCCACGGCCTGGGCGTGACCGTGCTGCCGCGCTTTTTCGTGGCCAAGGATGTGGACGAGGGACGCCTGGTGGTCGCCTGCCAGGAACCCCTCGTCTGTGGCGGTTACTACGTGGTGGTGCCCAGGCAGAGCCGTGACCCGAAGATCAAGCGCTTTGCCGACTGGCTGTTGCAATGGGTTGAAGGGCCGGACAGCGCGCAGTAGCTGCGCATCGATGCAGGGCAAAGGTATTGTGGGTGCGAATGAATTCGCTCCCACAGAAAAATTGCAGGCGACTGCGACTCAGGCCGGGTCGCGGCGTAACGGCTGACACATGCAATGCACCCCGCCGCCGCCCTTGGCGATCATGCTGATATCCGGGTCGAACACCTTCAGCCCATGGGCCAGGCACTTCTCTTTCAGCGTCTTGCTGGTCGCCGGCAACAGGACTCGACCTTCGCCCAACGCGACCACGTTGCAACCCAGTTCCATGGCCTCCTTGAACGGGATGTCTACTATCTCGATGCCCTTCCCTTTAAGCCAGCTCACCAACTCGGGCTCCACAGCCTCCACGCAGACCGCCGCCAGGCCCTCGGCCAGCATCACGCACAGGGCATCCATGTGTACGAAAAAGGGGTCCATGGCGTACAGCTTCACTTCCCAACCTTCACGCTCCAGCCAGCCCCGCATCTGCTGCACCGCAGGTTCCTGCGAGCGTTCGCCGGTGTAGCCGCAAAGGACCACTCCAGGCTTGAGCATCATGAAGTCGCCACCCTCGAAAGAACCGGCACTGATCATGTCGTAGATCGGGATATGGTTGTCCCGGTAGAACTTGAGCACTGGCGCGTACTCGCCACGACGCCACCACTGGGCCATCTGCGTGACTATGGGGCCGAAGGGCGTCATCACGCTGGAGTCTCGCGCAAACACCTGATACTTCAGACTCGGCTCGCTCGACAACATGTGCACCTTGACCCCGGCTTCGCGGTAGGCCGCGACCATCTCGGCATGCTGGGTCTGGGCGACAGCAGTATCGAACTGGTAACCCAGGCGCAGACTCTTGCGTGAAATCGAGCTGGTTTCCAGCCACTGGTAATGTTCGACCGGGCCGAGCAGTACATCGCGCAACACCCCGTACTCGGAGTCGGCCCCCCACTGTTGCAATCGCGGAGTGTCGCCGCCGTCACGGCGGTGCTTCAGGGTGAATTCAGACATCGTGCTCTCCTGCTGATGGGTGTGGATCAGTGACCGGCCATGTGCAGCATGGCGTGCAGCAACACGTTGCCGCCGGCCTCCAGGTCTTCTGCTGCAGCGTTTTCGGCTTCGTTGTGGCTGATACCCTGCTCACAGGGCACGAAGATCATGCTGGTGGGCGCGACCCGCGCAAGGTAGACGGAGTCGTGGCCGGCACCGCTGACCATTGGCAAATGGGTAAAACCCAAGGCATCGACAGCCGCCTGTACCGCCGCAATGCAATTGGCGTCGAACGCCACCGCCGGGGAACTCCACTCGTCGTGGATGTCGATGCCCAGCCCGGCTCGCGCCGCCTCTTCGGCAACGATGCCGCGCATAGCCTGGTCCATCTCCTCGAGTACCGCCTGCTCGGGATGGCGCAGGTCCACCGTCAGTACCAGGCGCTCGGGCACTGTGTTGCGCGAGCCGGGCAGGATCCTGATATCACCGAATGTAACCCGCGCCCAAGGCCCATGAGCCGCCGTCATCTGATACAGGCGCTGAAGAACCGGTGCCAGGCCCATGAAAGGGTCACAGCGCGAGGTCATGGGTGTCGGCCCCGCGTGAACCGGCTGACCGGTCAGACTCAGGTCATACCAGCGAATACCCTGTACACCGGAAACGACACCGATCTGCCGTCCCTCGGCCTCGAGAATTGGGCCTTGCTCGATATGCACCTCGAAGGCCGCCTTGATCGGGCGGGCCGCCGCCGCGACACTCCCCAGATAGCCGATGCGTGCCAGTTCCTCGCCAATGCTCAGGCCCTGCTTGTCTGTGCGGCTATGTGCATACTCAAGGTCGAAGGTACCCGACCAGACCCCGGAGCCGATCATGGCCGGCGAAAAGCGGGCTCCCTCCTCGTTGGTCCAAACCACGACTTCCACAGGGGCCCGGGTTTGAATCGCGCCATCGTTGAGACTCTCGATGACCTCCAGCCCCGCCAGCACGCCGAAGACCCCATCGAACTTCCCGCCGGTGGGCTGGGTATCCAGATGTGAACCGGTAAGCACCGCTGGCAGGCTGTTATCCAGGCCCGCCCGTCGCGCGAAGATATTGCCCATGCGGTCGATCTCAATGCTGCAACCCGCCGCTCGGCACCAGGCGACGAACAGGTCACGGCCGGCCTTGTCCAGGTCGGTCAGGGCCAGACGGCAGCAGCCCCCCTTGGCGGTAGCACCAAGGCGCGCCATCTCCATCAAACGTTGCCACAGGCGGCCACCATTGATACGCAAGCGGCTCAGATCAGATGTTTGCATCGACTGCCTCCAGTATTTCGCACCCAGCTACTCGCGAATGGGCAGCCGGTGCGCGTCATGGGAGAGAGCCTAGGGATGCGCGGTGCCAGCCACCATACCCAAATTGCGGTAGGGCGCGAGCTGCCCTGTCTTTACTGCGGCGCAACCCCGTTCAGTCAGGGGTCAGGGTGTCTAAATACAGCTGCAGCGGGTCCTCCTCCGCACAACCCTGAGCGCAGGCGATGGCATTGATGAACAATGAAAACAGTTCGCCTTGCGAAGCGATATTCAACTTGGCATGGATGTTCTTGCGGTGAACCCTAACGGTATCCGGGGTGATCGCCAGCGCCCTGGCAATCGACTTGGACGAGTGCCCGTGCAAGATCAAACGCGCCACCTCGCTCTCGCGTTCGGTTAGTTTCGATCGACCAAAATTACTGAATGCACGCTCCAGTTGCGCATGCAGCGCCTGCCCCGGCGCGTCTGCCTGCTGCACACTCAAGCCACGCCCCTGCCAGTGTCGCCGTGACACAGCGCTGACCAGCGGCTCTATGGCCTCTAGCACATGCAACTCCTCGCCGGTAAAGGGCCTATTGGCGGCCAGGCGGCCCATCGACACAGCCAAGACGACACCATCATCCAGCGGAATCAGATAGTTCACCTCATCCGCCAGCCCATGCGAAGCATAGAAGGAGCGGTGGTACTCGGACTCCTGGAAGCTGTCGGGCGCGATGTCCTGCAGACGTACCAGCCCTCGTCCGCGGCCCTCCACACAAGCCCTGTGCACCGGGTCCAGCAGATAGGGGCCAGCCAGATAGCGACGGACCTCCTGCCAGCGCTCAGCCAGTACCCGCTCACCTTCCAGGATCACCGGTTGATGTATCGGGCTGTGGGCCACGATGAAAGCGCTGTCGATATCGACCGCCTCGAAGATGGACGCCAGCAGCAGCCGAGGGAAGTCGGTCTGACTGATCGTTTCAATCAACCAAGCTTCCTGGCGCAGCCACTGGCTGAGGTCGAAATTGAGGGCGGTCACCGACACTCCACGCAGTAGTAAACAGACCGACGACTCTCCACCAGTATTGGCCGAAGGTCACACAAGTTTGGGGTTAGACCCCAGTTATTGCCGATATGCAGTCCATCGCAGCCTGCCATTCCAGAGCAAGCGCCGATGTTCCCCATCAAACCCCGTATAAGCGAGTTTCAGACTAGTAGCCCGCCACCCTCTCAGTGCGGAAATTGCTGGGCTCCAATGTCTGTGCAGATCGACAATACGCTCAAAATGTCAGGCGCTTCCGCAGCGTGGCAAGCACTAACGACAAGGCGGCCAGCCTCCCGCCTCAACCATACAACCACCTTTAGCCAAACTGGCGACAGGTCGGGCTGCGACTCAACTACCCCCTATCAGGAAGTCCGCGTCTTCGCGCACCTCGATCAGCGTCGGGCGCTCGGCGCGAGCAGCCGTTTGCAATAGATCCCGCAACTGCTCGAAGCTGCTCGCACGCTCGGCATGGCAGCCAAAGCCCTTAGCGAGTGCGAGGAAGTCTGGCGTGTAGATATCGACACCAATGGTGGGAATGTCGCGGTTTTCCATATAGCGCTTGATTTCGCCATAGCCGCTGTTGTTCCACAGCAACACGATGATCGGCGCATTGGCTTCGACGGCTGACGCCAACTCCGGCAAGGTGAACTGGATACCGCCATCGCCGATCAGCGCTACCACCGGTCGCTCCGGGGCGGCCAGTTTGGCACCAATAGCCGCCGGCAAACCGTAGCCCAGGGTGCCATAGCCGGTAGAGGAGTTGAACCAGGTACGCGGCTGGGTCGCTTCATAGAGGAAATTGCCCGAGTACACCGGCTGAGTCGAATCTCCCGCGATAATCAGTTCCGGCAAGGTTTGCTGAAGGACCTCCAGCACCCGCTGCTGGCCGCGCCAGGTATCCGGTATCAGCTCTTCTAGCTGGCTTCGTACCTGCGCGGCACGTTGCGCACCCGGGCTGTCCGGATTGAAACTGCCGCCTTCACCCAATCCGACCAGCAAGGCCTGCATGGCCATGCGCGCATCGCTGAGAATCGCGACATCGGCCGGGAAGTTGCGGTTTAGCTGCTCTGCGTCGATATCGATCCTGATGAGCGGGCTCTCGATCCGGAAGTTGCCGTCGAACACCCCGTCGTAATCGGTCTCGCCCAACTCGGTACCGATAGCCAGCACCACATCGGTCTGCAGCACCAGCTCACGAACCGGCACGAGCGACTGATTCGAGCCCAATGCCAATGGATGCCCCTTGGGCAGTACACCCTTGGCGTTGATCGTGCACGCGGTTGGTGCATCCAGTGCCTCGACCAGGCCTATCGCCTCGGCGCTGGCGCTTGCCGTGCCACCGCCGAGCAATACCAAAGGGCGCTGCGCCGCCTTGAGCATCTGTACCGCCCGTAGGATCGCCTCAGGGCACGGTGCCGGCCGACTCGGCAATGCACCCTGCTTGCGCTTGACGTGATCGGCGGGGGCGGTGATCACATTGATCGGAATCTCGATATGTACCGGGCGCGGACGGGCACTGTTGAATACCGCGAAAGCCCGCGACAGCACAGCCGGCAACTCCTCCGGACGCATCAGGGTATGGCTGAATGCAGCAACACCCGACACCAGATTACTCTGCGAAGGCAGTTCATGCAGACGCCCGCCACCCATCGCCAGTTGCTCGGTATTGTTGACACTGGAAATCACCAGCATCGGGATCGAGTCGCCATAGGCCTGGCCCATAGCGGTAGCAATATTGGTCATGCCAGGCCCGGTGATGATAAAGCAGACGCCCGGCTTACCGCTGACGCGCGCATAACCATCCGCCATAAAGCCCGCGCCCTGCTCATGGCGCGGGGTAATGTGCTTGATCCGGGTAGCCGGCAGGCCGCGATACAACTCAACCGTATGTACACCAGGGATACCGAATACGGTATCGACCCCGTACGCCTCCAGCAGCTCTACCAGCAGTTCTCCACAGGTCAGCATTGGGGATAATCCTCTTAATTAGGGCAGTGAAGGATCCTGAGTGCTGCCATGCCGATGATGTCGCGGCACGCGCCTCGCAGAAACGTCCACAGGTATTGCGCATGTAGTGAACAGCGCCAGCGGCGAGTTAAGGAATTTGCTCTATCCATTGGCTCCGGCCGCTGGCTACGCGGATTTTTAAGTGACGCTTAGCGCCCCGCGCACAGCGTCTCGACGAATCCGGCGATGCGCTGACAGGCGTCTTTCAGCACCTCATCGGCAACCGCAAAGGACAACCGCACGAAGCCCTGCGCGCTGCTGCCGAAGGCCTGCGCATCGAGTACCGAGACGCCGGTCTGGCGGAACAGCTGCCAGGCGAAATCGATGCTCGACAGGCCGGTGCGGCGCACGTCCACCAACATGAACATACCTGCTTCCGGAGTACGGCAATCCAACTGGCGCACCTGACTCAGTCCGGCGACCACCAAGTCGCGGCGACGCTGATACAGCTCACGCGCTTGCGCCACCAGCGGTTCGTCCAGCTGCAGCGCGGTCAACGCCGCCTCCTGAATAAAGCCCGGAAGCCCGTAGAGCATGCACAGTAAAAGGTTATCCATATGCGCGATCAGTGTGCTCGGTGCGACGACCCAGCCAACTCGCCAGCCGGTCATCGCATGGGATTTCGACAGGCTGTTGAGCACGACCGTGCGCTCTGTCATCCCCTCCAGCGAGGCGATGCTCAGGTGCGGACGATCAAAGGTGATCTGACCATAGACTTCGTCGGAGATCACCCAGAGATCATGCCGCCGCGCGACCTCCGCCACCGCCTCCAACTCCTCGCGGCTGTACACATTGCCAGTGGGATTACACGGCGTAGCCAGGGCGATGCCACGGGTGTTCTCGGTTAGCGCGGCCTCCAGCGCCGCGGCGGTCAGTCGAAAACCATTCGCCGCGGGCTGCTCGACAGTCACGATACGTGCACCGGAGGCATGAATGCAGGCCTCATAGGTCAGGTACATCGGCTCGGGCACCAGCACCTCGTCACCCTGGCCGAACAGACACAGAGCCGTGGCGAACAATCCGTTTTGCGCCCCCGCGACCAGCGCTACATTCTCAGACAGTACCGGCACACCGACTAAGGCGCTCTGTTTGGCAGCTATCGCCTCGCGCAGCAGTGGCCGTCCCAGCACGTGGGTGTAATGGGTGTCGCCCTGGCGCAAGGCCTCGACTGCGCTCTCGCAGATAGCGCTATCGGTGGCAAAATCCGGATCACCGACACTCAGAACGATTACATCCTCGCCCCGCCCGCGCGCCTCGATGGCCGCATAGTGGATGTCCCAGGCGCTGACGGACTCGCCGGAAATGCGCTCGACAAAGGGTGAATAACGCATTGTCTCCTCCTCGCCGGCGAGCAGTCGCCAGCGGCTATCAGTTCATAGGGAAATAGGTGGCTCAGGCTTGGCGCTGCGGCACCTTGGCAAATCGCGAAAAGCCATGCTCGAGCAAAAACGCCAGGATGATGTAGATCACCGCCACCGCCAGTAGCGGCTCGTAAACACGCAGCGTCTGAGCGCGCACCAGGTTGGCGGCACCGAGCAGATCGGTCACCGCCACTGTTGAGGCCAGGGCCGTGGCCTTGAGCAGCATGATGCTCTCGCCGATCAGGGTCGGGCGCAGAATCTGCAGGGCACGCGGTAACCACACTCGTCGCAACACCCGCCAACGCCCCATGCCAAAGGAACGGGCGGCTTCCAGTTCACCGCGTGGCACGGCACGCAAACCGCCGCGCAGGACTTCGCCCACATAGGCACCGACACAGAGCGTGAGCGCCAGGGTTACGTACCAGAAGCCTTCGCGTAAATAGGGCCACAATGCGCTGCCCCGAATCAGCGGATAAGAGGCAAACAGGCTGCCAACCCCGTAGTAGAGGATGTAAATCTGCACCAGTAGCGGCGTACCACGGAACACGCTGGTGTACGCGTGCATCGTGCTGGAAATCAGCCGATTGGCCGACAGCCGCCCCAGCGCCACCAGCACGGCCAGGATGAAGCCGAAAAAACCGGACAACAGAAGTAACTTCATGGTCACGCCCAAGCCATGCAGCAGCTCGGCAGAAAAACTGGTGATCCAGGTGAAATCCATTAGGTGCTCCTCACTGCTGCGGCAGCCAGCGATTGAAACGTCTTTCGATCAACCGAAAAACCCCGTTGGAGAGCAGCGTGATCGCGAAGTAAAACGCGGCAACGGCTAGGTAAAAGACCAAGTAATGTTTCGTCGATCCGGCGGCCTGCTTGCCCACCGACAACAGTTCGCTGTAACCGACAATGCTGATCAGGGCACTGTCCTTGACCAGTACCAGCCAGAGATTGGTCAACCCCGCCATGGAGTAGGGCAACATGCTTGGCAGCAGCACCCGTCGCAACAACAACCAGCGTTCAATGCCAAAGGAGCGCGCGGCCTCGATCTGGCCAAAGGGGATGGCCAAGATCGCGCCACGAATGATCTCTGCCGAATAGGCCCCTTGGACGATCCCAAGCACCAGCACTGCAGCGATGAAGCCATTTACCTCGACACTCGGCTGACCCAAAGAAGCCAGCACAACATTCAGCAAGTCAGTGCCGGCGTAAAACAGCAACAGGATCAGCAGCAGTTCTGGAACGGCCCGGTACAGGGTGGTATAGCAGTTAGCTAAGCTGACCAACCAACGCGGCCCCTTGAGCTTGCACATCGCCACCAGGAGCCCAATGCCCAAACCGAGCAAGAAGGCACCTGCGGAAATCTCCAAGGTCACCAGCGCCCCCTGTGCCAGGGCTGCGAGCCAACCATCTGCGACAAATAGCTGGGATATTTCAGGCAAAGACATCATGGTATATCCACCCCAAAGGTAGGTATCGAGCGACTCGGGGTCACTGGGCGGAGATGTCTACGCTGAAGTAACGGCTGCGAATTTCATCGAAGGTGCCATCAGCACGCAGCGACTCGAGTGCCGTGTCGATCTTAGCCTTCAGGCCGCTATCGCCCTTGCGGATGGCCGCGCCAATACCCGAGCCAAACAACGGATCCTTAGGTGCCAGCCCCTTGTCGGCCAACATCGTCCCCGCCGAGGATTGCAGCAGCGGCTCGATGGTCAGCGCGTCCGCCAGCATGATGTCGATTCGACCGCTCTGCAGGTCGGCACTCATGTCGTCCTGGGTGTTGTAATAACGCAGGGTCGAGTCCTTGGCGTAGTACTGCTTAACGTACGCCGCATTGGTAGTAGAGCCTTGCACGCCGATCAGCTTGCCTTTCAGCCCCTCGGGCGTTGTCTCCACCGCGAGACTCTTATCGGCCACCCACATGGCTGGGGTCTGGTAGTAGGGCTGGGAGAAGTCGATGACCTTTTCACGTTCTGGCGTGATGCTCAGGGAGTTGAGGATCACATCGATCTGACTGGCCTGCAGCGCCGGAATCAGGCCGTCCCAGGACACTTCCTTGAGCGGGCACTGAGCCTGCATGCGCGTGCACAACGCCTTGATTAAATCAGGCTCGAAGCCACCCCATTCGCCACTCCCGCTTTTCACCGAGAACGGTGGATAGGGCTCCTGCGCGATGCCGAAAACGATCGACTCATCGGCACTCGCGTTACTGGCGAGCAGCGCGAACAGGCAACCACCAACGAGGCTATTCAGTACTTTTTTCATGGCTTTTACCCTTTCCGAGTTTTTGTTTTAGGTGCACAAAGCGTGCGCTATCAGGCGCAACTGCGGCTGTCTTGTGCCGTCACGAATTGCCGGCAACGCTCACTGTTTGGATTGAGGAACACTTGACCTGGCGTTCCTTCCTCTTCCACCAATCCTTGATGCAGAAACATCACCTTGCTCGATACATCCCGCGCAAAGGCCATCTCGTGAGTGACCAGAATCATCGTCCGGCCCTCCTCGGCTATCCCTTGAATCACTCGCAGCACCTCACCGACCAACTCCGGGTCGAGGGCCGAGGTCGGTTCATCCATCAACAACACTTGTGGGCGCATGGCCAAGGCACGCGCAATCGCCACCCGCTGCTGCTGACCACCGGACAGAAAGGAGGGGAAGACGTCGCGCTTGTCGATTAGCCCGACTTTTTCCAACAGCTGTTCGGCATGGGCTATCGCATCCTTACGGTCTTCACCCAGCACATACACCGGCGCTTCGATAACGTTCTCAAGCACACTACGGTGCGGCCACAGATTGAAGTTTTGAAACACCATGCTGAGGCGCGTGCGCAGCCTCGCAACCTGCCTGGCGTCGGCGATCATCGGCGTGCCGGCGCGGTCTTTCTTCAGTCGCACCTCTTCACCGTTGATGCGCAGGCTGCCGCTGCAGGGAACTTCCAGAAGGTTGATACAGCGCAGCAAGGTGCTCTTGCCCGAGCCGCTGGAGCCGATCAGCGAGACCACCTCGCCTTCGTTGGCGCGAAGGGAGATGCCTTTGAGCACGTGGTGATCGGCATAACTCTTGTGCAGATCGTCTATCGCCACCACCGGGTTTATTGAATTGGGCAGTAATTCCAAGGTTCGACCCTCTTGTTCTTATGAAGTCGCCTAGCGCAACATGCCTGCTCAGGTCGTTCTATGCTTATAAGCCAGCCGCTATCTCCAGCAAGCAGTACCGTGCCAATGCTCACAAGCAACCTGAATTGGCTACCGAGGATAGCCAAAGGCAAAATCGGGTCAATCGAGCTTTTTTTGCAAAACAGTTAAAAAAAATTCAACAATGGCACGCATACAGCCGACACAGACTGCGCCAAAATGATTGGCCGAGAACGGCTACGCCTGTATCTGCTGGCACACAATGACCGGCCCTGCAGAAGCAAGCACTCAATGCCCCTGGCTGCCGCTCATCTCGAGCCAGGCCGGTATCTTCAGACGAATCCGGCCTTCTCAGCTGCCACTGCGGAGGGGTGACATTGCCCGCTATACAGCGGTTAAGCCTCACTCCTCTCGGTATCACTCAGCAGAGCGAACTGACACTGACCCAATCGGGGGATTGATTCATTCTTATGCGCTTTCCTTCAATGACTGCCTTACGCGCACTCGATGCGGTTGCCCGCTCAGGCAGCGTTTCCGATGCGGCCAGCGAGCTGAATCTGACGCCCAGCGCCATTAGTCACCAGCTCAAGAGTCTCGAGCAAACCCTCGGATTCGCCTTGACCGAGCGGATTGGCCGAGGCATCCGCATCACCTACCAAGGGGAGCGTTACGCCAGAGATATCCATCAACTGTTGGCCAATATTTTGGAGGCTGGCCAACGCTTCGATGGCCAGCAAGTGAGTGGCAGACTCTGTGTCAGCAGCCCCGCCGGCTTCGCGACCTATTGGTTGTGCTTGCATATCGCGGCGTTTCAGGACCTCTACCCTCAGGTGGAGTTGCATCTGATCTCGCCTCGTACGCCGAGCGACACCAGCGACAATAACGTCGATCTATTCATCGCCTATGGCATGGGCGACTGGCCTAACCAACATGTCCAGCAAATAGTTACGTTGCGCTTTTTCCCCGTGTGCAGCCCACGCCTGGCCAATGCTCTAGGCGGATTAAAGAACCCGCAAGAGCTCAATGGCTGCCCGCTGTTACACATGATCGACTACTCGGATTGGCGGGTCTGGCTGGCCGCGGCCGATGCTTCGAATGTCGATGTGCGCACCGGAATTGTGTTTTCTGACGCGCACTTCGTGCAGTCGGCCTGCATCGCCGGTCAAGGTATCGCCATAGGTGACAATTTGATCAGCGGCGAAGCCCTGGCGCGGGGTTTGTTGATACGCCCTTTTGAGACGGAAATTGAATCCAACCGCGGCTACTATCTGGTGGCCGACCCACAGAAATCCGAGCGGCCAGTCGTTCGGGCCTTTAGCGAATGGGTTCACGCTCAGCTGAGTTCGCCTAGCCGAACACATCCTCCTCTACGCCGAACGAATAAGGATAGGTCGCGCGAAGCCGCGCCCTGATCCGTTTGTTGGGCAAACCCGGCTTCTGGGTGGCCGGGTGCCCTATGGGGAATATCTCTTCCGAGAGATAGCTCGGGGCGACTGCTCGGCATGGCACCAGTGTCCGTGGAGAACGCCGCGGGCGGATTATCGCTGCGGTATTTTCCTGTTCATGTGTTTCTCAGTAGCCGTATACCTTCTGGGCCGGTACAGCCTCGGCGATAAGCTGCTCCACCGCGGCATCAATTTCCTCGACCTGCCAGCATCCACCTTTGTCACACTCGGGGCCCTTGCGCCAGCCGTCAGCGATCGACAGCTTGCCGCCTTCAACCTCAAACAATCTACCGCTGACCACTTGTGAGTCTTCCGAACCGAGCCAGTCCACCAGCGGGACGAAGTAATCGAAGCCGTTGTGAGGCTTTTTCATTATGTCGGCGAACACCTGTGGGTTCGGTAGAACTCAGGTGCTTTCTTGGCACGATGTACGCCGGAGAGCTCGATCTTTGGGACCGGCAAACTATCTCGCTAAGCGGTGCTGAACTGACTCCCCTGATCTGAGTGAATCATCACCTCCTGCTTTGGCTTGCGTCGCCAAACCGCCATCAGCAAGGCATCAATAGCCAGGTTGCTGGTCATCTGCGGTTTCATTGACCAACCGATTACCTGCCGCGAAAACAGGTCTAGCACCACCGCCAAATACAACCAGCCCTCATAGGTTCGGATGTAGGTAATGTCCGTTACCCAGACTCTGTTAGGGGAGTCGACGCTAAACTCGCGGTTGAGATGGTTGGCCGCGATGAGCGAGGGCCGACCCGCGATCGGGCGCGGCGCTTTGTAACCTCGTAAGGCTTTGATCTTGTGGGCGCGCATCAGGCGAGCGACGCGGTGCTTGCCGCACGTTTCACCGGCCTCCCGTAGGTCGCCAAAGACCCGGAGTGCACCGTAAACACCACGACTGGCCGCGTAGGAATCGCGGACTAGTTTCAGCAGTCGGCTGTTTTCCTTCTCACGATCTGAGACAGGTTTATGCAGCCATTGATAGAACCCGGCACGAGCAATCCGCAGCACCCGATACATCGTGGTAATTGCGTGCTAGTGGCGATGCTCGTTCATGAAGCGGTACTTCACTCGGGCTCCCTGGCAAAGTACCGCGCGGCTTTTTTTAATATGTCCCGCTCTTCTTCAAGGCGGCGCATCTGGGCCCGTAGTCGCAGA
>JBFJZW010000025.1:0-25939 GCA_041621875.1 Pseudomonas sp. | reverse complement strand
GTCAGCGGCGAGACCATCATGCTGCAGACCTGGCCGGTGGCCAACGAGGCGCGCATCGATGCCGCCGCCGAAGGCGACATCGAGTGGGTCAAGCAGCTGATGCTCGGCCTGCGGCAGATCCGCGGCGAGATGAAAATCTCCATGGCCAAGCGCATCGACATCATCCTGCAGAACGCCAGCGACGAAGACCTGCGCCGCCTGGCCGACAACGCGCCGCTGCTGAACAAGCTGGCCAAGCTGGAATCGGTACGGGTGCTGGAAGGCGGCGAAGAAGCGCCGATGTCCGCCACCGCTCTGGTCGGCGATATGCAAGTGCTGGTGCCAATGGCCGGGCTGATCGACAAGGACGCCGAACTGGCGCGCCTGGACAAGGAAATCGCCCGTCTCACCGGTGAGGTGCAGCGCGTCGGCGGCAAGCTGAGCAATCAAGGTTTCGTCGCCAAGGCCCCGGCCGAGGTGCTCGACAAGGAGCGCGCCAAGCTGGCCGAGGCCGAACAGGCCCTGGGCAAGATGGTCGAGCAGCGCGGCAAGATCGCCGCACTCTGATAGCCACGCTACACCCGCAAGCCCGCGCCCTTATCGGCGCGGGTTTCTTTTTTTGTAGGAGGGGCTTTCGGCTCTGGCATCCTGCTTCGCTCTACCTTCTGCATCCATGCAGTCGTAGCCGCGACTGTCGCCGCTGAAACGCCTCCCACGGTTCAATAGATCGACCGGTATATGCCATGACGCCCTCCCGCTCCCCTTCCCTGCTCGACGCCCTGCTACCGATTGGTGTGCTGGTGGTGCTGCTGAGCCTGTCCGTGTACCTCTACGGCGACAGTTCCTCCAGCGGGCCGAACCAGATCGCGCTGATGAGCGCGGCCCTGGTTGCCGGCCTGGTCGGGCTGAAGAACGGCCTGAAATGGGCCGAGATCGAGGACGGCATCCTCGCCGGCATCCATATGGCGATGAAGGCCAACCTGATCCTGCTGGCGGTCGGCGCACTGATCGGCACCTGGATTCTCGCCGGCACCGTGCCGACCATGATCTGGCTGGGTCTCAAGCTGATTTCGGCCGAATACTTCTATGTCACCAGCTGCCTGATCTGCGCCCTGACCGCGCTGTCCATCGGCAGCTCCTGGACGGTGGCCGGTACCCTGGGTATCGGCCTGATGGGCGTGGCGGCAGGCCTGGGCCTGGACCCGGCGATCAGTGCCGGGGCGATCATTTCCGGTGCCTACTTCGGCGACAAGCTGTCGCCCCTGTCGGACACCACCAACCTGGCACCGGCGGCGGCCGGAGCCGACCTGTTCGCCCATATCCGCCATATGGCGCGCACCACCACCCCGGCGCTGCTGATCGCCCTGGGGATTTTCTTCGTCCTCGGCCAACAAGCGGACGGCAGCCACGACACCGGCCGTATCGCCGAGGTACTGACGGCCCTGGAGAGCCAGTTCAGCCTGGGTTGGCACCTGCTGCTGCCGGTGGCCTTCCTGCTGCTGCTCGCCGTGCGCCAGTGGCCGGCCTTCCCGGCGATTTTTCTCGCCGCCCTGCTCGGCGGGGTGTTCGCCCTGCTGTTCCAGCCGGACGTTATCGCGCGCCTGGCAGACCCGGCGGCCGGAGCCCTGGCCCCGCTGAAAACCCTATGGACCGCGCTGTTCGCCGGCTATGAATCGAACAGCGGCAACCCGGCACTGGACGGCTTGCTGTCCAAGGGCGGCATGGCCAGCATGCTCACCACGGTATGGCTGATCATCTGCGCCATGTGTTTTGGCGGCGTGCTGGAAAAACTCGGCCTGCTGCAGCGGCTGCTGCAAAGCACCCTGCACCTGGCGAAAAGCACCAGCAGCCTGATCGCCAGCACCATCGCCACCACCATTGGCACCAATATCATCACCGCCGACCAGTACATCGCCCTGGTACTGCCGGGCCGCATGTACCGCAGCGAATATGAAAAGCGCGGCCTGGCACCGGTCAGCCTGTCCCGCGCCCTGGAAGACGGCGGCACCCTGACCTCGGTGCTGATCCCCTGGAATACCTGCGGGGCCTATATGGCCGCGACTCTGGGCGTGTCCACCCTGAGTTACCTGCCCTACTGTTTTTTCAACCTGATCATGCCGCTGCTGGCCATTACCCTGGCATTCGCCGCCCCGCCCCGGCCACAGGCAACATCACCCCTCGCGGCGAACGCCTGAGCATGGGGGCGCTTAGCGGGTGCTTACAAAGATAGAGAGCGATGGTCAGGCGAGACTGATGTCAACGCCGCAGGGGCGGGCGCAGTAATTTGTCACCACCCTCTTAAGTAGCACTACTAATAGAGGTCGGGAAGGCCCTGCCAATTTGGGTGGAAATCAGGCATCTTTGCGTAATTGTAAAAATTTATGCCCTTCCCTTTCTAAACCTCCCGAACTGGACCCCCAACCATGTATGCGTTAATGGCGTTAATTTTCGTCTTTGGCTACCTGTGCATAGCCTTGGAACATCCGCTCAAGATCGACAAAGCCGCCTCGGCCCTGCTCACCGCCGTACTGGCCTGGACAGTGCTGGTACTGGGCGCGGGCAGCATCACCCCGCTGATCGAGGCCGCCCTGGAACACGGCAGCAATGACACCACCCACTTCGTGGTCACCGAACTGCGCCACCATCTGGGCGAAATCTCGGAAATCCTGTTCTTCCTGATGGGGGCCATGACCATCGTCGAGCTGATCGACGCCCACGAAGGCTTCAAGGTCATCACCGACCGCATCCGCACCAACAAGCGCGTGCACCTGCTGTGGCTGGTGGGGCTGATCACCTTCTTCCTGTCGGCCGCCCTGGATAACCTGGCCACCACCATCGTGATGATCTCGTTGCTGCGCAAGCTGATCGACGATCAGAAAGAGCGCTGGTTCTACGCCGGCATCGTGGTCATCGCCGCCAATGCCGGCGGTGCCTGGTCGCCGATTGGCGACGTCACCACCACCATGCTGTGGATCGGCAATCAGATCACCGCCAGCGGTATCGTGGTCAAGCTGATCGTGCCGAGCCTGATCTGCCTGCTGGTACCGCTGACCATCATGAGTTTCGTGCTCAAGGGCGATATCAAGCCGCCCAAGCTCAAGGAGAGCCGCGAGAGCCGCCGCGACCCGACCACGCCGTTCGAGCGCAATCTGGTATTTGTGCTGGGCCTGGGCGCGCTGATCTTCGTCCCGGTGTTCAAGACCATCACCCACCTGCCGCCCTATATGGGCATCCTGTTCGGCCTGGGCATCCTCTGGGTCACCACCGAGATCATCCACCGCAGCAAGAACAGCGAAGACAAGGACCCCCTCTCGGTGGTCGGCGTACTGCGCCGCATCGACGTCACCAGCGTACTGTTCTTCCTCGGCATCCTGCTGGCGGTTTCCAGCCTGTCCACCGCAGGCCACCTGATCGATGTCGCCACCTACCTGAAAGACAGCCTGGGCAACATCTACACCATCGCCATCTCCATCGGCCTGCTCTCCGCCGTGGTGGATAACGTGCCCATGGTGGCCGGTGCCATGAAGATGTACCCGCTGGTCAGCCCCGAAGCCCTGGCCAGCAGCGCCGCCAGCGAACTGCCTTGGCTAAAAAACTTCGTGGTCAATGGCCACTTCTGGGAAATGCTCGCCTACTGCGCTGGCACCGGCGGCAGCTGCCTGATCATCGGCTCGGCTGCCGGGGTGGCCGCCATGGGCATGGAGAAGATCAACTTCATCTGGTACGTAAAGTACGTCAGCGGCCTGGCCTTCGCCGGCTATATCGCCGGCGCGCTGAGCTATATTGCGATTTTCGCCCTGTAATCTGCACGGCAAACGGACGTCCGGGTGGCGTCCGTTGCGCAAGGAACGCCCATGGAAATCAGCAAAACCAGAACCAGCTTCTACCGCCGACTCTATGTGGCCTGGCTGATCGACAGCGGCAGCGCCTGCAGCGTGCCCGCGCTGATGGCGGCCACCGGCATGCCCCGGCGCACCGCCCAGGACACCCTGAGCGCCCTGGCCGAACTGGATATCGACTGTGTCTTCCAGCAGGAAAGCGGCGAGCGCAATAACGCCGGGCACTATGTCGTGCGCAGCTGGGGGCCGATCAACCCGCAGTGGATTGCCGCCAATCTGGCGCAGATCAAGCGCGTGCTGGATTATCCCTGACCGCCGAGACCGCCATGCGCAGCTCCCGTCGCCTGTTACTGGTCATCCTCTTTCTGCTCAGCCTATTCGCATTGTTCGAGGCCCTGGGGCTGCGGGCGCACTTCAATCTGCACGCCCTGCAAGCCATGCTTTTGATGCATCCGCTACTTGGCCTGCTGGCGTTTACCCTGCTGTTCGCCCTGGGCAACCTGGTTCAGATTCCCGGCTGGATCTTCCTCGCCGCCGCGGTGTTGGCGCTGGGGCGGGTCTACGGCGGCATCGCCACCTTCCTCGCGGCCAGCGTTTCCTGCGTGTTCACTTACTTCACCATCCGCTACCTGGGCGGCGACGCCCTGCGCGGGCTGGACAATCGCCTGGCGAAACGCCTGCTCGCCGGCCTGGATCGGCATCCCCTGACCAGCATCATCGCTCTGCGCATGCTGTTTCAAACCGTGCCGGCGCTGAACTATGCCCTGGCCCTATCCGGCGTGCGCTTTCGCACCTACCTACTTGGCACCCTGCTCGGCCTACCGCTGCCGATCGCGCTTTACTGCCTGTTCTTCGATTACCTGGCGATGTGGCTGAATATTGTCTAGCGACGAGCAACCCGCGCCCAGCTGTGGGAAAATCCCGCGCCCCAAGCCTTAGATCCCCCTGCCATGTCCCTGCCGCCGAAACGCCCCAGCCGTAAACCCGTAGCGCCGCGCCCTGCTCCTAGCAAACCTGCTGCAGGCAAGCCCGATGCGGCCAAGGGCCAGCTGCACCCGCGCAATCGGCACCAGGGCCGTTATGACTTTCCCGCGCTGATCGAGGCCAGCCCCGAGCTGGCGGCCTTTGTGATCATCAATCCGTACGGCAATGAGAGCATCGACTTCGCCAACCCGGCGGCGGTCAAGGTGTTCAACCGGGCGCTGCTCAAGCAGTTCTATGGCATCACGCACTGGGACATTCCGGCGGACTATCTGTGCCCGCCGATTCCCGGCCGCGCCGATTACCTGCATTACCTGGCCGACCTACTGGCCGCCAGCAATGGTGGCGAGATACCACGCGGGGCCAGGGTACGGGCGCTGGATATTGGCGTGGGGGCCAACTGCATCTACCCACTGCTGGGTAACCGCGAATATGCCTGGCAGTTTCTCGGTGCGGATATCGCCGCCAGCGCCATCGCCTCGGCCAAGGCCATCGTGCAATCCAACCCGGGCCTCGGCGAGGCCATCGAATTGCGCCAACAGAGCGACAGCACGCATATCTTCCAGGGCCTGCTGCAGCGCGACGAGCGCTTCGACCTGACCCTGTGCAACCCACCCTTCCACGCCAGCGCGGAGGAAGCGGCCAGCGGCAGCAAACGCAAATGGCGCAACCTTGGCAAGCTCGATCCCAAGCGCAAGCTGCCGGTATTAAACTTCGGCGGCCAGGCGGCGGAATTGTGGTGCAAGGGCGGCGAGGCGGCGTTTGTCAGCCGCCTGATCGAGGAAAGCGCCGTGGTCGGCCAGCAGGTTCTGTGGTTTAGCAGCCTGATTTCCAAGGCCGGCAACCTGCCCGGCGTCTACAGCGCCCTGAAACAGGCCGGGGCGCTGCAGGTACGCACCGTGGAAATGGCTCAGGGCCAGAAACAGAGCCGCTTCGTTGCCTGGACCTTCCAGACACCCGAGCAGCAGCAGAACTGGCGGAAAACCCGCTGGTCGTAGGCTGGCAACGCAATAGCGCATTGAACGTGGGTTGGGCTTCGCTCCGCTTTGCGCCAACCTACCAGTTGCACGCAACACACAATGGGTACATCGCCTACCAGGGCAGCGACAGCCATCCCATTGCACATGCTCGATTGCGCTGCAGCACTCTAACCGGGCCAGCGTTGCAGGGAACTGACGGCAAAGAAAAACCTGCAACCGCCGGCTGATCGAGAGAGGCCTCAAGCAATAGGCAGCACCGTGACCTGCACCTCGGGGTCATGGCTGCCGCCGCCGAGAATCACCCCGCGCAGCGGCGAGACATCGGCAAAGTCGCGGCCCCAGGCCAGGGTGATATGTTCCAGGGCCGGGCGGATATTGTTGGTCGGGTCGAAATCCACCCAGCCCTGTTGTGGGCAGTACACCGAGATCCAGGCGTGGGAGGCATCGGCACCGATCAGTCGCGGCTGGCCGGGCGGTGGCTGGGTCAGCAGATAACCGCTGACATAGCGCGCCGACAGGCCCATGGAACGCAGACAGGCGAGCATCAGGTGGGCGAAGTCCTGGCACACGCCGCGGCGCTCTTCCAGCACCTGCAGCAGCGGCGTGGCCACCTGGGTGGCGGCGGCATCGAAGCTGAACTCGGCAAAGATCTTCTGCATCAGCCCATCCACCGCCGCCAGTAGCGGCCGGCCAGGGCTGAAACACTCCGCGGCGTAGTCGACGAAGGCCTGCTTGAGGCGCACATAGGGCGACTCGAAGCGAAAGCGCGCCGCCTGCAGCAGGTCCGCGCTCATCACCTGGCCGCTGTAGCTGAGGGCTGCACGGGCCTGTTCCCAGGCCGGCGACGCCTGCAGGTCCAGCGCCGGCCGCGCCAGCACCTCGACGTTCAGCCGCGCACTGACCTTGAGTTCGTTATGCGGCCGCTCGAACACCAGGCGGGTCAGCGGGTTGCCAAATACATCCAGACCGTCCAGGCGCTGGCAGGGCTGCGGGCTGACCAGCAGCTGCTGCGCGTGATTGCGCTGCCAGGGGCAGACCCGTGGCCACAGATGGGCCAGCTGCTGGGCCAGGGACACCGGGCTGGCGTAGCGGTAATGGGTGTCGTGAAAAATCTGATAGCGGGCGCTGCTCATGAGGATTGGGTCCGCTGGCTGGCGTCGACATGCACAAAGAAGCGCAGACCGAGACGGTCGGAAACGTCGGCCGCGGCCGCGCTGATGCTCGTCAGCAGGTCGGCCAGGCCCTCCAGCACGTCCTGCACACTGGCCGCGCCGAACAGCGGGTTCTCCAGGCTGGCCAGGCTAAAGCGCGCCAGCTGCCCCTGCAGATGCTGCAGGCGGCGCTCGCTGGGCAGCTCGAAACGCTCGCCCAGGCGCTCCAGGGAGCGCAGCAGGGTGCGAATCTGGAACAGCACGGCGTGGGGGTTCTGTTCGTCCAGCAGCAACAGGTCGAGTACCGGGATCAGCTGCGCCGAGGCCAGGTAGCGAGTGCGGTAGGTGATGCTGCTGTTGCCCAGTTCCAGCAGCCATTCCAGCGCGGATTGATCATAAGCGGCGCTGCTGCGGAGGAAATTCGCCAGGCTGTCGCAGAGAAACTGCAGGCGCTCGATACAGCGGCCGATCATCAGAAAGCGCCAGCCGTCGTCGCGGGTCATATCGTCCAGGGCAAAGCCCGACAGCGCCGCCAGCGACATCAACAGACGCTCGAGAAAGTCCAGCAGCTCGCCGAAGTCGGCCTGCTCGGCGTTGAGGTTCTGGGCTTCGCGCTGCAGTTCGAGCAGGGCCTGCCAGTTGGCCTGGGACAGCTTGCCGCGCACGCTACCCGCCACCCACTGCAGGCGCTGCAGGTTGCCGCGCAAGCTGTCCGGCCAGTCTTCGCCGAGCAGCGCTTCGAGCAGGCGCTGCTGCAGTTCGTCGCTGTCGGCATCCGCTAGCAGGCCCAGGCTCTCGCCCAGCTCCAGCGCGGTCTGCAGCGCCTGGGGGTCATCGTCGTCATCGACATAGCGCGCCAGCATGATCCGTAGCAGCCGCGCATTGTCTTCGCAGCGCTCGCTGTAACGGCCGAACCAGAACAGGTTCTCCACCACCCGCGACGGCAGATAAGGGTCGCTGCGCACCAGGTCGGCCACCCCCAGCGGGCGCAGCCATTGCCAGGGCTCGCCACCGCCGTGGCGCTCGCCGAGCACCCAGGTGTCCTTGCTCGCGCCGCCGCGCTGCATC
Organism: Pseudomonas sp.; assembly: GCA_041621875.1. GTDB lineage: Bacteria > Pseudomonadota > Gammaproteobacteria > Pseudomonadales > Pseudomonadaceae > Aquipseudomonas. The sequence goes on along the minus strand of JBFJZW010000025.1, from coordinate 17,941 downwards.
GACACCACTTCGGCATCGGCCTCGCCGGCCACCCGGGTCAGGCCGCCGGGCATCACCCGGTAGCCGCCGTCGGCGCTGGCCACGGCGAATACCCGCATGCCGATGGCGCGTGGGGCCAGCTGACCTGCTTCGGGCTGCCAGACCGGTGCCTGGGACAGCTGCGCCAGGGCCTGGGCGACATAGGCATAGGGCCGTGCCTTGAGCCGTTCGGCCAGGGCGGCGCGCTGTTCATCGTCCAGCTCGCGGCCGAATACCGGGGTAAAACTCTGCGAGGGAAAGCTGGCGCGCACCAGCAGTTCGTCGAGCTTGTCCAGGGCCTCGTCCAACACCGGCGGCTCGCCGCACCACCAGCTGGCGATGCTCGGCAGCAGCAGTTCCTCACCCAATAGTTTTTCCGCAATGGCCGGGAGAAAGCCCGGCAGCCCTGGGGACTCCAGCACGCCGCTGCCCAGGGCATTGGCCACCAGCACATTGCCCTGGCGCACCGCTTCCAGCAGGCCGGGCACGCCGAGGGCCGAGTCGGTGCGCAGCTCCAGCGGGTCGCAGAAGTCATCATCCAGGCGGCGCAGCACGGCATGCACCGGGCGCAGGCCGGCCAGGGTCTTGAGGTAGACCTTGGCGTCGCGCACGGTCAGGTCGCTGCCTTCCACCAGCGGGTAACCGAGCTGGCGCGCCAGGTACAGGTGTTCGAAATAGCTCTCGTTAAAACGCCCAGGGGTGAGCAGCACCACCAGCGGCGTTTCGCCGCCGGCCGGGGCCTGGCGCGCCAGGGTGTCCTGCAGGGTGCGGAAGAAGCCGGCCAGGTATTGCACGCGCAGGTCGCGGTACAGTTCGGGAAAGGCGCGGGAGACGATCTGTCGGTTTTCCAGGGCATAGCCCGCACCGGAGGGGGCCTGGGTGCGGTCGGCGGTGACCCACCAGCGGCCATCCGGGGCGCGGGCCAGATCCACCGCATACAGATGCAGCCAGGTGCCGCCGGGCGTCTGCACGCCCTGGCAGGGCCACAGGTAATTGTTGTGGCCAAACACCAGCTCGGCTGGCAACAGCCCCTCGGCCAGCAGTTGCTGCGGGCCATACAGGTCGGCCAGCACGGCATTCAGTAAACCGGCACGCTGGGCCACGCCGGCGGCGATCTGCTGCCATTCTTCGGCCGGAATCAGGTTGGGTAGCAGGTCCAGCTCCCAGGGCCGGTCGGCACCGTCGGGATCGGCATAGACGTTGTAGGTCACGCCGTTTTCCTGGATCTGCCGCGCCAGCAGGGCCTGGCGCTGAGCCAGCTGCGTCGGGCTGCTGCGCTGCAGACGCTCCAGCAGCAGCCGCCAGTGCGGACGCACCTGCCCCTCGGCGTCGAGCAGTTCGTGATAAGCCCCGGACGTCAGGGGGTAGTCGGCAAGCAGGTCGGGCATGGCAGGCTCGATAAAAGATTCTGGTGTTGCGCAGATGCAGGAGCCAACTCGCCGGCTCCTGCACTAGACCCAGGTTAGGTCAGGCGCAGATCCAGGGTCATGGGCATTTCATTATTATTGATCGGGGCCAGCGCCGGGCGCTTGCCCGGACTGTGGCCCAGACGGAAGAAGCGCGCCAGACGCCGACTCTCGGCCTCATAGGCGTTTACCGGCAGGCTGTCGTAATTGCGCCCGCCGGGATGGGCGACATGATACTGGCAACCGCCGAGAGAGCGACTCATCCAGCTGTCTACCAGGTCGAAGACCAGCGGCGCATGCACCTCAATGGTCGGGTGCAGGCAGTTGGCCGGCTGCCAGGCGCGGAAGCGCACGCCGCCGACAAACTCGCCTACCTTGCCGGTCGGCCGCAGCGGCACCGGCACGCCGTTACAGGTCAGCACATAACGATCACTCGGCAGGCCGCTGAGCTTGACCTGCATGCGCTCCAGCGAGGAATCGACATAACGCACCGTGCCGCCACCGCCGCCCTCCTCGCCCAGCACATGCCAGGGTTCCAGGGCCTGACGCAGCTCCAGTTCGATGCCCTTGACGTTGAAATCGCCGGACTTGGGAAAGCGGAACTCGAAGTGCGGGGCAAACCACTCGCTGTGCAGGCGGTAGCCGCAGCCGTCGAGCTCCTGCAGCACGTCGGCAAAATCCTGCTCGATAAAGTGCGGCAGCAGGTAACGGTCATGCAGTTCGGTACCCCAGCGCACCAGCCGCGCCGGTTTGTAGGGTTCGCGCCAGAAGCGTGCGATCAGCGCGCGGATCAACAGCTGCTGGGCCAGGCTCATCTGCCCGTGGGGCGGCATCTCGAAGGCGCGCAGCTCCAGCAGGCCGAGACGCCCGGAGGCCGAGTCCGGCGAATACAGCTTGTCGATACAGAACTCGGCGCGATGGGTGTTACCGGTCACGTCCACCAGCAGGTTGCGCAGCAGTCGGTCGACCAGCCAGGGCTGGCAGTCGCGGCCCACTTCGGGCATCTGCGCGAAGGCGATTTCCAGCTCATACAGGGCATCGTTGCGCGCCTCATCGATACGCGGTGCCTGGGACGTCGGGCCGATAAACAGGCCGCTGAACAGGTAGGACAGCGACGGATGGTTGTGCCAGTAACTGATCAGGCTGCGCAGCAGATCCGGGCGACGCAGAAAAGGCGAATCCGCCGGCGTCGCGCCGCCGAGGACGAAATGGTTACCGCCGCCCGTGCCGGTGTGGCGGCCATCGATCATAAATTTCTCGCTGGAGAGACGACATTCGCGGGCCTGTTCGTAAAGAAACTCGGTGCGCTCGACCAGCTCGTCCCAACTGGCGGCCGGGTGGATATTGACCTCGATCACGCCGGGGTCCGGGGTCACCCGGAAGAACTGCAGACGCGGGTCCAGCGGCGGCTCATAACCTTCCAGCAGCACCGGGCATTTCAGCTCGGCGGCGGTGGCTTCGATGGCGGCCACCAGTTCCAGGTAATCCTCCAGACGTACCAGCGGCGGCATAAACAGGTAGAGCTTGCCGTCCCGCGGTTCGGCGCACAGGGCGGTGCGCACCACAGCGGCGGCCGACTGACCGAGCAGCGGACGCTTGCCCGCGCCGTTCTGGCTGCCCGGCCAGACGCCGCGCAGCTGCGGCTTGATCTGCGCCGCAGCCGGTAGCGGAGCGAACACCTGACTCGGGTCTTCCGGGGTGACGTAGGGGTAATCGGCTTCGCTGACCCAGGGCTGGGAGTCCAGCGGCAGCCGGTAGCCCATCGCCGAATCGCCCGGTATCAGCCGGCAGTGCTGGTCGCGCAGAAACCAGCTGCCACTCTGCCAGCCCAGCTGCTTGGCATGTCGGGCCAGCGGCAGGATATGCCCGATCACCTTGTCCAGGCCCTGCTCGAACACCTTGCGCAGGCGCTCGCGCTCCAGCGGGTCGGCCAGGCGCGGGTCTTCGGCGCTGACGTTGATCGGCAGCTTGCGCTCGCGCCACAGGTAGTAGAAACGGTCCTCGTAGGCCGGCACGCAGTATTGGCTATCCACCCCCAGGCGCTCGGCCAGCAGACGCAGAAAATCGGCGGCCTTGGCCGCATCGACGCCGTAGTCCTGCTGCTCGTCGGCATACAGCGCCGGGTTCTGCCACAGCGGTTCGCCGTCACGCCGCCAGTAGGCATTCAGCGACCAGCGCGGCAGCTGCTCGCCGGGGTACCACTTGCCCTGGCCGAAATGCACCAGCGCGCTCGGGGCATAGTGTTCGCGCAGGCGCTGGAACAGATCGGTGGCCAGGCGGCGCTTGTTCGGCCCCAGGGCGGCGGTGTTCCATTCCGCATCGTCGGGGTAATCCAGGGCGACAAAGGTCGGCTCGCCACCCATGGTCAGGCGCACGTCCTGCTCCTGCAGGTCTTCGTCGATCTGCTGCCCGAGGGCAACAATCGCCTGCCACTGCGCCTCGCTGTAAGGCTTGGTCACCCGCGGCGCTTCCCAGATACGCTCGACCCACATTTCGTGACTGAACTCGCACTCGCTCTCATCCACGCCGCCGCTGATCGGCGCGGCCGAGGACGGCTCGGGGCTGCAGGCCAGCGGGATATGACCTTCACCGGCAAACAGGCCGCTGGTGGGGTCCAGACCGATCCAGCCGGCACCGGGCAGATAGACCTCGCACCAGGCATGCAGGTCGGTGAAATCCACCTCGGTGCCGGAGGGGCCATCGAGGGATTTCACATCCGCTTTCAGCTGAATCAGGTAACCGGAAACAAAGCGCGCCGCCAGGCCCAGGTGGCGGAACAGCTGCACCAGCAGCCAGGCCGAGTCGCGGCAGGAACCGGAGCCTTTCTCCAGGCTTTCTTCCGGAGTCTGCACGCCCGGTTCCAGGCGGATCAGGTAGCTGATATCGGTGGACAGGCGCTGATTCAGCGCCACCAGAAAGTCCACGCTGGGCAGCGGCGTCAGCTCGATGCTGGCCAGGTACTGGGCAAACAGCTTGCCTGCCGGCAGCTTGACCAGATAGGGAGCCAGCTCCAGCTGCTCGCCCTCGGTGTAGGCGAAGGGGATTTTCTCGGCATAGGGCTCTAGGAAGAAGTCGAAGGGGTTGAACACCGCCATTTCGGCGACCAGATCGACCTCGATCTTCAGCTCGCGGGTCTTCTCCGGGAACACCAGACGCGCCAGGTAGTTGCCCTGGGGGTCCTGCTGCCAGTTGATAAAGTGTTCGCCCGGCTCGACCTTCAAAGCGTAGGACAGGACCCGGGTACGGCTGTGCGGTGCAGGGCGCAGACGCACGACCTGCGGGCCAAGGTTGACCGCGCGGTCGTAGCGATAGTGGCTGACATGGTGCAAGGCGATATGAATCGACACAGTGGGCCTCCTGCAAGCCTGGGCGATAAGCCCTTCAGCGCAAGACTTATGCCAGTGGCTCAGGCCAGGCGCTGCGGGGCTTGCCGCGCCCCTGCACCACGCCGGCGCACCATAACGGAGCCGGCCATGCCCCATGCCTGCCTCGGCGCACGAAAACAGGTCGTGGCTTTAGAGCCTGCTCAAAGGCTCGCGAGCTAGAGCCATGCAAGGCAAAAACAGGCGAGGAAGCGGAGCGTACGAGTTGTACATGAGCATTATTCGTTTCACTCGCCCTTCGGGCCGCGCTAAAGCGCGTTAGCCGCAAGCGGCTTGCCGAGCCTGTTTTTAACGCAGCAGGGTCGACGCGCAGCAGACTTTGAACAGGCTCTCAGCAATCCCCTTGCAGGCTGGCCACCCAGCGCTGCAGCAGCTCGACGCCTTCGGCATGCGCGGTGGAACGGCCCAGCTCCGGCATCATGATGCTCGGATCCACGCTCTCCATTCGAAACAGCAGCACCGACTTATCCGGCTGGCCGGGGTGAATATCCACCAGCCGATCGCCCGAGCCTTTACCGGCAGCGACAGGCTGCTTACACAGGCCATAGCTGATGCCCAGGGGCGTGGGCGGATCCAGATACAGACCGGAGGTACGCCCTGGGCCCTTGGGGTTATGGCAGTGGCTGCAGTTGGCATCAAGATAACTGCGCGCCTGCTGTTCCAGGCTTTCGTCCGGACGCGGGGTCGGCCATAGGGCGTTCTGCGGCACGCCCTGCAACTCGGCCGGCACGCCTTGTAGACGGCCCTGCTGCTGCCAGTGCTGCAACTGGTTACGCGTGCCATCGGCGTAGGCAAAATCCTTGTTCAGATGGCGCGCCTTGGGGCCCAGCGGATTGACGCCCTTCCCTGCAGTTTCCTCATGGCAGCCCGCGCACTGGTTGGCGTCCGGCACCTGGTAGGCCACTGGTTGGGTCTGGCCCTGGGCATCCAGCAGGCTCAACTGGCGGCTGTCGCCGGCCCATTGCAGGTGCGCCTCCTGTTGCTGTTTATCCCAGACATAGGGCAGCGCCACCCAGCCGTCCTGCTGCTTGAGCAGGATGCGTGTCTCGATCAACTGCACCCGCGCCAGCTCAAGGCCGCGCTGCGGGTCGCGGTCATCCTGCTCGTTAAGCAGCAGGCGGCCCTGGGCATCCTTGGGGTAGTAGAAGGTCTTGCTTAGCACCGTGCCAACCGGGTAATCGAAATGCGCGTCGCCATAGCGGGCAGCGCTACCGGCCGGCATCCACAGGCTGCGCAGCTTGTGCGCGTAGTCGGTGAACAGCGGGGTATTCAGGTCATAGGGCAGCGCCTCGGCAATCGGCGCGATAAAGCCGTCGGCGCGTTGCAGCATGCCCCACTCGCTAAGTGTTTCCGGGTAGTTGTCACCCTGCGGCAGGTACAGCGGGGCCGGTTGCTGCTCACAGCCAGCCAGAAGCAACAGCACGCCCAGCAGCAGCCTGCGCATCAGGCCCCCTGACCGGCTTCGGCCGAGGCCAGTTTGACCGCCGGCAGCGGCGGCAGGCTGCAGCGATAGGGGGCCATCTCGGTGCTGATGTTCTTGTAGTTGTTCGGCCCGTCGACGTTGATCATCCCCGCCTCGCCGTTGTTGATGCAGATCGCCCGGTCAGCCGGCAGCTTGCCATCCACCAGGATGCCCTGGTTGACGTAGCCGTCCCAGAGAATATCCGGCAGCCGCCCACTGAGACCGAACTGACTGACCTTGAGCGCCTTCAGCTCCAGATGGTCCGGGCTGTCGCCACCTGGGCCGAAACGGTTGCCGTAGATATGAATGCCTTCGGGATAGGGGTCGAAGTTCTCGGCGGTGGAGAGGTCGCTGTAACCGGTACTGAAGTAGCTGCTGATAATGATATTGGCGGTCTTGTGCTCGCCGATATCGTTGTCGAACACCTCGACATCGTCATTGGAATTGATCACCACCCCGGAGCCGGCCGGTACGCTGGCCACCGGTGTGCCCTTGTGGCCGAAGTTCTTGTGGTTGTTGCCTTCGATCCTGTTGCGAAACACCCGCGTCACCCGTCCGGCCTGAGGCAGGTTGGGCATGTTGAACACCAGAATGCCGCCGGTGTTACCGGTGGCGACGTTGTCGTAGACGTCCGCAGCCACGGTGTTTTCGATTTCGATGCCGGCGACGTTGCGCTCGGCGCGGCTGTTGCGTACCACCACATTGCGCGACTGACCTACGTAAATACCGGCGTCCGAGGCACCGATGGCCACCGCGCCGTCGATCAGGGTGTTTTCGGTCTGCACCGGGTAGATGCCATACGCGCCGTTTTCGGTGGCCGGGCCGTTGGTCCATTCGGTGCGCACGCGGCGGATGATGATGTTCTTACCGCCTACCACCTTGAGCGCATCGCCTTTGCTGTCCTCCAGAGCGATATCTTCGATGGTGAAGTCCGAGGCATCCACCAGCAGGCCTTCGGCACCGGACTTCTGCCCCTTGAAGCTGAGGATGGTCTGGTCCATGCCCGCGCCTTTGATGGTCACACCGCTGACCTTGAGACTCAGGCCGCGGTCGAGCTGGTAGGTGCCAGCCGGAATCTCGATCAGGCTGCCGGGCTTGGCCTTGATCAGCTGGGTCTGCAGCGCTTTCTGGAAGTCCAGGTCGGCCAGCGGGGCCGGTGCCTCAGTGCAGGCAGCGAGCAGCAGCGGCAGAACAAGGACTGCAAACGGGGCAAGGCGCATGGGGTTCTCCGCTTTCTTCTTATTAAAGTGGAACCATAGTACCAACCAGATATGAAAAACCAAGCCTCGCCTGCCGCCAAACCATCGGCCGCCTACGCAGCGGCGCGCGCATCCGTTACCATCGGCGCACTTCCGAGACGAGATGCAGCATGTATATCTACCGATTGGTGCTGATCCTGGTGGTGGGGATCTACCTGTTTTCCCCGGCCATCATGGACTGGTGGATCGACCCCAATGGGGCCTGGTACCGGCCCTATCTGCTGTGGCTGATTCTGATAGTCGTGACCTTTATCCTTCAGAGTCAGCGCGATGCCGATGAACTCTGAGCTGCGGCGCGGCATACGTGACCGCCTTTCACCTTTATTCGCAGAGCCAATCCGATGCTGACGAGCTTTAGCCTGAGCCAGCTGATCCTGATCAGCGCCGCCTATCTGCTGGTCCTGTTCGGCGTGGCCTGGGTCAGCGAACACGGCCTGATCCCGCGCTGGATCATCCGCCACCCGCTGACCTATATCCTCTCCCTCGGCGTCTATGCTAGCGCCTGGGCCTTTTACGGCACGGTGGGTCTGGCCTACCAGTACGGCTATGGTTTTCTCGCCAGTTATCTGGGGGTGTCGGGTGCCTTTCTGCTGGCCCCGGTGCTGCTCTATCCGATTCTGCGCATCACCCGCACCTACCAGCTGTCATCATTGGCCGACCTGTTCGCCTTCCGCTTTCGCAGCACCTGGGCCGGGGCCCTGACCACGGTGTTTATGCTGATCGGCGTGCTGCCGCTGCTGGCCCTGCAGATCCAGGCGGTGGCCGACTCCATCGGCATCCTCACCCGCGAGCCGGTGCAGGAGCGGGTGGCCATGGCCTATTGCGGCCTGATCATCCTGTTCACCATCCTGTTCGGCGCGCGGCATATCGCCACCCGCGAGAAACACGAAGGCCTGGTATTCGCCATCGCCTTCGAGTCGGTGGTCAAGCTCACCGCCATCAGCATCATCGGCCTGTATGCCCTGTATGGCGTCTTCGACGGCCCCCAGGACCTGCAGTCCTGGCTGGTGCAGAACCAAGCCTCGCTGACCAGCCTGCATACCCCATTGCAGGAAGGCCCCTGGCGCACTCTGCTACTGGTGTTCTTCGCCTCGGCCATCGTCATGCCGCACATGTACCACATGACCTTTACCGAGAACCTCAACCCACGGGCCATGGTCAGCGCCAGTTGGGGCCTGCCGCTGTTCCTGCTGCTGATGAGCCTGGCGGTGCCGCTGATTCTCTGGGCCGGGCTGAAACTCGGTGCGACCACCAACCCGGAATATTTCACCCTGGGCGTGGGCATCGCGGTCAATAGCCAGACCCTGGCGCTGATCGCCTATGTCGGCGGTCTGTCGGCCTCCAGCGGGCTGATCATCGTCACCACCCTGGCGCTCTCGGGCATGGTCCTCAACCATGTGGTGCTACCGCTGTATCAGCCGCCGGCCGAAGGCAATATCTACCGCTGGCTGAAATGGACCCGCCGCGCGCTGATCCTGATGATCATCATGGCCGGCTACGGCTTCTATGTATTGCTCGGGGCCGAACAGGACCTGGCCAACCTGGGCATCGTCGCCTTCGTCGCCACCCTGCAGTTCCTGCCCGGCGTGCTCTCGGTGCTGTACTGGCCCACCGCCAACCGCCGCGGCTTTATCGCCGGGCTGCTGGCCGGCATCGGCGTGTGGCTGGTGAGCATGCTGCTGCCGATGCTCGGCAACCTGCAGGGCTTCTACCTGCCCTGGTTCAACGTCATCTATGTGCTGGACGACAGCAGCTGGCACCTGGCGGCCATCGCCTCGCTGGCGGCCAACGTGCTGGTGTTCACCCTGGTGTCGCTGTTCAGCGAGGCCAGCGACGAGGAAAAGAGCGCCGCCGAAGCCTGCGCGGTGGACAACGTGCGCCGCCCACAACGGCGCGAGCTGCTGGCCGTCTCACCCCAGGAGTTCGCCGCCCAGCTGGCCAAGCCTCTGGGGGCCAAGACCGCCCAGCGGGAAGTGGAACAGGCCCTGCGCGACCTGCATCTGCCCTTCGATGAAGGCCGCCCCTATGCCCTGCGCCGCCTGCGCGACCGCCTCGAGGCCAACCTGTCCGGGCTGATGGGTCCCAGCGTGGCCCAGGACATAGTCGAAACCTTCCTGCCTTATAAAGCCGGCAGCGAAACCTATGTCACCGAAGACATCCACTTTATCGAGAGCCGCCTGGAGGATTACCACTCACGCCTCACGGGCCTGGCCGCCGAACTCGACACCCTGCGCCGCTACCACCGCCAGACCCTGCAGGAACTGCCCATGGGCGTCTGCTCCCTGGCCAAGGACCAGGAGATCCTGATGTGGAACAAGGCCATGGAAGAGCTCACCGAAATCCCCGCGCAGCGCGTGGTCGGCTCGCGCCTGAGCACCCTGGGCGAGCCCTGGCGCGAGCTGCTGCAGAGCTTTATCGAGCTGCCGGACGAGCACTTGCACAAACAGCGCCTGGCCCTCGACGGCCAGACCCGCTGGCTCAACCTGCACAAGGCGGCCATTGCCGAGCCGCTGGCACCGGGTAACAGCGGCCTGGTGCTGCTGGTCGAGGACCTCACCGACACCCAACTGCTGGAAGACAAACTGGTGCACTCCGAGCGCCTGGCCAGTATCGGTCGCCTGGCCGCCGGGGTGGCCCACGAAATCGGCAACCCGATCACCGGCATCGCCTGCCTGGCACAGAACCTGCGCGAGGAACGCGAGGGTGACGGCGAACTGACCGAAATCAGCCAACAGATCATCGAACAGACCAAGCGCGTGTCGCGCATCGTCCAGTCACTGATGAGCTTCGCCCACTCCGGCAGCCACCAGAACAGCGAAGAACCGGTGTGCCTGGCCGAAGTGGCGCGCGACGCCATCGCCCTGCTGTCGTTGAACAAGCGCAGCATCGAGGTGCAGTTCTTCAACCTCTGCGACCCCGAGCACTGGGCCTGTGGCGATTCCCAGCGCCTGGCCCAGGTGCTGATCAACCTGCTGTCCAACGCCCGCGACGCCTCCCCCCCCGGCGGCGCTATCCGCGTACGCAGCGAGGCCCTCGAGCACACCGTCGACCTGATCGTCGAGGACGAAGGCAGCGGCATTCCCAAGGCCATCATGGACCGTCTGTTCGAACCCTTCTTCACCACCAAGGACCCGGGCGAAGGTACGGGCCTAGGCCTTGCACTGGTCTATTCGATCGTGGAAGAGCATTATGGACAAATAACAATCGACAGCCCGGCCGACCCCGAGCAACAACGTGGCACCCGTATCCGGGTGAGCCTGCCGCGGCATGTCGAGACGACGTCCATAGCGACTTAAACCAGCTACTAGAGAACCCCCCGGCGAGGTCGAAAGACCCCGTGAGGGTTTCCGAGACCGTCGAGAGACCGAATTGATGCCTCATATTTTGATCGTCGAAGACGAAACCATTATCCGCTCTGCCTTGCGTCGCCTGCTGGAACGAAACCAATACCAGGTCAGCGAAGCCGGTTCGGTGCAAGAGGCGCAGGAACGCTTCAGCATTCCCGGCTTCGACCTGATCGTCAGCGACCTGCGCCTGCCCGGCGCGCCCGGCACCGAGCTGATCAAGCTCAGCCAGGGCACCCCGGTACTGATCATGACCAGCTACGCCAGCCTGCGCTCGGCGGTCGACTCGATGAAGATGGGCGCGGTGGACTATATCGCCAAGCCCTTCGACCACGACGAAATGCTCCAGGCCGTGGCGCGCATCCTGCGCGATCACCAACAGGCCAAGAACGCCCCCAGTGCCCCCTCCGCCAGCCCCAAGGCCAGCGCCGACAAGGCGGTGGACAACAGCAACGGCGAAATCGGCATTATCGGCTCCTGCCCGGCCATGCTGGAGATGTACAGCAAGATCCGCAAGGTCGCGCCGACCGACTCCAATGTGCTGATCCAGGGCGAGTCCGGCACCGGCAAAGAGCTGGTGGCCCGCGCCCTGCACAACCTCTCACGGCGCGCCAAGGCCCCATTGATCTCGGTGAACTGCGCGGCCATCCCGGAAACCCTGATCGAGTCGGAACTGTTCGGCCATGAGAAAGGGGCCTTTACCGGGGCCAGCGCCGGCCGTGCCGGTCTGGTGGAAGCCGCCGACGGCGGCACCCTGTTCCTCGACGAAATCGGCGAACTGCCCCTGGAAGCCCAGGCCCGCCTGTTGCGCGTGTTGCAGGAGGGCGAGATCCGTCGGGTCGGCTCGGTGCAGTCGCAGAAGGTCGACGTGCGCCTGATCGCCGCCACCCACCGCGACCTCAAGAGCCTGGCCAAGATCGGCCAGTTCCGCGAAGACCTGTATTACCGTCTGCACGTGATCGCCCTCAAGCTGCCACCCCTGCGCGAACGCGGGGCCGACGTGATCGAGATCGCCCGGGCCTTTCTGATCCGCCAGTGCAACCGCCAGGGCCGTAACGACCTGAGCTTTGCCAACGATGCCGAACAGGCGATCCGCCACTACCCCTGGCCGGGTAACGTGCGCGAACTGGAAAATGCCATCGAGCGCGCGGTGATTCTCTGCGAGGGCACCAGTATTTCCGCAGAGCTGCTGGGCATCGATATCGAACTGGATGACCTGGAAGACGACTTCAGCGGTCTGTCCACCCAAGGCGGCGGCCTGGGTCACGAGCCCAGCGAGCCGACCGAAGACCTGTCCCTGGAAGACTACTTCCAGCACTTCGTCCTCGAACACCAGGACCATATGACCGAGACCGAACTGGCGCGCAAGCTCGGTATCAGCCGCAAATGCCTGTGGGAACGCCGCCAGCGCCTGGGCATCCCCCGGCGTAAATCCTCGGGTGCCGCAGCAGGCTAGGGTCCCGCGCCGAGTGACAGATGTGCGCACAAGAGGTTCCACAGTCTGTTACCCCTTCAACACCTAGTAACAAAAGCCGGGTCTTAAGGTAACGAGAACCCGGCATTTTTAGCCCCACCCATCACACACAAAAATCGCAAAGCCTTGTTTTTAAAGGGATTTAAAAAACTGGCACGGGTTCTGCTTTATTACTGGCACAACAACAATAACAAGCACGCACCACCCTAATAAAAATAAGACGTACCGACTCCAGCACAATAAGAACAACAACGCGGAGGCGCAGCTAACTGATTCTTTTGGAAAGGAATTGCCTTTGGGGCTTGCCCCATAACCAGGCCGAGAACAACAAAACTGCCACAAGGCAGTGCCTGAACTGGTTAGGTCACGATGTGATCAGGGTAGCGTCAGCATCCAAAGAAATCCGTTTGCTCTTAACTCCCAGCCTGGGAGGTTTTCCAAAAGTCACTGACTGGATGGAACGGGTAAATCAACAAAAACAACTAGCCCGCCATAATAATAAAAACAGAGCACGCACCAATTTGGGGGGGAGCTTCGGCTCCCCCAGTAGCTTCCGCGTTTTGCCAAGCTCACCGCCTTTCCTGCAGCAATCCCTCGACTCTCCTACACCCTCCCCCGACTCAATGCTAGAATCCGCGCCATTCCTGCGGCCGGCATATACTCTGGCCAGTCATTTAGTCAAACAGTGCCTCCCATGCTGAAAAAGCTGTTCAAGTCCTTTCGTTCCCCTCTGCGCCGCGGCAAACACTCGCATAGCACCCCCGAAGTGCTGAGCAGCAGTCAGCACCCGATCGAGCGCCGGGAAATCAGTCGCTATGCCACCAGCGTGGTCGAACGCCTGCAACAGGCCGGCTATCAGGCCTATCTGGTCGGTGGCTGCGTGCGCGACCTGCTGCTGGATATCGACCCCAAGGATTTCGACGTGGCCACCAGCGCCACACCGGAACAGGTGCGCGCCGAATTCCGTAACGCCCGGGTGATCGGTCGCCGCTTCAAGCTGGTGCACGTGCACTTCGGTCGCGAGATCATCGAAGTGGCCACCTTCCGCGCCAATCACCCCGAAGGCGATGAGGAAGAAAACAGCAACCTGTCTTCGCGCAACGAAAGCGGGCGCATCCTGCGCGATAACATTTACGGCAGCCTGGAAGACGACGCCCAGCGCCGCGACTTCACCATCAATGCGCTGTATTACGACCCCGGTACCGAGCGCATCCTCGACTACGCCAATGGCGTGCACGATATCCGCAACCACCTGGTCCGCCTGATCGGCGATCCGACCAAGCGCTACCAGGAAGACCCGGTGCGCATGCTGCGGGCGGTGCGCTTCGCCGCCAAGCTGGATTTCGACATCGAGAAACACAGCGCCGCGCCGATCTACAAGCTGGCTCCCATGCTGCGGGAAATTCCCGCCGCACGCCTGTTCGAGGAAGTGCTCAAGCTGTTCCTCGCCGGTTACGCGGTCTACACCTATGAACTGCTGGTGGACTACGGCCTGTTTGGCGAGCTGTTCCCAGCCAGTGCCGCCGCCCTCAAGCACAACCCGGATTACACCGATCAGCTGATCCGCAACGCCCTGAGCAACACCGACCTGCGCATCCAGCAAGGCAAGACCGTTACCCCGGCCTTCCTCTTTGCCGCCCTGCTCTGGCCTGCGCTGCCGGCACGGGTGATCAAGCTGCAGGAGCGCGGCATGCCGCCGATCCCGGCCATGCAGGAAGCCGCCCACGAACTGATCAGCGAACAGTGCCTGCGCATCGCCGTGCCCAAGCGCTTTACCCTGCCGATCCGCGAGATCTGGGACATGCAGGAACGCCTGCCACGGCGCAGCGGCAAGCGCGCCGACATGCTCCTGGAAAACCCGCGCTTCCGCGCCGGCTACGATTTCCTCCTGCTGCGCGAGAGCGCCGGCGAACAGACCGATGGCCTGGGCGACTGGTGGACCCTCTACCAGGATGCCAGCGACAGCGAGCGCCGCGGCATGATCCGCGACCTCAGCAGCAAGGACGACGGCCCCGGCGCACCGCGCAAGCGCAAGCGCAGCAGTAGCAAGCGCAAACGCAGCCCGGCCGCAGACGGCAGCAGCCCCAGCGCTGGCGAATGATGGAACGGGTCTATATCGGCCTAGGCAGCAACCTTGCCGATCCACTCACACAACTGCGCAGCGCCCTGGCGGCGCTCGCAGCCCTGCCGCAGACAAGCCTGGCGGCGCAGTCTTCTTTTTATGCCAGCGACCCGCTGGGCCCGGCTGACCAGCCGCGCTACGTCAATGCAGTGGCCGCGCTGGACACCGAACTCGCGCCCCTGGAACTGCTCGACGCCCTGCAACGCATCGAACTGGAACAGGGCCGCCTGCGCAAGGCCGAACGCTGGGGCCCACGCACCCTGGACCTGGATATCCTGCTGTTCGGCGACCGTCAGCTGGCTGAACCGCGCCTGACCGTACCCCACTACCATATGCACGCCCGCGCCTTCGTCCTCTATCCCCTGGCGGAAATCGCCCCGCAGCTGTATCTGCCGGATGGCCGCGCCCTCAGCGCACTGCTCGCCGCCTGCCCCTTCGCAGGCCTGTAGCGCATAGACGAATCGCGTTGAACCTGCTTTTCATGGCGCATAACCGAGCGCAGCAGGTTTTATTGGCGGTAACGCCAGTAACAGGCCGGTAACACCTGCAATTGACTTCCAGTCGCCCCATCAGGACTATAGGCGTCCCGTTGCCCCGCACCGGTGCAATTCGAGGCCAATGCAGGCCAACTTGAGGCAGCGCGACTGCCGACTGAATGCCTGAGTGAGGACAGTTTTCATGCCTGATGTAACCCTGACCACCCTGCACAGCCTCAAGCAGAGCGGCGAGAAGATCGCCATGCTGACCTGCTATGACGCCACCTTCGCCCAGGCCGCCTGCGAGGCCGGGGTTGATGTACTGCTGGTGGGCGACTCCCTGGGTATGGTTCTGCAGGGCCATGACAGCACCCTGCCGGTCAGCGTTAGCGATATGGCCTACCACACCGCCTGCGTCAAACGCGGCAACCGGGGCGCATTGATCCTCGCCGACCTGCCCTTTATGGCCTATGCCACCCTCGAACAGACCCTGAACAACTGCGCCGCGCTGATGCAGGCCGGTGCCCATATGGTCAAGCTGGAAGGCGCGGCCTGGCTGGCCGAGCCGATTCGCCAACTGGCCGAGCGCGGCGTGCCGGTATGCGCGCACCTGGGGCTGACGCCGCAGGCGGTGAATATCCTCGGCGGCTACAAGGTCCAGGGACGTCAGGAAGCCCAGGCGCGGCAGATGCGTGCCGACGCCATGGCCCTGGAGCAGGCCGGCGCGGCCATGCTGCTGCTCGAATGCGTGCCCAGCGAACTGGCCGCGGAAATCAGCCAGGCGGTGAAGATTCCGGTGATCGGCATCGGCGCGGGCGGCGCAACCGACGGCCAGGTGCTGGTACTGCACGATATGCTCGGGCTGTCCCTGAGCGGCCGCACGCCCAAGTTCGTGAAGAACTTTATGGCCGGCCAGAGCAGCATCCAGCACGCCCTCAGCGCCTACGTCAAAGCGGTCAAGGACCAGAGTTTCCCAGCAGCCGAACACGGGTTTTCTGCATGAACACAGTTAAAAGCGTGCGCGAATTGCGCGCCGCCATTGCCCAGGCCCGCAGCGAGGGCAAGCAGATCGGTTTCGTACCGACCATGGGCAATCTGCACGCCGGCCATGCCGCCCTGGTGGCCAAAGCCGCCCAACGCGCCGATTTCGTGGTCGCCAGCATCTTCGTCAACCCGCTGCAGTTCGGCCCCAGCGAAGACCTGGACACCTACCCGCGGACCCTGGCCGCCGACCAGGAAAAGCTCTTCGAAGCCGGCTGCAACCTGCTGTTTACCCCGGATGTCGAGGAGATGTATCCCCACGGCCTGGCCGGCCAGACCCGGGTCAGCGTTGCCGGTGTCTCCGAAGGCCTGTGCGGGGCCAGCCGCCCCGGGCATTTCGAAGGCGTGGCCACGGTGGTGACCAAACTGTTCAATATGGTCCAGCCGGATCTGGCGGTGTTCGGCCAGAAGGACTACCAGCAACTGGCGGTGATCCGCACCCTGGTGCGCGACCTGAACATGCCGATCCAGATCATCGGCGAGCCTACGGTACGCGCCGAGGATGGCCTGGCGTTGTCGTCGCGCAACGGTTACCTCAACGCCGAACAGCGCACCGCGGCCCCTGCCCTGTATCGCAGCCTGGAACAGATCGCCAGCGCCATCCAGGCCGGCGAACGCGACTACCCCGGGTTGATCGCCCAGGCTCAGCAACTGCAGAGCGCGGCCGGTTTCCAGCCCGACTACCTGGAGATCCGCGAAGCGAACAGCCTGCGCCCGGCCAGCGCCGAGGACCGCCAGCTGGTGATTCTGGTCGCGGCCTTTATCGGCAGTACCCGCTTGATCGACAACCTGGTTCTGGAGCTGGACGCCTGAGCCCGGCCGGGTAATCCGCGCACCCGACGGTTGCCTGCCCCCCGCCCCTGCCAGTTACACTCGAGGCCCGGATTGTTCCGGGCCTTTTGCTTTTCGCCACCGACCACAACAAGGAATCCACCGCCAATGGCCTATTACCAGCAACCGCATGACGTCACTCAGCTGCCCGCCTGGCAGGCACTGCGCCAGCACCGCGAACAGATGAACGACTTCAGCATGCGCGAGGCCTTTGCCGACGACCCACAGCGCTTTGACCGTTTCTCCCTGAGCAGCTGTGGCCTGCTGCTGGATTACTCGAAGAACCTGATCAGCGAAAAAACCCTGGCGCTGCTGGTGCAACTGGCCGAACAGGCCGGCCTGGGCGAATCGATCAAGGCCCAGTTCAATGGCGAGCGGGTCAATGCCTCGGAAGGCCGCGCGGCGCTGCACACGGCCCTGCGCAGCCCCATCGGCAAGCGCCTGGAGCTGGACGGGGTCGATCTAATCCCACAGGTGCACCGGGTCCTCAACCAGATGACCGAGCTGGTCAGCCGCATCCACAGTGGCCTGTGGCGCGGCTACAGCGAAAAGCCCATCACCGAGGTGGTGAATATCGGTATCGGCGGCTCCTTCCTCGGCCCGCAGCTGGTTTCCGAGGCGCTGCGGCCCTTTACCCAGCGCGGCGTACGCTGCCATTACCTGGCCAATATCGACGGCAGCGAGTTCCGCGACCTGACCGCCCGGCTGAACCCGGAAACCACCCTGTTTATCGTCTCGTCCAAGTCCTTCGGCACCCTCGAGACCCTGAAGAACACCCTGGCGGCGCGCGACTGGTACCTGGCCATGGGCGGCCCGGAAGCCGAGCTGCACAAACACTTTATCGCGGTCACCAGCAACCAGCAGGCCGCCATCGAGTTCGGCATCAAGGCCGAGAACATCTTCCCGATGTGGGACTGGGTGGGCGGCCGCTACTCCCTGTGGTCGGCCATCGGCCTGCCCATCGCCCTGGCCATCGGCATTTCCAACTTCAAGGAACTGCTGGCCGGGGCCTACGCCATGGATCAGCATTTCGCCCAGGCCCCGCTGGCGCAGAACATGCCGGTGCTGATGGCCCTGCTGGGCATCTGGTACGGCAATTTCTGGGATGCCACCAGCCAGGCCATC
>JBFJZW010000024.1:0-25975 GCA_041621875.1 Pseudomonas sp. | reverse complement strand
CACCGGGGCAAAGCCCCAGCACCAGGAACACATCGGGTCCATTACGTAGAGCAGGCGCGCGGACATGGCTCAGGCCTCGGAAGGGGTTTGCTTGTAGTTGTAGCCAATCGGGTGCGGCATGTTGCGGGCCTTGGCCAGCTCAATCTGCTTTTGCCGGTCGATCGCGCTGCGACGGGTTTTCTCCGGCAGCTTATCCCAGCAGTGCGGGCAACTGATGCCGGCCACATAGTGTTCGGATGCGCGGTCGGAGACACTGACCGGTGTACGACAGGCATGACATTGATCGTAGTCGCCTTCGCTCAAGTCGTGACGCACGGTCACGCGGTTATCGAACACAAAGCAATCGCCCTGCCACTTGGTTTCTTCCTGCGGCACTTCTTCGAGGTACTTGAGAATGCCGCCCTTGAGATGGAAAACCTCTTCGAAACCTTCACCAAGCATATAGCTGGAGGCCTTCTCGCAGCGGATACCTCCGGTGCAGAACATCGCGACCTTCTTGTGCTTGGCCGGGTCGAAGTGCGCCTTGATGTAGTCGGGAAACTCGCGGAAAGACTTGGTTTTCGGGTCTACCGCGCCCTCGAAGGTGCCAATCGACACTTCGTAATCGTTGCGTGTATCGATCAGCAGCACTTCGGGGTCGGAAATCAGCGCATTCCAGTCCTTGGGCTCGACGTAGGTGCCGACCTTCTGGTTCGGGTCGACGCCCGGCACGCCGAGGGTGACGATTTCCTTCTTCAGCTTGACCTTGGTGCGATAGAACGGCTGTTCATCGCAGTAGGATTCCTTGTGGTCGATATCGGCCAGGCGCGCATCCCGGGCAAACCAGACCAGCAGGCCGTCGATAGCGGCGCGCGAGCCGGAGACGGTGCCATTGATACCTTCCTCGGCGAGCAGCAGGGTGCCCTTGATGCCGTTGTCCAGCATGGCCTGCAACAGGGGCTCGCGCAGGGCCTGGTAATCGGGCAGGGAAACGAATTTATACAGCGCGGCGACAACGATCTTGTCAGTCATGTGCATGTCCTTCAGTAGTCGCCCACGTAAAGGGCGGACTGGGATACAAAAAAATACGCCGGCCCAGGGTTGTTCACCTTGAGCCGGCGGTGGCGCAGTTTACGTTTCTTCAGACCTGGGGTGTAGGGGCCAATTGTCTCAGGACCGGCGCAAAGCCTGGCGAGCTAGAGCCATGCAAGGCGAAAACAGGCGAGGAAGCGGAGTTTACGAGTTGTAAATGAGCATTCCGAGCCTGTTTTTAACGCAGCAGGGCCGACGCGCAGCCGGCTTTAAGCGGGTTCTCAGTGGCCGCCCTTACAGGTCGGCGAAGCCGGAGCCACGCCCTGCTGCGACCACTCGTCGGGGGTGTAGGTGTGCAAGGCCAGGGCATGGATCTGGCCCATCAGCTCGCCGACCGCGGCATAGGCCTTCTGGTGGCGCTTGACCGCATTCAAACCGGCAAACTGCTGGCTGACGATCACCGCCTTGTAATGGGTTTCCAGGCCACGGCTGTGCATATGGCTTTCATCCAGCAGTTCGAGGTGCTGGGGCTGCAGCGCGCCAAGGGCCGCCTGCAACAGATCGATTTTCGGCATCACGGCGCTCCCGTTACGGCGTTTTTGGGGTCAGTTTGGCGGTCATCTCTGCCAGCAGCTGGTTGACCTTGGGCACCGCGCTTTCCAGCTTGCTCTGGGTCAGCTGCGCCGATTGTGCGGTCAGGGCCGGCATCTGCTCCAGGACCTTCTTGCCCAGGGGTGACTCGTAGAAGGCGATCAGGTCTTTCATTTCCTGCTCGTTGAAGTTGCTGGTGTACAGCTTGATCATGTCCGGCTTGAGCTTGTCCCAGCCGATTGCCTGCTCCAGCGCGGCATTGGCCTGGGCCTGGTAGGTTTCCAGCAGGGCCCGATTGCCCGACGCTTCCTTACTTTCGGCAAAGCGCTGGGCAAACATGTCCCGCACCTGACCATAAACCGGTACCGCCAGCTTGTCGGCGCGAGCCAGCAGCAGAAAACGCTCGGCATCGGCGGCATGGCTGCGCGCATCGGCGAAAACCTGGGCACTGACGCAAGCCAGCAGCAGTGCGGCACAGAGGGCGGATAAACGTGACATCGATGACTCCTGGGTAGAGGATAGAGCCCTGTTGGCCCCCCACAACCCGCATTTTGTCCCCAAGCACCGTGCGCACTCAAGCGTGGCGCAGCGCACAACACGACTGTGCGCTGGCGCACTGCCCGTTTAAAGGCCAAAATGCCAGTACTTGCCGGAGCGGCTGTCGAGTGGTCATGCTCGGCAGATCAGCCATTTCCTGCTACGCCGGGGCGATTGGCGACTGCCTTGACGCCCGTACACACATGGACGTGTTAAATGAACAGTTTCACCCTCCCAGCCGCCCTGGCGGCCATCCCGCTCTGCAGCAACCAGGGCCAGCTCAACCCGCAGGCCATTGGCTGGTCGCCACGCCCACTGATCGATTGCGCGATCCCCGGGCACTACGGCCGCCGCAAGCGCTGGAATCACTGGTGCATCACCACGCCGAACTGGATGCTCTCGCTGACCCAGGCGAACCTCGACTACCTGGGTTATGCCGCCGCCTACTTTCTTGACCTGCACAGCGGCCAGGCCTTCGAATTCAGCCAGTTTCGCCTGTTCGGCATCGGCAGCAACCTGCCGGACCACCCCCAGCAAAGCCACGAATTCAATCATCCGCGCCTGCAGCTGCGGGTCGCCGAACATACCGGGCGTACCCGGATAACCGTCAGCGCCCAGGATATTGGCGGTCAGGCGCTGCATGTCGCCCTGGATATCCAGCGCCCGGCCCACCTCGACTCGGTCAACCTGGTGGTACCGCTGGGCCCGCGCAGCTTTCATGCGACCAGCCGACAACTGGGCCTGCCCTGCAACGGCAGCGTGCAGCTGGGCAAGCAGCATTACAGCTGTGTCGGCGGCCAGAGTTTCGCCTCCCTGGACTTTGGCCGCGGCGTCTGGCCGCTCAACAGCCACTGGACCCGCGCGGCCTTCGCCGCCCCCGGCGGCATCGCCGGCAATTTCGGGGCTGGCTGGACCGATCACAGCGGCCTGACGGAAAACACCCTGTGGTTTGGCGGCGAACTGCAGCACCTCAATGCGCCGATCAGCATCGCCCCGACCACCCCCAGCCTGCTGGCACCCTGGCAGCTGAGCAGCGCGGATGACGCCGTCAGCCTGACTTTTACCCCGCGCCAGCGCCATCAGGCCTACCGCCGATTGGGCCCCTTCTATGCCGATACCCGGCAATGGTTTGGTCATTACCAGGGCGTACTACGCGGCCCGCAGGGCGAGCGCGTTCCGGTCAATAACGCCCTGGGCTGGCTGGGCGAGACCCACGCCCGCTGGTAATCCTCGGCCCATTGGAACCTCTGCCCCTTCGCGATAGCCTAATCTTGCGCCATCCTCCGGAGAGTCCCCCCATGAGCCGCACAGAGACTGACAGCCTAGGCCCCATCGATGTCCCCGCAAATGCCTACTGGGGCGCACAGACCCAACGCTCGCTGATCAACTTCGCCATTGGCGAGGAGCGCATGCCCCTGGCCGTGGTGCATGCCCTGGCGCTGATCAAGAAAGCCGCCGCGCGGGTCAACCAGCGTATCGGCGAGCTGCCCGCCGATATTGCCCGGCTGATAGAACAGGCGGCCAACGAGGTGATCGCCGGCGAACACGACGAACAGTTTCCCCTGGTGGTCTGGCAAACCGGCAGCGGCACCCAAAGCAATATGAACGTCAACGAAGTCATCGCCGGTCGCGCCAACGAACTGGCCGGCGGCGTGCGCGGCGGCAAGAGCCCGGTGCACCCCAACGACCACGTCAATCGCGCGCAAAGCTCCAACGACAGCTTCCCCACCGCCATGCATATCGCCACCGCCCAGGCGCTGCAGCAGCGGCTGCTACCGGCCATTCGCGAACTGCGTGACGGCCTGCAGGAACAGGCCGAGCGGCATGCCAAGCTGGTCAAGACCGGACGCACCCATATGATGGATGCCACGCCTATCACCTTCGGCCAGGAACTCTCCGCCTTTGTCGCCCAGCTGGCCTATGCGGAAAGCGCCATCCGCGCCACCCTACCGGGTGTCTGCGAACTGGCCCAGGGCGGCACCGCGGTTGGCACCGGGCTCAACTCGCCGCAGGGCTTTGCCGAGGCCATGGCGGCCGAACTGGCGGCCCTGAGCGGTCTACCGCTGGTCAGCGCCGCGAACAAGTTTGCCGCCCTGAGCGGCCACGAGCCCCTGGTGCAACTGTCCGGGGCCTTGAAGGTGCTCGCCGTGGCGCTGATGAAGCTGGCCAATGACCTGCGCCTGCTCGGCTCCGGACCGCGCGCCGGCTTTGCCGAAGTGCGCCTGCCGGCCAACGAGCCGGGCAGTTCGATCATGCCCGGCAAGGTCAACCCGACCCAGTGCGAAGCCCTGTCGATGCTGGCCTGCCAGGTGCTGGGCAACGACACGACCATCACCTTTGCCGCCAGCCAGGGGCATCTGCAGCTCAATGTATTCAAGCCGGTGATCATCCATAACCTGCTGCAATCGATACGCCTGCTGGCCGACGGCTGCCACAACTTCCAGCAGCACTGCATCGCCGGCCTGCAAGCGGATAGCGCGCAGATGGCCGCACACCTGGAGCGCGGCCTGATGCTGGTGACCGCGCTGAACCCGCATATCGGCTATGACAAGGCCGCGGAAATCGCCAAGAAGGCTTATTAGGAGGGCAGCACCCTGCGTGAGGCCGCGCTGCAACTCGGCTACCTGAACAACGAAGAGTTCGACGCCTGGGTGCGTCCCGAAAACATGCTTGAGGCGGGTCAACATGAGTGAAGCAGCAAAGAGCGGCGCAACACCACTGGAAGGCGATGGCAAGCGCATCCTGATGATCCTCGGCACGCCGAAAAGCGCCAGCCTGTGCCACGCTCTGGGCGAAGCCTATGCCCAGGGCGCACGCAGCAAAGGCCATGTGGTGCGCCAACTGAATCTGGGGGAGATGAGCTACGACCCGGTGCTGCGCGACGGTTACGAGCAAAGCCAGACCCTGGAACCGGACCTGCTGGAAGCCCAGCGACAAATCCACTGGGCTGAGCATCTGGTGTTCGTCTACCCGGTCTGGTGGGGCGGCATACCGGCGCTGCTCAAGGGCTTTTTCGACCGCACCTTTCTGCCCGGCTTCGCCTTCAAGTACCGCAATCGCTCACAGCTGTGGGACAAGCTGCTCAGCGGTCGCACTGCCGACCTGCTGGTGACCATGGACACCCCGCCCTGGTACTTCCGCTGGATCTACGGCGCACCGGCACACCGGCAGATGACCCGGACCATTCTCGGTTTCAGTGGTATCAAGACCCGCCGCCTGGCGGAATTCGCCCCGGTCCGCCCCTCCTCCGAAGAACAGCGCCAGGGCTGGTTGCGCCGCGCCGAAAGTCTCGGCCTGCGCGCCTAGGAGCTCGAACACAACCTGGTCCGGAGGCAATCCGGGGCAAATGAGCCCCGGCAAATCCGCGCCCGGACTGCATCCGGGCTACAAAAAATGCCGCGCACTTGGCTTGAGTGGACGGCATTCCCTTTACGCGGCGGCCCGTTAGCCCACGATCAGCCGTTGACCCGGGAACGAAACAGCGCCTGGTGCTCGCGGCATTGCGCGGCCGCGAGCAGGAACACGCCGTGGCCGCCGCGCTCGAATTCCAGCCAGGTGAAGTCGACTTCCGGGTACAGCGCCTCGACGTGCACCTGGCTATTGCCCACCTCGACGATCAGCAGGCCTCGCTCGGTCAGATGATCGGCCGCTTCGGCCAGCATGCGTCGCACCAGGTCCAGGCCATCCTCGCCACAGGCCAGGCCCAGGGCCGGTTCGTGTTGGTATTCGGCCGGCATATTGGCGAAGTCCTCGGCATCCACATAGGGCGGGTTGGAGACGATCAGGTCGAAGCGCTGGCCCGGCAAGCCGGCAAAGCCGTCACCCTGCACGGTGTACACGCGCTCATCCAGGCCGTGCCGCTCGATATTCTGATTGGCCACTTCCAGCGCCTCGTAGGACAGGTCGCCGAGTACCACCTCGGCCTCGGGGAACTCATAGGCGCAGGCGATGCCGATGCAGCCGGAGCCGGTACAGAGGTCGAGGATGCGCTGGGGCTCCTGGCCCAGCCAGGGCTGCAGGTGCTGCTCGATCAACTCGGCAATGGGCGAGCGCGGCACCAGCACGCGCTCGTCGACGATAAAGGGCAGGCCGCAGAACCAGGCTTCGCCCAGCAGGTAGGCGGTCGGCACACGTTCATCGATGCGCCGCTTGAGCAACTCATGCAGGTGCGCATGCTCGTCGTCTTCCAGGCGGCAATCGAGGTAGCTGTCGGCTATTTCATAGGGCAGGTGCAAGGCTCCCAGCACCAGCTGACGCGCCTCATCCCAAGCATTGTCGGTGCCATGGCCGAAAAACAGCTCTTCGCCCTGAAAGCGGCTCACCGCCCAGCGGATGTAGTCGCGCACGGTGCGCAAGCGGGTGTTGAGAGCAGGGGTGACGGTCACGGCAGCGGTCTCCGGGGGCTAAAGATCGCGCATTCTAGCCCAAGGACGCATCCCTGCACGAAAACGCCGCGCCGGCACGCAAGTAGCACTGCCAAAGCCCAGGGGACAGGGATATAATTTGTAACACTTTCTCAACCCTTCCCTCCCCCTCCTCCGAGACCTCCACAAAATGGTCATAGATCCGTTCTCGATCACGGGCTTGCTCGTGCTGGCGATATTCCTGATTGGCATGACGCTGATAGTGTTTGAAGCACAACTGGAAATGGATAAGTTCAAACCGGCGATGTTCATGATGTCCGGCCTGATCGTCATCGGTGCCCACTATGCAATCAACGACCCCAATGGCTTCCAGTACTTCCTCCATGCGCAGAATGAGACCAAGGAAGAACTCTTTGGCCTGATCGCCTTTATGGCCTTTATGTGGATGGTGGTCGAGCTGCTCAACGAGCGGAACGTATTCACCGCCCTGAACGGCTACCTGATGCGCAAAGGTCTGGGTGCCAAGGGCATGTTCTGGGCCACTGGGGCCCTGTCGGCGCTGCTCTCGCCCTTTCTCAACAACATCACCACGGCGATGATCTTCGGTAAAACCGTGAAGAGCATCTCCACCAACCAGCGCTACACCCATATATCGCTGTGCAATATCGTCGTGGCGTCCAACAGCGGGGTGTGGTTTCTCGGCACCTCGACCAGCCTGATGGTGGTGCTGGCCGGCAAGATCAGCATCGCCGGGCTGTTGCTGCTGATTCCTTCGGCGCTGATCGGCTGGCTGCTGTTCGCTGCCACCCTGCACCTGTTCTACCTGCGCAAACTGGACGGCGAAAGCCTGGTGCATATGGCCGACCAGTCGGAAACCGGCCTCAAGCCGGGCGGTGCGGGCCTGGCGATCGTCGGTTTCTTCGCCGTGTTTGGCGCGGTGCTGTGCAACATCCTGCTGAAAGTCAGCATCGAGTTCGCCATCGGCATTGGCCTGGGCTTTGTCGCCCTGTATGCCTGGTTGCTGATGCAGCGCGGCATCGAGCTGCCCTGGCAGGATCAGCTGCAGAAGGTCGAGTGGAACGCCCTGTTGTTCTTTATCGGCATCATCACCTCGGTGGCCTGCCTCAATCATGTCGGCTGGCTGTCGTATATCTCGCAGCTGTTCGAAGTGATGAACCCCACCGCGGTCAACGTGGTGCTCGGGGTGGCGTCCGGGGTGATGGACAACGTGCCGGTGGAAGCCGCTGCGCTGATGTCCAACCCGCAGCTGGGCCTGGAGCAGTGGGCGCTGAATGCGCTGATGGTGGGGATTGGCGGCTCGCTGACCGTGGTCGGTTCGGCCGCCGGGGTGATGGCCATGTCCCTGGACAAGACCTACAGCTTCGGCGTGCACCTGAAGTTCCTGCCGGCCATTCTGGTCAACTTCTTCGGCTCGCTGGGCGTCTGGTACCTGCAGTTCGAGCTGCTTGGCCTCTACTGACAGCGGCCACTTGAGGCCGCGCCGGGGCTTGCTCCAGGCGCGGCTTAACCGCGCTTCTGGCGACGTTCGCTCAAGGCCGGCTCATCACGTTTGAGCCTTAACTCGCGCAGTACGGCGATGGAAACCGCCAGGGCGAACAACAACCAGAAATGTTCGGAAAACAGCGATAGCAGGCTCATTGGGCAACTCCTTTTGCGCTACGACACCCCATCCTCGGGAATGGTTCGATTCTGCTCGTCGCCTCGGCCATACGCAAGGCCAGCCACGCCGCGCCAAACACCCCGCGCGGTAACGACTCGCGCGGTTTGCCACCGCCTGCCAATGTCGTCAGCAGGACGGTGATTCTGGCGCAATGTCCCGCAAAGGTTCACAGCAGCAGCCCAGAGGCGGACAATGCAGGGAGTCGTCCATGCCAGCCTGGAGTTCCCTGCCATGTCCATCCCCCAAACCCTGTTCACGCTGACCGGCCGCAGCCATGCACCTGCCAGCCTGAACAATGCGACCCTGTTGATCATCGATGCTCAGGAGGAGTATCGCAGCGGCGTCCTGCAACTGCCGGGGCTGGATGCTGCGCTGGAAGAAATCGCCATCCTGCTGGCGGCAGCTCGCGCTCAAGGCTGCGCCATCGTCCACGTCAAGCACCTGGGCATTCCCGATGGCCTGCTCGACCCGCGCGGTCCCCGCGGCCATCACCTGCCGGAGGCTGCGCCGCTGCCTGGTGAACTTGTCGTGGAAAAACGCATGCCCAATGCCTTTTCCGGCACCGAACTGCACGAGCACCTGCAGAAGCTGGGGCATTTGGACCTGATCATTTGCGGCTTTATGACCCACTCCAGCATCAGCACCACGGTGCGCGCCACCAAGGATTACGGCTATCGCTGTACCCTGGTCGATAGCGCCTGCGCCACCCGCGACCTGCCGACCCTGGACGGCCAGGTGATCAGCGCCGCCGATATGCACCGCGCCGAAATGATCGCCCTGGCGGACAATTTTGCCGCGGTGGTCCCCCGCGCCAGCGCCCTGCTCTGAGGACGAGCGGCCCCACAAGCCGCACGCCACTCGCGCCCCAGTTGAACCACGCCAGTAGCAGCAGGTCATACCGGCGTTAGCCTCTAAGGAATTCGCAATGAAACCATCAGATGGCTTTGATGCTCGCCGCCTGCGGCCCCGTAGCCCCGGTAACTGGCGCTTGCGCCTCGGTGCAGGGCTGGCGGCGCTGCTGTGCATGTTCGGCGTACTGCTGGCAATGGCGGGTGCCGCGACACTGCTCGGCCAGCCCGCAGCCCTCGGCCCGCTGAACGAGTCACCTGCCGCCGCCACGACTTTTGTGGCGATCGGGCTGCTTATGCTGTTTTTCGCCATCATGCTCTGGCGACGCTGTCGCCGCCGCCTGCGTCGCTCCGGCGACCTGAGCCTCGCCCCGCACCTGATGAAAAAGCGCGACTGATAACGGGCAGATCCAAGGCGCACTTGAGCGCGGACCTTGGTTACACTAGCGGCCTTCGCGGAGATATAGGGTCTGTTGCCGTTTCGTCGCGAGCCGCGTTGCCGCGTAAAATCTCGCCAGGCTAGGCGGAGGACGCAGGTAATGGTGTTCCCTTGCCAAGTCCTCCAACACCGCATGGCGAGATTTTCCGCGCAACCCGAAGGGCCGGGCCTGTTTTAGCGCGATACTGCGTTTCTCGACACTCATTTGGAACAACCAAACTTCGCGTCTCGTGCCTTGCCTCGCGCTAAAACAGGCTCCGGCGCGGCCGCGAACAAAACGGTAACAGACCCTAAATGCAAGACGACGATTTTTCTCTATTTAAAGCCGAGCTACGCGGCGTCAAACCGATCAAACATGACCGCGCCGACACCGGCAAACCGAAACCCAACCGGGCGCAACTGGCCACTCTGCGCCAGGCCGCCACTGCGCGCGTGGAATCGGTCAAGGTCGACGGCCTGTCCGACCAGTTCGTCATCGATGTCGGTGCCGAAGACCCGCTGTACTGGGCCGCCAACGGCGTCCAGGAAGGCCAGATGCGCAAGCTCAAGCTGGGTCAGATCAGCTTCGAAGGCAGCCTCGACCTGCACGGCATGACCGTGGAAAAGGCCCGCGACACCCTCTGGGAGTTTATCGCCGAGGCCAACAGGCTGGAGGTGCGCTGCGTGCGCATCACCCACGGCAAGGCGGTGCGTATGGACGGCCGCAAGCCGATGATCAAGAGCCACGTCAACACCTGGCTGCGCCAGCACCCACAGGTACTGGGTTTCACCTCCTGCCTGGCCAAGCACGGCGGCACCGGAGCGGTCTATGTCATGCTCAAACGCACCATGATGGACGGCCGCGACGAGTAAACGGACGGCTGCTGCACTTGCCAGCCCCGCGACGGCCCCCTAACCTGCGCATCTATATATCCGTAAGTGCCACAGGAAGATCATGTCCCTGGAACAGAACTACACCGCGATTCTCGGCCAACTGGGCGAGGACGCCACCCGCGAAGGCCTGCTCGACACCCCCAAGCGTGCCGCCAAAGCCATGCAGTACCTGTGCAAGGGCTATCAGCAGACCCTCGAAGAAGTCACCAATGGTGCGCTATTCAGCTCCGATAACAGCGAGATGGTGCTGGTCAAGAACATCGAGCTGTACTCGCTGTGCGAACATCACCTACTGCCGTTTATCGGCAAGGCTCATGTCGCCTATATCCCCAGCGGCAAGGTGCTCGGCCTGTCGAAGGTCGCGCGTATCGTCGACATGTACGCACGCCGCCTGCAGATCCAGGAAAACCTCAGCCGGCAGATCGCCGAGGCCATCCAGCAGGTCACTGGTGCCCTGGGTGTGGCGGTGGTGATCGAGGCGCAGCACATGTGCATGATGATGCGCGGCGTGGAGAAACAGAACTCCTCCATGGTCACCTCGGTGATGCTCGGCGAGTTCCGCGAAAATGCCGCAACGCGCAGCGAGTTCCTTAGCCTGGTCAATAACTGATCAAAGCCGCTGTAGAAGAAACCGGCCATGCGCCGGTTTTTTATTGGCTGCGCCCCACTGCGGCAAGGCGTCAGGCTGCGCAGCTCACGCGCGGCAAGCCTGCTGTCGTAGGGTGCGCCGTGCGCACCAAGGTGCCCGCCGTCTAGGCTGGTGCGCACAGCGCACCCTACCGGACCGCTGCGCATGGCTTACTGGCCCTTGAACGGCACCCGCGGTTTGGTTCGTAACGGGTCGAGCAGGCCCGACAGGCCGTTGTGATCGATTTCCTGCATCAGCGCCAGCAGCCGGCCGATTTCACCCTGGGGGAAACCTTCGCGGGCGAACCAGTTGAGGTAGTTACCCGGCAGGTCGGCGAGCAGACGGCCCTTGTGTTTGCCGAAGGGCATCTCGCGGGTTACCAGCAATAACAGGTCTTCGGGTTTCATCGCAGGCTCGGCAGGGTTGGGCAATCGAACGCGGATTATGCCGTTCGGCCCGGGGCCAGGCCAAGGCGGAAAAACTCGGGTAAGCTGCGCGCCCCTGTTTATCGACCCAAGGTTTGCCCCAGCATGATTATCAAGGCACTGCGCATCGGCCTCGGCCAGTTGATCGTCTTCCTCGACTGGATCAGCCGTCCGGCCAAACTCAAACGCACAGCTGAAACCCAGGCGGCTGTCGAGCAAAGCGCCAGCAACCTGGCGCTGTACCAGTTCCACGCCTGCCCGTTCTGCGTAAAAACCCGCCGCACCCTGCACAAGCTGAATGTGCCGGTAGCCCTGCGCGACGCCAAGAACGACGCCCAGGCGCGTAGCGAGCTGGAACAATTGGGCGGCAAGATCAAGGTGCCGTGCTTGCGCATCGAAGAAAACGGCCAGAGCACCTGGCTGTATGAGTCCAAGGCGATCATCGCCTATCTGGACGAGCGCTTCGCCGGCGCTTGACGCCCAGGACTGCGCCAGGGGTTGCCCCTGGCGCAGCGTTACACAGGCTTACTTGATAAAGTATTTGCCCCAACGCTCGATATCGCGCACCGACTGCTGACGCTGCAGGGCACGGCCTTGCTGGGCCTGCTCGACGGCGGCGATTTCATCGTCGATGACCTTGGTCGACAGCGACAACCAGCTGGTGGCGAAGGCCATGGCGTCGCCATGCAGCTCCAGCGCATCCATATTGATATTGCTGATGTCGTCGCAGGCATCGTGGTAGCACGGGTCGAACGGCTGGTTGGCCGCACCACCGAACTTCTGCGCCTGCTCCTCGCTCTTCAGGTCTTCGGCCCCGGTAAACAGGCCGCCAAAGGGGATGCCCTCCTCGAAGAACTGCGCATAGTCGGAGCGGAAGTCGATCTCGGTGCCCTCCCCCGGCGCGCCGCGCAGGTCGAAGTAGGCTTGCAGCAGACGCTCGATGGCAGCCGAGCCGGGCGGGCCCTGCAGGCCGAAGTCCGAACCGTCGCCATCATAGATAAAGTTGCCGAAATTCGGCGACGCGATCATGTCGAAGTTCAGGTAGGCCCTGATCTGCTGTTTCTCCTCGTCCGGCAGCTGGCTGGCGTAGTAGGTGGAACCGACCAGCCCCGACTCTTCCGCGCCCCACCAGGCGAATCGCACCTGATTGAGCGGGTGGGCCTTGCTCATCAGCACTGCCATTTCCAGCAGCGCGGCGCTGCCCGAGCCGTTGTCGTTGATGCCGGCACCTTCGCCCACCGAATCCAGGTGCGCGCCGACCATCACCACATTGTTCGGGTTGCCGCGCCGGGTCTGGGCAATCACGTTGTGGGTTTCGGTACGGCTACGCTCGACGTCGGCCACCATGCGCACTTGTACCCCTGCGGTCTGCGCCCAGTCGGCACCGATATCGTAGGTGGTGAACAACACCGGGATACCGCCGGCATAGGTATCGCCCAGGGTCGCGTTCATCAAGCCCTTGCGGTCCTCGCTATCACCCTGATTAAAGATGATCACACCGGCCGCGCCGGCTGCTGCGGCATTCTCAGCCTTGATCTGGAAGGTACAGCTGCCGCGCTGAACCAGGGCGATGGAGCCACTGGGGAAGCCAGCGAAATCCTCTGCCTCGCAACCGCTGCTGGAGGTATTGCCGGCACCGAGCATCAGATCGACCGGCACCACGGCGGCGCTGACATCGCCGGCTTCGGTTTGCGACAGGTAGGTGAAATCCTCGTCCCAGACGTAGTCGGTCGGCGTCGGCAGCAGCATGCTCAGGGTGCCTGGGCCAATCGGCTCGTAAGAGGTGAAGGGGAAGGCCTGCAGGGTGACGGTATAGCCGGCACGCTCCAGGGTGCTGCGCACGTAGTCGACCGAGGCCTGATAGCCCGGCTGCGCGGCGGCGCGGTTGCCGCCATTGAGGCTGGCGATATCCTGCAGGGCTTGCAGACGGGTCAGCACCTTGCTGGCCTGCATGCAGTGAGGCAAGCCCAGCGGAGTGCCCACCAGCAGCGGCGATTTGCACGCCGATAGCGGCGGTTTGCCTGGTGTCCAGAAATCATTGAAGCGCTCGCTGTCACTGGGCGAGGCGGCAATACCGGTGGTGGAGGCGATTAAAGCGAGCGAACCAACAACCCAACGAACATTGTTCTTCTTCGTCATGGGAAATCATCCTTGGATAGATAGTGTTGTGCTGGTCGTCTATGGCATCTGTCACTGCCCCCTACGGCTCCCTGGGGACGCGACCATAAGCAGTGACTCGCGCCTGTCCTTTCGGTTCGCCATTTAGGGGTCGAACGCCGACCCGGCGCTCAAATTTGAGCACCAGGTCAAAAAATGCCTGATCAAATGAGCTCTGGGCCACACCGGAAGGGCTCTGTAGGGTGCGCCGTGCGCACCGGCGCAGCCCATAAGCCTTGGCTATGTACCAATTAAGTGTTGCCAGCAGTGCTGGCGGTTGTCGCGAAACCCGTAGGAGCGGCCTTGGCCGCGATGTTTTTCTATTGCGCCGCGATTCGCGGGCAAGCCCGCTCCTACAAGGGCTGAGCATGTCGACAACAGCCAACTCAGACACAGCCTAAGCCTTTGGTACACGCGGCGCAGCCAGGCTAACTAACACGCAAGCGCCGGCCCCTGGCGCAGAGGCACGGCCTAAGGCATCGACCGCTTGCGCGCACCTAGGCCAATAGAGCAAACCGGACCGCCCCGCGGCCCGGCTAACCGTGGCGTTACTGCGCGCCCTGCAGCTCGGTCACGACAAACTGGCTGCCCTGCTGCTCGACGACAAAGCCGACCTTGTCACCCACCTCGACCCCTTCGAGCAGCGCGGCGTCCTTGACGTCGAACACCATGGTCATTGGCGGCATGCCGATATTGGCAATGGGGCCATGGCGCAGGGTGATCTTCTGCCGGGCCGCATCGATCTTGCGCACCTCGCCCTGGCTCATGCTGGCAGTCGTCTGCACGGCCTCGTGGCCGCCATGTTCATCGCTGGCCTGTACGGCAAACGCCAGGCTGCCAAACAGGCAGGCGATCAATAGTTGCTTCATGGTCTTGCTCCTCACGTCAGGCGACCCAGCGGCCACCCTGATCAGTTATCGGCCCGCGCAAGGCTGCGCGGCCGCAATTGTCCGGACTGCATAGGCGAGTCCGGGTTAGCTACAGCACTCTCAATCCGCCACGACCCGCACCTTGCCGACCATTCCCGCCTGGTAATGGCCGGCGATCAGGCAGGCGAAGTCGAAGTCGCCGGCGCGGTTGAAGGTCCAGATGATCTCGCCGGTCTTGCCCGGCCCAACGTGGGCCATATAGGGCTCGTCATGCTCCATACCGGGGAACTTGACCATCAGCGCCGCGTGTTTATCCAGGTCATCCTGAGTGCCGATGACGAACTCGTGCAGCACCTGGCCGTCGTTGCGGTGGACCAGGCGAATGGTTTCGCCCTGCTTGACCTCGAGGCGGTCGGGGGTAAAGCGCATGGCATCGCTCATGCTGATCTCGACGGTGCGGCTGACCTGTTCGGGATCGCCGGCAATGCCCCAGGGCTTCTGCTCCTTGATCACCTCCTGGTCCTGAGGCTTGGCATGGGATTCGCTGTGGGCCAACACTGGGCCGACGCTCAGCGAGGCGCTAAGGGCCAGCACCAGGGCTGCAAGGTTTAGCGGTGAACTCATGGGTATGTCCTCGATATCAAATAACTGCACATTCGTTGTAGGAGCGGGCTTGCCCGCGATGCTGTGCATCGAGCGTTATCGCGGCCAAGGCCGCTCCTACAATTCTCATCAGTGGCCGTTGTGACCGTTGGGTTTACGCACCTGCACCTCAACCGGCTCGTCGATCGGCTGCTTGAGCGGCATCGACTGCCCACCGGCCTCGCTTGATCGCGCGGGTTTGGCCAGGTCCCCCTTCCACTCATAGGCCACAGTGCCGGCCGGGTGCTTGAACCAGCCGGGGTCGCGGTAGTCGCCCGCAGGCTGGTCCTTGCGCACCTTGAGCACGGTAAACATGCCGCCCATTTCCACCGAGCCGAAGGGACCGTCGCCGGTCATCATCGGCGCGGTGTTGTCCGGCAGCGGCATCTGCATCTCCGCCATATCGGCCATGCCGCGTTCGCCCATGACCATGTAATCGGGGATCAGCTTGGCGACCCTGCGGGTCATGTCGCGGTGGTCGACGCCAACCAGGGTCGGGATGTCGTGACCCATGGCGTTCATGGTGTGGTGGCTCTTGTGGCAGTGGAAGGCCCAGTCGCCCTCCTCGTCGGCAAGAAACTCGACCTGGCGCATCTGCCCCACCGCGATATCGGTGGTCACCTCCGGCCAGCGCGAACCCACCGGGGTCGGCCCGCCATCGGTACCGGTGACCTCGAACTCGTGGCCATGCAGGTGGATCGGGTGGTTGGTCATGGTCAGGTTGCCGACGCGGATGCGCACCTTGTCGTTATGCCGCACCACCAGCGGGTCGATGCCGGGGAAGATGCGGCTGTTGAAGGTCCACAGGTTGAAGTCGAGCATGGTCATGATCTTCGGCGTAGCCGCCCCGGGCTCGATGTCGTAGGCGTTGAGCAGGAAGCAGAAATCCCGATCCACCTCGCTGATCAGCGGGTGATGCGCTTTGGGGTGAGTGACCCAGAAGCCCATCATGCCCATGGCCATCTGGGTCATCTCGTCGGCATGGGGGTGGTACATAAAGGTGCCGGGACGGCGCGCGACGAATTCGTAGACAAAGGTCTTACCCACCGGAATCGCCGGCTGGGTCAGCCCGGAGACGCCGTCCATGCCATTGGGCAGGCGTTGGCCGTGCCAGTGGATGCTGGTGTGTTCAGGCAGCTTGTTGGTGACGAAGATGCGCACCCGGTCGCCCTCCACCACCTCGATGGTCGGCCCCGGCGACTGGCCGTTATAGCCCCACAAATGGGCCTTGTAGCCCGGTGCCAGCTCGCGCACCACGGGCTCTGCCACCAAGTGGAACTCCTTGACGCCGTTGTTCATGCGCCACGGCAGGGTCCAGCCGTTGAGGGTGACCACCGGGTTATAGGGCCGGCCGTTCGGCGGCTGCAGCGGCGGCTGGGTATCGGCGCTGCCCTGGGACACCGCTTCCGGCACACCGGCCAGGGATACCCGACTGATCGCAGAAGTGGCGACAGCGGCGGTAATGGCGCTGGCACCGAGAAAGAAATCACGTCGTGAAACCATGGGAAATAGTCCTTGATCAGTGCCCGGCGGGCTCGTCGGTGGCGGCCATGGCCGGAGTGCTCGATGACAGGCTGGGCGCACCCAGCAGGGCCATATCCAGGTCGGCCTTGGCGATCCAAAAATCGCGCTGCGCCTGCAGGTAGCCATCCACCGCCAACACCTGCTTGCGCGCATCGGCCAGCAGCTCGAAGGTGCTGATAAACATGCCGTTGTACTGCAGGACATTTTCCTCGGCGATGCGCGCGCGCAGCGGCAGCACCTCGTCACGGTAATGCCGGGCAAGGTCATGGCTGGCCTGGTAACCCAGGTAAGCCTCGCGCACCTGCGAGCGGGCGTTGATCGCCGTTTCGGCCGCGCGGTTGAGCATCTGCCGGTACTGCGCCTCGGCCTTGGCCACCTTGGCTCCACTCCAGTCGAACAGCGGCAACTCGACGCTGATCTCGTAGCCGCGCTGGGTCGGCTCTTCATTGGAGCGGTTGTTGACCACGCCCAGCTCCAGCACGTTGATAAAGCGCGTGGTCTTGCTCAGCCCCAGGTTCTTGGCCAGGCGCTCGGCGTCCAGGCGCACGGCCTGGATATCCAGACGCTGGGCCATGGCCAGGCGTTCGACATCCGCCAGCTGCTCGGCCGTGGCCGGCAATTCGGGTAGGCGCGCAGGCAACTGGAAGTCGAGTTGCTCACCCCACAGGCCGAGCAGACGGGTCAGCTGCTCGCGGCTCTGCACCCGGGCCTGCTCGGCGCGGATCAGGTTGAGCCCGGCATCGGCATAGAAGCTCTGTTCCTGGGCGCGCTGCAGGGTGCTGTAGTTGCCCACCGCCGCCAGCCGCCTGGCCAACTCGGCAGAGATTTCAGCCGACTCCATCACCTGGCCCATAAAGCCCAGGCTCTCCTGCGCCGCCACCGCGCGGTACCAGGCCTTGCGGGTCTGGCTGGCCAGTTCGAACACCGCCAGGCTGGTCTGCCGCTGCACCTGCTCGAAGCGCTTGGCCTCCATGCCCGAGGTCAGCGGCATGGCGATCAGCCGCGCCAGGTTGATATGCAGGCCGCGCTCGTACTCCACCTCGCTGCCCTTCTCCAAACGGCCGAAGGAAAAGCCCGGATTGGGGATGCGTCCGGCCTGCACCCGTTCGGCCTCACCGATACCCAGCTGATCGAAACTTGCCTGCAGGCCGGGGTTATTCAACAGCGCCACCTGCACTGCGGCATCCACCGTCAGCGGCTCGGCCAGCAGCTCGGCGACCCGCTCGGCCACCTGGCTGCGCTGCTCCGGGGTTTTCACCCAGGTGACCTGCTTGTCCAGATGCGCCTGGCTGGCCTGCTCGACCGTGGCAAAACCGCCGTCCTGACTAAAGCCGGCGCAACCGACCAGCAACAAGGGGCTACAGAGCCCTAACAGGCGTACGAAACCTTTTATGCGCCGTGCCTTAGTGATGACCATGTTGCTGCTCCATTGGCTTGGCCGGCGGCTCGACAGCCGGCTCAGTGGGCTGCGGTGCCGAAACTTCCTCGGCGTAAGGCTCCTGGGCGTAGGTACGCCAGCCGCCAATACGGCCGACCAGCTCATTGGCCTCGCGCCAATCCTGCAGCGGTTGCTCGCTAAAGCCCTGGTAGGTCTTGAGCGGTGATTGATAGTGCACGGCCGGCGTAGCGGCCTGGGCATCCAGTGGGTCGGGCAACTCGGCCCAGGCGCTGACCGGCAGCGCCAACAGAACCAGACAGGCAAACGCCCGCCGGGCAAAAAACAAACGCATCATCGGATAATCTCGCGAGCAGCGGCGCGCCCGCATATCACAGGCAGCACCGGCTAGTAGCTAAATGCGTTTAACACTGGCCTCGGCAACAACGGCTGCGGGCGAGTAAAAACGCGGTTTGGCTTAGGCGAGAAACAGGCGGGGGGGTCTTTCCGGGGTCTCGGCGATAAAGCCGATAAAGCGATCCAGTCGCGCCAGGGACGGCTCGACGGCATGCGGCAGGCTATTGCTGGCAACCACAGTACTCAGCGCCACCGCACCCACGCAAAAGGCGCAGAGGCTGCACAGGCTGTTATCGGCGGGCTGTACGGAGCTGCTGGAAGTAACGGCACTGTGGCCGCCATGATGTTCGCCATGGGCGGAGGCCTGCATGGCCTGGGGAGCCATGACAGCCGGGTGATGGGCCGCCATCTGCTGGCTGCCTGAACTGCTTGAGTCGCCCTGGGTCAACGCGCATAACTGCATGCCGATAGCCGCCATGCTCTGCGCCGGGAGGGCGAGCATCAGCATCCAGATCAGGGCAATTCGCAGTGTGCGCATGGCGATAGGGTTGTCTTCGAACAAGGGTGGATGGGCCGGATTATCCACCGATTCAGTCACTTGTCCATGGCCGGCAAGCGCCTGAGCTTGATTTGCCCGCAGCCGACCATCGATATAACCCGCCAACCCCATGGGCAAACACCGACCAGGCTGGCTATGATCGGAGCCCATGACAAGCAACCCGCCCATCCGCCAACCCTGCCCGCCCGGAGCCTGCGACTGCGGCCGCGAGCAGCTGCTGGAAAGCGCCGACAGCGACCTGCGTATCCTGCGCCTGACCCGCCAGGAGGAAAAACGCCTGCTCGAGCGCCTGGAAAACCTGCAGAGCCTGGGCGACCTGGAAAAACTGCAACAGCGCATGTACGAGCAACTCGGCATCCGCCTGACCGTCGCCCCCGGCTTCAACGAAGTGCGCAGCATGCGCGGCATCCGAATCGAGATCAACGAACTCCCCGGCCTCTGCCGCAAAACCCGCCAGGCGCTGCCCACCGCCATCCGCCGCGGCCTGGAAAAAAACCCGGAGATCGCCTACGACCTGCTTAACGCCCATGACCTATTTCGGGATATTTGAGGGGCTGAAGGAAGGTGGTTGTGGTTGGAGATGGATAGAGCAGATGGTCGTAACGAGCAGAAAGCGGCCATGAGCTGTCCATCGCAAAAGGTCAAGCCGCCCAAAAGCTGATGCTCTTTAGCATCAATATCGTGGTCTGCCCCCGATTGTTCGTGGAGATGCCATTTGCGGCGTTGATGAAATGCTGCTGTGGCTCGGCGAAAAAAATCCATCTTTACTTTCTCTGCAGATCCCCTTCAAGGACCTGATCGAGCATTCGCTCGGACAAGCCCTTGAGCTTCATCGAACCGGTCAATTAGAAACGGCTACCGATCCCCCTCTTCAAGATCAAGCACCTGGTTATCACCAAAGCGTGGGTGAAGGCGATTCATCTTGCTGATGAAATCAGGATAGTCATTAGAGAGCTTCATTGCTGTTACTACCGAGGCTAGGTGCTCACGCAGACGCGGGTGCCCCACCTCCTGTGTTAGGCGACGATGCAGATGCTTCTTTTTCTCGTCTTTAGCTGCCTGCTTCTTCAGTTCTTCTAGCAACCCCGGCGCCAAGCGCTCGTAGACGATATCGTTCGTAAGCAAACCAAAGTACTGGGGGCGGAACTTCGGATTCTCTGGCGGATACTTCAAGCCACGGAGACGGAAGAGCTCCTCGTAGTAGTCGGCCGGAAAAGCACGGACATAAGGCTGGAGCTCTTTGGCAACGAAGGCCTCCAGAATTTGGGCCAGTGCATCCTTAGCCCGATCCTTCTGGTAGCCGGTTGCTTCGTCCACCAGTGCGATGATGCCTACACGTGCAAAACCACGAACAAGTATTTCGGCTTGGGCAGCAATGTGTTCTTGCTGATAGTGCAGTTTTCCTGCCTGCCTAGCAGCTAATACAGCGTCGCATATGTCAGCTAGAACAGTGGCTGGATATCCGAAAGCAGGTGTGCCACCGCCAGGCGAAACAAAACGAATCGGGTTATTGATCGTCACCGCTAAGTCATTGGAAATAAAGGACGAAACGCCTTTACTACCGGCAAATACCGCCAAGCGATCGGCGCCAGTTGCGGAGCCGCCAGACTTCATTCCGAGCCCTGCAATAAGTCCCCGTTGGGAAAGAACACGAGTCCCGTCATCAAGCACGTAGCATGGGATCTCAATATCACCAATTTTAAGTGGATGCTCTGTCGACCCATGAGTTGCCCGAGGGAGCTTGGCGATTTCTGCCTTCGCCAGAGCAGCTTTGCGGGCATTTTCTTTACGCTGCTCAGGCGTTAATGCGGCCTGACGTGCTACACCACCCTTGGCGCGACCGGTGGGTTTCTTACTGGACTCATCACTCATGGCGCAATACTCGTTTCGTGTTTGTGCTAGCAATATAGATCAATGCTAGTAACTTGCAAGCATTTCTCTTCTAAGCTTGCAGAAATGAAAAGGACCTACTAGTGCCGAGGGCGCGCCGCATCAGCTTCACGCAACAAAATGGGGACAGATTTATCTGCTGCTGACCGACCACTTTTGGCCGGTAGCAGTGCTTCAGAAAAGCGAGTTTTTTGTGTCGCTTGCTCCGAGAATTAGTTAGTGCCTAGCCCCCTGGAGACACCCGAAGACCCGCTCACTAGAGGTGGGCTTTTCTATTTGCGCGATTAGCGATTTCATCCAGTCGTTAAGACATGAGCGTGCGCGGCAGCGATCCGTCAACAGAGTTTGGTCTTTAGCAAAAATAAACACCCCATGTCGCATATGGGCTTTCGGTGCGGCTATAGGCTCCCTATCGTTTGTATCGACGCAGATAGCCGCTAACCAGCGGTGTCATTAGCGTCTGCTCATTAACATCTGCTCATTGTTTGGGGCCTGGCTCGTGTTTCCACTAGCAGCATGCGACAACTTATTCTCTGCTACCGACACGCCAGTTTCTCCATGATTGGGTAGTGCCATGCTCCAAAACAAGAAGACTCCTGAAGGAGGCCTAAATGAAGGCTGTACTGTCCTCACTAACACTTGCCATGTCCGCGTTGTTGCTTTCCTCGCAGTTGCAGGCCGAACCCAAGCGTCCAGAGTGCATCGCCCCGGCAAAACCGGGTGGTGGTTTCGATATTACCTGCAAACTCGCACAGGTAGGTTTGAAGGACGCGGGCCTGCTCAAGCAACCGATGAGAGTAACCTACATGCCGGGTGGTATTGGTGCCGTTGCCTATAACGCGGTGGTCGCACAACGTCCCGATGTTCCTGGCACCATTACCGCATGGTCGAGCGGTTCCCTGCTCAACTTAGCCCAGGGTAAATTTGGTCGTTATGACGAAAAGGCGGTTAGGTGGCTAGCGGCCATCGGCACCGACTACGGTGCCATTACCGTGCGTGAAGATTCGCCGTTGCGCACTTTCGACGACTTGGTTCAGGCGTTGAAGCAGGATCCCTCGAGCCTGGTGATAGGGGCCGGCGGCACGATTGGTAGTCAGGACTGGATGCAAGCCGCATTGATCGCCCGGTGTGCCAACGTCAATCCTCAGAAGCTGCGCTACGTAGCCTTTGAAGGAGGCGGCGAGCCAGTTACCGCATTGCTTGGTGGGCACGTGCAGCTTATAACCAGCGGAATTGGCGAATCGACTGCACAACTTGAAGCTGGCAAGGTGCGGGTTTTGGCGGTGATGTCAGATCAGCGCCTGTCGGGTAAATTGGCCGACATCCCGACGGTCAAGGAATCGGGCTGCGATGCGAGCTGGCCCATTGTCCGTGGTTTCTATATGGGGCCGGAAGTGAGCGATGAGGATTACAACTGGTGGAAACAGCAGTTTGATGTGCTGTTGGCTAGCGAAGCCTTCACCCAGCAACGCGAGCAACGCGACTTGCTGCCGATGGCGATGACGGGCGAAGAATTACAAACGTTTGTCTATAAGCAAGTTGATCAATTCAAGTCCTTGGCCGGTGAGTTTGGGCTGACCCAATAGCACCAGCACCCACCAGGCTCTCGGCAAGCGGTACAACGTTTTTCAGCAAGCGTTGTACCGCTTTCGGATGTCCGCGAGTTGATCGCTTGTGTCTGGGATGCGTCGGCCATTTCGCTGAATCTTTGGTCGTGCGGGACGCTCAGCTCCCGCATACTGATGTGGCACATGGGCGGCAAAATCGAGCAGCAACCGGCCCATTGCATTCCTTCTGGCGTCGCCGCCTAGTAATTTCGACTGAGATCTCGGCGGCCGCCTCACGTCAGCGGTAGGGCGGGATGAGTTTATGGAACTCAGGCAGTTACGTTATTTCTTGGCTGTTCTGGAGCACAAAAGCCTGGGGCGCGCCGCGCTCGAACTGGGCATCGGAACCTCGGCCTTGAGTCAGCAAATCAGCAAGCTGGAAAGTGAGTTGAGCACGCGTCTTCTTAGCCGTACTACGACGGGTGTGGTGCCGACTAATGCAGGTGTTGCTTTTCAGCATCACGCCCAGCTCACTCTGCGGCAGGCCGAAAATGCCGTGCAAGCGGCGCAGCGGGGCCGCATGAGCGGTTACGTCAGTGTCGGTCTGCCGCCCACTACCGCATCGGTGCTGGCTCTGCCGCTGATCAGCGCGATGCGCGAGAAGTATCCGGATATCCAGTTACATTTGGTGGAGAGTCTTTCAGGCCACCTAGCGACCCAGCTGAATGCCCGCCAGCTCGATCTCGCCGTGCTGTTTCAAGCCGATACCGGCAAGCGCTGGAGCGTTATGCCCTTGTTGGATGAGACCCTGTTCGTCATCGCGGCCCCCACGCTCAAGGGAGCCCCCACCGGCGAAAGCATCCAGTTGCAGCAACTGGACAACCTGCCTCTGGTTATGCCCAGCCTGCAGCATGGCTTGCGCAGTACCTTGATGAGCGCCTTTGAGCGAACTGGTATAGAGCCTAATGTCATCATGGAGATCGATGGTCTGGCCGTGCTGATGGACACGGTCAAGGCCGGCTATGCGGCGACCATTCAACCCGGCGCGGCGGCGGCTCGCTCAGGCGAGTCCGGCTTGCGAGTGGTGCAGATCAGCGATGTCCATGTAGGGCGGCGCAAT
The DNA here is from genome assembly GCA_041621875.1 of Pseudomonas sp. Lineage (GTDB taxonomy): Bacteria > Pseudomonadota > Gammaproteobacteria > Pseudomonadales > Pseudomonadaceae > Aquipseudomonas. The sequence continues at coordinate 2,538 of JBFJZW010000024.1, read as the reverse complement.
CTTCTGGCCAGCCTGTCCGACGATGAGCTTTCTCCTGCGGCCCTGGCCGCGCGCGTAGTGATCGTGGACGTCGCCCGCGAGCTAGTACGCAGCGGCTGCTGGCCCGGATCGAGCTTGCTGAACGAGTCACCGAAGACTCGCTGAAAAGTCTTTAACAAAACTAAAGCCCTCTCGTTGGAATGGGCCTTTCGAGCATTCCGGGCACGCTCTACATTCGCCTCACAGTGGGGGGCGGAAGTATCGACTCCTTGCAAACAGGAGGCGATATGTTTGATGTTTTAGTGATCGGTGGCGGTAATGCCGCCTTGTGCGCAGCGCTCATGGCCCGTGAGGCAGGCGCGAGCGTGCTGTTGCTCGAGGCCTCGCCGCGGGAATGGCGCGGCGGGAATTCTCAGCACACACGCAACCTGCGCTGCATGCATGATGCGCCGCAAGACGTGCTCGTTGAGGCCTATCCGGAGGAGGAGTACTGGCAGGATCTGCTCAAGGTCACCTCCGGTATCACCAATGAGAAGCTTGCACGCCTGACCATCCGGGCATCCTCGTCATGCCGGGACTGGATGCGCCGCCATGGCGTGCACTTCCAGCCACCACTGTCAGGGGCCTTGCACGTTGCGCGCACTAATGCGTTCTTCATGGGTGGCGGCAAAGCTCTGATCAATGCTTACTACCGCAGTGCACAGAAGTTGGGCGTGCAGATTCGCTATGACTCCCCGGTTGATACGCTGGAGTTAGCGGATGGCCGCTTTGTGGCTGCGCAGATCCCTGAGCGCGTAGTGAATGGCGTGTGCCTACCCGCAGAGCGGATTGAGGCGCGCACGTGCGTGCTGGCTGCAGGTGGGTTCGAGTCCAACCGCGAATGGTTGCGCGAAGCTTGGGGCCAAAACGAGAGAGGCGAGTGGCCGTCCGACAATTTCCTGATCCGTGGAACCCGTTTCAACATGGGCGTCCTGCTGCAGCACATGATCGCAGCTGGGGCCGACACTATTGGCGACCCGACGCAGGCCCATATGGTAGCCATCGACGCCCGTGCGCCGCTGTATGACGGCGGCATCTGCACCCGTATCGACTGCGTCTCGCTCGGGGTGGTGGTCAATCGCGAAGGACAGCGTTTCTACGATGAGGGCGAAGACTTCTGGCCTAAGCGTTACGCCATCTGGGGGCGTCTTGTGGCGCAGCAGCCAGGCCAGGTCGGCTTTTCGATCATCGATCAGAAGGCCGTTGGCAACTTCATGCCACCTGTATTTCCCGGCACCACGGGCAACAGCTTGGGGGAACTCGCCCGTAAACTGGATATTCCAGAGGCCGTCTTCATCAAGACTGTCGAGGATTACAACCTGGCCTGCCGCGTGGGCCGCTTCGATCATACCCAGCTCGATGACTGCCATACCGAAGGGCTCAGTCCGGCGAAAACCCACTGGGCTCGACCGATTGATACCCCCCCCTTTTACGGCTATGCCCTCAAGCCCGGTGTCACCTTTACCTACCTGGGCCTGAAAACAGATGAGACCGCCGCCGTCCATTTTGCAGGCAAGTCCAGCCCGAACCTGTTCGTTGCCGGTGAAATGATGGCCGGCAATGTGCTGGGCAAAGGCTATACGGCTGGCGTCGGCATGAGTATTGGCACTGCTTTCGGGCGTATTGCCGGCACCCAGGCTGCGGCGGCGGCCGGCTACTCCTCCCAAGTGACTCCTGAAGGACAAGAACATGCAGTTGTCTGATCCGCATATCCCTGAAAAAAGTGACTGCGCCGAAGGCTATAATTTGATTTCTGTGCTCAACCTAGATGAAGCGGAAGTCGAGCGGCAGATGAATATCTGCAATGCCTGTCGCTATTGCGAGGGTTTCTGTGCCGTATTCCCAGCGATGACCAAGCGCCTTGAGTTCAAAAAGGCTGACATCCATTACCTAGCGAACCTGTGTCACAACTGCGGTGCCTGCCTGCATGCCTGTCAGTATGCGGCCCCCCATGAGTTCGCGGTCAATGTGCCCCAGGCCATGGCGAAGGTCCGGCTCGATACCTACACCGAGTACGCTTGGCCGGCACGCTTCGGCACGCTCTACAAGCACAATGGCCTGACCCTGGCGTTGGCCTCAGCGGCCGGTCTGGCGCTGTTTCTAGTGCTGACCCTTCTGGCTCGCGGGACCTTGTTTCCCGGGCCACTGGCAGGCGACTTCTATGCGATCTTTCCGCATAACACCCTGGCTCTGATGTTTGGCGGTGTCTTCGGTTTTGCCGTTCTGGCGCTGCTGGTCGGGGTGACGCGTTTCTGGCGGCGGATCTCACCGGCCGAGACGCAAGCCATCGTCAGCGGAGCCGCAGTGGTAGAAGCCTCGGGCGCAGTGCTCAAGCTCAAATACCTCGACGGTGGCCATGGCCTGGGTTGCAACAACGCCAATGATCGCTTCACCCTGTGGCGGCGTCGCTTTCACCATTTGACCTTCTACGGCTTCATGCTGTGCTTTGCCGCCACCAGCGTCGCCACTCTGTATCATTACTTGCTGGGCTTGGAGGCACCTTACCCGGTGCTCAGCTTG
>JBFJZW010000023.1:0-26136 GCA_041621875.1 Pseudomonas sp. | reverse complement strand
TGTTGTCGCACTCGGCCTGGCTGGCGCTATAGACCAGATGCAGGTTGGGCGCGATGTTCGGGCCGCGCACCTGATTCGGGTCCCATTCGTAGACCTTGATCTCCGGCGTGGCCCCCGAGGCCTGCGGATACTCCACCAGTACCAGCACGTCGCCGGGCTCGTCGGCGGTGGCGGCCACATGGTTGCCGGTGAACTGACCGCTGCTACCCGCGCCGAGGCCAACCGCGGGGTCCTGGAAGAACCAGAAGCCACCGAAGGTGTCGCCGCTGTTGGCGAAACGGTCCATGCCGAAGTACACGATCAGATCGCCCTGCTTATGCAGCCTGGGGGTTTGCGCCGTACAGGCCACGACCAGGTTATCGGTCAGGTTGTTGACGCAGACATCGGCCGGGGCGGTGTAAGCAGCGGCGTAGGCGTTGGTGATATTGCTCTTGTCGGAGACGCTGCCTTCCTTGAACCACCACTGGGAAACATCATTGACGTCCTTGGAGCCGCCCTTCCAGAAGATGGTCTGGGGGGCCGGGTCCGGCAGTACGCCGGTAAAGGTGATCATATTGGCCGGGGTGGCACCGCTATGCAGGGCATCCCAGTCGCTGGGGGGGCCGGCGGGGTTGTCGACGAAATTGCCCTCAAGTTCGAACAGCGCGAGGTCGTTGACACCTATACCGTCCACGGCACGAACCGTGGCCGTGGTGGCGATCCCTCCCATCAGCAGCGCGCTGAGTAGACAGCGCGGCAATGCGCTGCGGAGTTGTTTATTGCGCATGATGACCCTCCATGCCCCACCGGGCCTGCCGATGGAGCGGAGAAACTCGTCGCGTTAAGTGCGGCGAAGTACCTAGTGATTAGGCCCCCAAAGTGTGGCGGCTGGATGCCAGCCCTCGCCCTAGCGGGGTCCTGCTCCGGAGTACGCCTCGATCTCCTCGCTGAGTGGCTATCAATTACTGTGCCACCGCCATAACCAACTGTTTTTTATGATTTTTTACAAATCACTCAGAGTCCGTTAACGCGGCGTTGATACAGTCGCTGTGCAGTCGACAGAAAACCTGTACAGCCCATGTAACAAGGCCGTTCGGGCGTCGCGGGGAATCTGGCGCGGCCCTTGTCGGCATCGGCCGTGGAACCCGAACAGCTGTTGCACGGGCGTAACCGCACGGCCGCGCCGGGCTAGCCCTCCTGGCTACCCGGCACAACGACAGAGGATGCCGTGGCGCACGACCAGGGTCTGTTACAGAGGGGATAAAGCGTAGGGTTGGGGTCAAGGCGCAACACTACGAAGCCCGACGCGCCCTACCCGCGCCCATTGGGTTTCGCGGCGCGAGGCACCAACCTGGCCGCCTGCGCCGGACCAGCCGCATACGGCGGGTAGATGGCCGTGGCGATGCGGCCCCGCCCACTAGAGCTCGCGCGGCGGGTTCTGCCGGGCATCCTGGGGCAGGCTGATGCCCTTGAGCTTGTTGCGGTATTCCTGGGTGACGTCGCGCGCCTCGTCCAGGGTCGAGACCACGCTGGGGGTGATCATCACCACCAGCTCGGTACGGCTCAAGGACTTGCCCTGGCTGCCGAAGGCCCAGCCCAGCACCGGGATATTGCGCAGGTAGGGCAGGCCCTCGTTGACCCGCCCGCTGTTCTCCTTGATCAGGCCGCCGAGTACCAGGGTTTCGCCGCTGAGCACCGAGACGCTGGTGTTGATCCGCCGTTGGGTGATGGTCGGCGAGTCGATCCCGGAGGTGGTGGTGGCCTTGACGTCGTTGACCTCCTGGGTGATTTCCAGGGCGATCATGCCGCCGGCGTTGATCCGCGGCTTGACCTCCAGCAGCACGCCGGTGTCGCGGAACTGGATGGTGCTGGTGACCAGCGCCGAGGGGTCGCCGGGCTGGTTGATCACGCCACTGGTGTTGGTGGTTTCCGAGGTGCGCACCGGCACCTGGTCGCCGACGCGGATGGTCGCGGTACGGTTGTCCTGCACCATCAGGGTCGGCGAGGAGATCACGTTGATCTTCGAGTCGGACGCCAGCAGGTCGAGCAGCAGACGCGCGCCGGCGGCGTCGAAGACGGCCAGACCACCGGTGGGGGTCAGGTCGGTCGGCGTGGTCAGGGGGAAGCGACCGAGGGTGCCGCGCACGTTCTTGCCGTCCAGGGTGCTGTTGAAGAACCATTGCAGGCCGTAGCGCAACTCGTCCTCCAGGGCCACCTCGACTATGGTGGCCTCCACCAGCACCTGCAACGGCAGCACATCGAGCTTGCGGATCACCCTGAGCAGCTTGTCGTAGTCAGCGGGCGTGGCGAGCACCAGCAAGGCGTTGTTCTCCTCGTCGGCGATCACGCTCACCGCCCCCACCTCCAGGTTGCTGCCCTCCACCCCTAGCACGTTGAGGCTGGTCTCGGGCAGCGCCGGTGGCGTCTCGCCCTCGGTCTCGCCCTCGAGCAGCGGAGCCGGTCGGCGCACCGGCAAGGCCTGGCCTTCGTCCTCCGGCCGGCTCTGCTTCTGGCCCTCGAGCAGGGCATTGAGGATTTCCGCCAGACGCGGGGCCTTACCGTTCTTCACCTGGTAGACGAACATGCTCGCGCCCTGGGCGTTCTCCGCGCGGTCGAGGCGTTGCACCCAGGCGCGGGCATCATCCAGGTACTTGGCCTGGGGGGTGATCACCATCAGCGCGTTGAGCCGTTCGATCGGCAGGAAGCGCACCACCCCGGCCAGCGGCCCACTGGCGGTGTCGCCGAAGATCGCATCCAGCTCGCCGAGCAGTACCCGGGCGTCCACTTCCTGCAGGCGGAACAGGCCCACGGACATGCCGCGCAACTGGTCGACGTCGAACACCCGTACGGTATCGCGGATATTGTTCAGCTCCTGCTGGTTGCCGGCCACCAGCAGCAGGTTGCGCGCCTCGTCCACCTGCAGCAGGCCCTTGTTGGGCCTCAGCGGCTCGAGGATCTTGTGCATCTCCGCCGCCGCGATATAGCGCAGCGGCACCACCAGCAACTGGTAGCCACGCTGCCCCTGGGGGCTCAGACGGGGCACCATGGCCCCCGCCGGAGCCGCCTCGACCGGCACCACCTCATACAGGCCGTGGCTGCGCACCAGCACCGCGCCATTGAGCTGCAGCAGGGTCTCGAGGATCGGCAACAGGTCGTCGCGCTGCAACGGCCGGCTGGTCTGCAGGCTGACGCTGCCACTGACATTCTTGTCCAGCACGTAATTGACCCGGAGAATCTCGCCGAGCACGATCTTGACCACCTCGGCGATCTCGATGTCCTGGAAGTTCAGGGTGATATCACCCTCGGCGGTAGGCGGGCTGTCGAGGCCCGGGCCCAGGTCGATCATGCTGCCGGAGCCGCGGTAGAGTTCCGCGCTGCTCGGCGGCCGTGAGGCCACCGCGCTGCTTTCGAGGGCGAAGCGGCTGTCCAGTTCGGCCTTGGCCGCCGGCGTACCGACCCGCGCCTGGCGCTCGACCGGCGGCTCCAGCTGCGGTTCTTTGCCCCAGGGCCGGTCGAACGTGGCGCGGTCGCCGCCGGGCATCGTGGCGCAAGCGCCGAGCAGCAGGCAGACCAGCGGCCAGATCCTGAAGTGTGTCGGATTGCTCATCGCGTACTCCTTGTCACCCTTGTTCGGGCTTCGGTTCGGCGTTGTCGTTCTGGGGTGCAGGCGCGGGCGCGGACTCAGCCGGGGCCGCGGGGGCCGCCTGGGGGTCCGCGGGCGCATCCGCGGCGGGGGGAAGGTTGCTGGCGGGCGACGCACCCGGCTCGCGCAGCAACATCTGTACAGCGGTCTGGTTGCGCAGCAACAGCACATGATCTTCGGCGATACGCTCCACGACCCATTCGTCTTCCAGGTGCATGCCCACTTCCAGCTCCTCGCGTGCGTCGCCCTGGCGCTGGCTGAACAGCGCCACCTGGCGCTCGTTGCGCAGCACGATGCCGGCCAGCCGCCAGGTCTCGCGCAGTTGCGTTTCGTCCAGGCTCTGCCCGCTGTCGTTGCTGAAGCGCGCTGGCCGGCGGGTATTGCTGAACAGCGGCCGCTCGAACATCTCGCTGAAGTCCTCCAGCGCGCGCGGCTGCAGGGTGGCGGGGTCGGGCACCGGCGTCTCCTCGGCCTGCAGCGCCAGGGCAGGCAGCAGCAGAAGCAGCAGCCAGCAGCTGCGTAGCCGGCTCATGGCGCGGACCTGCGCGGCATAAAGGCGAGTACCTCGAAGGTCACATCCAGTGCCGGCAACACCTGGCGCTCGGCCGCGCGGTAGATGCGCTGCATGTCCAGGCGCGGGTTGCTCAGCACCAGCAGATTGTCCACCAGCAGCAGCGGCCGGCTGTAGGCCAGGCCATGGAGAATGCGCACCAGCTGTTCGGTCTCGCCGCGCATATGCACCTTGAGGGCGACGGCCGGCAACGGCGCGGCGGCGTCGTCGCGGTTGAGGATCTGCGTGCTGATCACCTGGCCGCCGCTCTCTGCGATCAACTGGCCGATGCGCTGCTGCAGTTCGGCGGCGGCCAGCGCCGGGCGGCTCTCGGGCAGGTACAGCGGTCCGGCCGGGTCGTGCTCGCGCAACTGCTGCAGGCGTGCCTGCTGTTCGGGCAGGTTGGCCGCCACCCGCTGGTAAACGCTGAGCTGGTTCTCCAGGCTGGCGATGCTGTCGCTGTGGCTGCGCCAGCGCTCGGCCAGCGGCAACAGCACCAATCCCAGCAACAGGCCGATCACCACCACCAGGATCAGTAACGCCAGCAGCTGGCGCAGACGCTGGCTGTTCATGGCTGTTCCCCGGCCGGGCGATGCTCGGCCTGCAGGCTGAAGCGGTCGCGCTGGGTGCGCGGGTTGTTGGTGATCGGCGAGACGAAGCTGACATTGTGCAGGTACTGCGAGCGCTCGAGCAGGCCGATCAGGCTGGAAGCTTCGGCCGACTCGCCCTCCAGGCGCACCCGCTGCTGATTCACCTCGAAACGGGTCAGCCAGGTGTGGTCGGGCAGCAACTGGGTCAGCTCGCTGAGCAACAGCAGGGTCTGGGTGGCGCGCAGCTGCTGCTCGGCGAGAAACGTCCGGCCGCTTTCCAGCTGCTGCAGTTCGCTCTGCACCGCCGCCGCACGCTCGGCCTGGGCCTTGGGTTGCAGCAGTTGCTGCTGCAGGCGCTCGGCGCTGTACTGGCGCTGCTGCAGCGGCAGCAGGATCAGGGCCGCCAGGCCGAGCAGCAGCAGCGCCCACTGCAGCGTCCGGCTGCTGCGCCAGCTGGCCCGGGGGCCGCGCCGGGAAGCCGGCAGCAGATCGATCCAGCCGGCGCTGGCCTGCTCGCTGTCGTCCGCCGCGCTCAGGCTGACCCGTCCGGGATGCACGTCGAGGCTGGCCAGTTGCGCCAGCAGCGGATCGAGGTAGGTCTTGGGTACCAGTTGCAGCTCCACCTGCAGGCGCTGCCGGTCGGCCTCGCGCTTGAGGATGCGATAACCGAAATAGACCTGCTCGCTGCTGAACGGGGTATGCCGGTCCAGCTCGAAGCGCAGCACATTGCCCAGGCTGGTCTCGGTGGCCGCGGGCAGGCTGACGACCTTGCGCAGGCCGCGCTCGGCGGGCAGCCGCAGCACCACCTGATCGGCCTTGGCGGCGCGGGCCTTGAGCGGAGTGGCGAGCATCGCGGGCAGTTCGCCCGTGGCCTCGAAGGGGGCGCTGGCCAGCACTTCGGCGCTGGCATAGTTGCCGAAACGCAACTGGCACTGGTTGCCGTCCAGTTCGATCAGCAGGGTCGCGCCGCGCTGGCGCAGGCGCTGCAGCCAGGACTCGGGCAACAGGCCGAGCAACTCCTCGGTCCACCAGGTCCAGAAACGTCTGGCATTGCTCCTGAGCACGTCAGCGATTGTGCTCAGGCGACTGAGTGGGAAGGAGAGCGCCATGCCAATGCCCTGTTGATCGCGGTCGCAACCATCGATCTGGCTAGCACGCCCTCACTGCGGCGGCATGCTATCCAGCACCCGAAACCCGGCGGTGACACCCTGCCCTTGGCGAACCAGCCATATCCGTTGACGCGACAGCAATCTGGCACCGGCCATTACTTCGATATCAACAGCATAGTTGAATCCTGCAGAGGTCAATGTAAGCAAATTGGGATCGACGCCGACCAGCATCGGCGGCGAAATTCCGTCGGCATAATTACGTCGGCGCACCTCGATATATTGCTCGATGCTCTCGGCCCCGAGCCCCGGCAACGCCTGCAGCACCAGGGGCGGAGCCATCAGCGGATTGACCTCGGCCTTGTTGCTGAGCAGGGTCAGGGCCGGGGCCACCCGGGCGTACAGGGCCGGACTCATGCCCAGCACCCGGCGCAGCTCGTCGAGACGCTCGAACGGCCGGTTGGCCGGTGGCTTGAGCCCGGCGGCCAGGTACTCGTCGACCTCGGCCCCCTGGGGGCGGCGCTCGTCGTCTTCGTCGCGCCAGTCGAGAATCGCCTCGCTCAGCGCCAGGGCCTCTTCGTCGCTCAGCTCGACGGCGAGGAACAGCCCGCGCAGCAGCTCGCCGCCGGCCTCGTTGAGGTCGATCTTGCCCTGTTCGTCGAACAACGCGACCTTGATCTGCAGGCCGTCCAGTTCGAGGCTGCGCGCGCTGCCATCGGCCAGCCAGCCGGCGGTGTTGGCCTGCATCAGGCTCCACTGCGCCCAGTTGATCCCGGCATCGGCGGCATGCGCCGCGGCGGCGGCAGCCTTGAGGTTGGCGGTCAGCTGCAACTCGATGCGACTGCTGGTGGACAGGTTGAGGCCGATCAGGCTCAGCAGGGCCAGCAGCCAGAGCACGCCGACCAGGGCGACCCCGGCCTGCTCAGCGGGCCGGCACGATGGCATGCCGGTTCTCCCGCGGGGCCACGGTCAGCGCCAGACCTGGCGAGTCCGCCGCGGCGTCGCTGTGCAGGCTCAGCAACGGCGGCATCTCGGCCTGTTCCAGCCATTCGTCCAGCCAACGCGCCTCGCCGTCGCGTGGGCGCTCCAGATAGGCGAAGCGCAGCGGCTGCTCCAGCCCCTCGAGCAGCAGCTCGGACTTGCCGTCCAGGCTCAGGCTTTCCTCGAGTAGCGGCCAGTCCAGCAGCGCGTTCTCCTGAAAGGGCAGATAGCGCAGCAGCAGCTGCCACTGCGCTGCACCCGGCCCCAGCTCGCTGGGCTGCTGGACCAGTTGCAGCCAGTAGCGCTCATCGGGCTCGCCCTGGCCCGGCAGTTGCGCACAGAAGATCAGGCCATCGGCGCGCCCCAGGAAGGCCAGCTGCAACTGCCCGTCGACCCCGCGCAGGCGTTGCAGCTGCGGGCTTTCCAGCAGACGGCGGAGCAGGCGCTGGCTGAGGTAGCGCTGCTCGCCCTGCTGCAGCTGACGGTCGACCGCCTCCCAGCTGCGGATACCCAGTTGCAGGCCGCCATAGGCCAGCAGGCTGAGCAGCAGACTGAGGCCGATGGCCAGCAGCAGCTCCAGCAGGGTGAAGCCGCCGCTGCGCCGCGCCCGGCTCATCGCGGCTCCTCCACCAGGCGCAGGGTGCTGAGGGTCACCCGTTCGGCCGGGTTGCGCCCCCAGCTGACGCTGACCCGCACCAGCCGCGGCGTGACCCGGTAGTCGATGCCACCCTCCTGGTTGTCGAAGGTGAAGCGGTCGATCTCGCTGCTCCAGCGATACGGCGGCTGCAGCGCGCCCTCCTCGCGGCCCTGGCTGTCGGCGCGCAGGTCGACCAGGGTCTGCGCCAGGCGCGATTCGGCCAGGAGCAAGGCGCTCTGATAATGCTCGGCGCTGCGCAACGCGGCGAAGCTGGCGGAGAAGATGCGCAGCAGGATGCCCAGGCTGACGGCCAGGACCAGGAACGCCACCAGCACCTCCAGCAGGGTGAAGGCCCGGCAGCCGCGCGGCCGGCTAGTCATGCAACTGCACCCGGGCGGTCAGCCAGTCGACCCGGATCTCGAACTGGCGGCCGTCGGCGGCGCTCAGACGGATCACCCCGCCCGAGGAGTGGCCCTGGGGATAGAAACTGATCGCCTCGAACGGCTCGTCCGCCGGGTCCGTCTCGTCCCGGCTGCCCGGCTCCAGTTCCAGGCTCAGGGTCGCGGGCAGGCGATACAGCAGGTCGTCGTGACTGAACCTGATGCCGTGCTCCTGCTCGTCGAAACTGACCTGCACCGCCTGCTGGGAGAGGATCGCCCGGCTGCGCGCATAACGCACCTGGGCCAGCAGCTCGCGGCTTTCGCTGCGCAGCTCGGCCGCCGGGATCATGCGCTGCAGGGCCGGCGTGACCAGACCGATGGCCAGGCTGGCGATCACCAGCACCACCAGCAGTTCCAGCAGGGTAAAGCCGGCCGGCCCCTGGCCGCCGCCGCACCGCCCCTGGCCGGGAGCACTATTCCCAACTGCGCACGTCGCGGTTTTCACCCTCACCCCCTTCGCGGTTGTCGGCCCCCAGGCTCCACAGGTCGAAGTCGCCGAACTGCCCCGGGGAGCGGTACTGGTAGGGATTGTTCCAGGGGTCAGTGCGGATCACGTTCTTCTTCAGGTAGGGGCCGTTCCAGTTCTCGGCATTGCGCGGCTTGCTGATCAGCGCCTCGAGGCCCTGCTCGGTGCTCGGGTAGCTGCCCAGCTCCAGGCGATAGAGGTCCAGCGCCGCCCCCAGCTCCTGGATCTGCAACTGCGCGGCGCGGGTCTTGGAGCCGCCCAGCTGCTTGAACACCTGAGGCCCGACCAGGCTCGCCATCAGCCCGAGAATGACCAGGACCACGAGGATCTCCAGCAGGGTGAAGCCCGCCTGAGGGGGCTGGGGGACGCGTCGTAAGGAATGCTTCATGGGGTTCTCCGGTCAGATCGGGATTTCCGTGATGCTCATGATCGCCACCAGCACCGAGAGGATGATGCCGGCGATCATCAGGCCGAGGCCGACGATCAGCAGCGGTTCGAGGATGGCCAGCAGGCGTTGCATGGCCATTTCCACTTCGTGGTCGTAGGTGTCGGCCACCTTGAGCAGCATCTCGTCGAGGTGGCCGGTCTCCTCGCCGACCTGGATCATCTGCATGGCCAGGGCCGGAAACAGCCCGGTGGCGAGCAGCGGCGCGGCCAGCTGGCGGCCCTGTTTGAGGTTTTCCGTGGCGACCCCGACCTGCTCCGCCATCAGCAGGTTGCCGAGGGTCTGGCGGGCGATGCCGAGCGCCTGCAGCAGCGGTACGCCGCCCTTGAGCAGGGTGCCCAGGCTGCGGGTGAAACGCGCCGTCTCGATGCGCTGACGCAAGCCGCCGAGCAGCGGCAGGCGCAGCATCAGAGCGTCCCAGGCCTGCCGATAGTGCGCCTGCCGGAGCAGCCGGCGCAGCAGCCAGAGCCCGGCGCAGATGCCCAGCAGCAGCAACGCGCCATAGCTGCGCAGGCTCTCGGCAATGCCGATCACCAGCGCGGTCGACAGCGGCAGGCTGGCCCCCATGTCGTCGAACAGCTGGCGGAACTGCGGGATCACATAGGTGAGGATGATCAGCAGCGAGGCCACCGACACCAGCAGCAGGATCAGCGGGTAGATCATCGCCGACACCAGCTTGTCGCGCAGGGTCTTGCTGCGCTCCAGGTAATAGGCCAGGTTGCCCAGGCCGGCGGCCAGGTCGCCGGCGATCTCGGCGGCCTGGACCATGCTGATATAGAAGGTGGAAAACAGCCCCGGCCGCTCGGCGAGTACCCGCGACAGGCTCACGCCGCGGCGTACCCCCTCCTGGATCGGGCCGATCAGCTGCTGCTGGCGGCTGTCGTCGCTGACCCGCAGCATGATTTCCAGGCCGCGATCCAGCGGTACCCCGGCCTGCAGCAGCGAGGCCAGCTGCTGGGTGAACTGCAACACCTGGCGCGGGCTCTGCGAGCGTTGCAGCAACTGGTTGACGTCGAGCTGCAGCAGGCCCTGCCAGCTGCGCCGGGTGGTGATCTCCAGGGGGATCAGGCCACGCCCGTGCAACTGCTCGAGTACCCCCCGCTCGTCTGCCGCCTCCAGCTGCCCGTCCAGGGTCTCGCCGTTGTCCTTGACCGCGCGAAAGTGGAACAGTGGCATCTAGCCCTCCTGAGTGACGCGCAGCACTTCTTCGATATTGGTGGTGCCGTCCAGCGCCTTCAGGCAGCCGTCCTCGTACATGCTCAGCATGCCTTCCTCGCGCGCGGCCTGGCGCAGGGTGCCGGCGTCGGCGTGCTGGAGGATCAGGCGACGGATGGCGTCGCTGAGGGTCAGCACCTCGATAATGGCGATGCGCCCGTGGTAGCCGCTGCCGTTGCAGGCGCTGCAGCCCTTGGCGCGGTACAGGGTCACCGGGGCGTCGCCGGCCAGGCGGTCCAGGCGCAGCTCGCGGAGCATTTCCGGCAATGGCTGGTAGGGCTCGCGGCACTGGGTGCAGAGCATGCGCACCAGGCGCTGGGCCAGCACCGCGTTGAGGGTCGAGGTCAGCAGGTAGTCCTCCACGCCCATCTCCAGCAGACGGGTGATGCTGCTCGGCGCGTCGTTGGTGTGCAGGGTGGAGAGCACCAGGTGGCCAGTCAGCGCCGACTGGATGCAGATGCGCGCGGTCTCCAGGTCGCGCATCTCGCCGACCATGATCACGTCCGGGTCCTGGCGCACGATCGAGCGCAGGGCATTGGCGAAGGTCAGGCCGATGGCCGGCTTGACCTGGATCTGGTTGACCCCTTCGAGCTGGTACTCCACCGGGTCTTCGACGGTGATCAGCTTGCTCTCGCTGGTGTTCAGGGTGTTCAGCGCGGTGTACAGGGTGGTGGTCTTGCCGCTGCCGGTGGGTCCGGTGACCAGCAGCACGCCGTGGGGGATCTTCAGTACGCTCTGCAGGCGCTGCAACGGCTGGGCGCTGAAACCCAGGGCGGCGAAGTCGAGCACCACGCTCTCGCGGTTAAGCAGACGCAGCACCACGCTCTCGCCGTGCATGGTCGGCACCGTGGAGACACGGATGTCGAGGTCGTTGCCCTGCACCCGCATCTCGATCCGACCATCCTGCGGCAGACGCCGTTCGGCGATATTCAGCCGCGCCATCAGCTTGATCCGCGAGATCACCGCCGGCGACAGCTGCACCGGCGGGGCCTCGGTCTCCTGGAGCACGCCGTCGACCCGGTAACGCACCTTGAGCCGACTCTCGAACGGCTCGACATGGATGTCCGAGGCGCGCAGCTCCACCGCGCGCTGGATGATCAGGTTGACCAGGCGGATCACCGGAGCCTCGCTGGCGCGGTCGCGCAGCTGCTCGACGTCCTCCACCTCATCTTCTGCGCTGGCTTCGACCCGCGAGAGGATATCGCCCATCTGGCTCTGGCCCTGGCCATGCATGCGCTCGATGGCGGCGTCGATCTCCGAGCCGAGGGCCACCTGCGGGACGATCCGATAACCGGCCGCCAGGCTCAGCGCTTCGCGCACGAAACGGTCCTCGGGGTCGGCCATGGCCACCCGCAACGCGCCGTCGCTGATATCCAGCGGCAGGGCCCGGCATTCCTTGAGAAAACGGTAGGACAGGCGCTCGGCCAGCAACGGGGTTTCCGGGAAGTCGGTCGCAGCCACCCGCGGCAAGCCCAGCAACTGCGACCACTGCTGGGCGATGTCCTGCTCGGAAACCAGGCCGAGGCGATTGAGCAGGGTCGCCAGCGACAGCCCTTCGGCCTGCCCGGCCTGCATGCGCAGCACCCGGTTATAGTCGGCGGTGGACAAACGGCCGGCCTTGACCAGCGCCAGCCCAAGGTCGGCGGGCGCATCGACGGACTTGTCAGGCTCCGCGGCAAGCATGGGATTCCAGCCTCAGGCGCGGCCTAAAGCACACAGTTCCATTGCGCCCGGTCCACGCCTTGCACGATCCAGATTAATTTTTTCAGCATGCTTGACTATAGTCGCTGCCCCGCCCGGTTGCCGAAAGCCGTAACCGGCTATTCGCTGCGCAGCGCATCCACCGGATGCAGACCCGCGGCGCGGCGCGCCGGAGCGATGCCGGCGAGCAGGCCGATCAGCGCCGAGAGCAGCAGCGCCAGCAGCAGAAACCCCGGGGCCAGACTAAGCGGCAGGCCGGGCAGACTGAAATACAGCAGCGCCATCAGCAGCCCCATCAGCAGCAGACCGAGCAGCCCGCCGGCCAGGGACAGCAGCGCCGCCTCGGCGAGAAACAGTCCCAGCACCTGCCGCGGCGTGGCCCCGATGGCGCGCAGCAGGCCGATCTCGGCGGTGCGCTCGCCGACCGTGGTGGTCATGATCGTGAGGATGCCCACCGCCCCCACCAGCAGGCTGATGCCGCCGAGGGCGGCGACGGCGATGGTCAGGGTGCCAAGGATCCGATCCAGGCTGGCGAGCATGTCGTCCTGGGTGGTCAGGCTGAAATCTTCGACGCCATGGCGCTCGATCAACACCTGGCGAATCCGCCCGCTCAGCTGCCTGGAGCCGGTGCCGGCGCTGAACATCACGTTGATTTCCATCAGGCCGTCGCGATTGAACAGGCTCTGCGCCCAGTCCACCGGGATATAGGCGATATCGTCGAGATCGAAGCCGAGCAGCTGGCCCTTCTCCTCGATCACGCCGATCACCCGGAAGCGCACGCCACCGACCCGCACCGGCTCGCCGAGCGGATTGGCCGCGCCGAACAGTTCCTGGCGCAGCTTGTGGCCGAGCACCACATAGGGCGGCGAGCGGCCGTCGCGGGCAGCCGGCAGAAACTGGCCGAGGGCGACGCGAAAACTCCAGGCCTCGGCCAACTGATGGCCGCCGCCGATGATGTCGCTGTTGCGGCTCATCACCCCGTACTGGATATCGCCGCTGCCCTGGATAATCGGCACCACCGCCTCGACATGGGGCAGACGCCCGAGGGCGTCGGCATCGCTCAGGCTCAATGGGCGCACGCTGCTGAGGATGCCGCCGAGGCCGCCGGTCTGAGTCTTGCCCGGATGGATGGCGATGATCCGCGTGCCGAACTGCGAGAAGTTATCCAGCACATACAGGCGCAGGCCTTCGCCCATGGCCGTGAGCAAGGCCACCGCGGCGATGCCGATGGCCACCCCGAGCAGGGTCAGCAGGCTGCGCAACGGCCGGCTGACCAGGGTCGTGGCGGTCAGCCGCAGGCCATCCTGCCAGCGCATCATCCCCGCCCCCTTATGCACAGGTTATTGGTGCGCACGGCGCGCCCTACCCCGGAGAATGCGCCCAACCCGTAGGGTGCGCCGTGTGCACCGGGGGTTTTCACCTGCGCCTGCCCAACCGTCACAAACACATCGCGGGCATGGCCCGCTCCTACAAAAGATAGACGGCGGTATACCTCAGACAGCGGGCCCAACCCGTAGGGTGCGCCGTGCGCACCGGGGGTTTTCACCTGCGCCTGCCCAACCGCCACTAACGCTTCGCGGGCATGGCCCGCTCCTACGGAAGGTATGCGGCGGCTCACATCGGAACGCGCGCCCAATCCTTGGGGTTCGCCATGGCCGCTCATGCCCTGGCTCCCGGCGGGCGCAAGGCCGCCAGCGGTTCCATGCGCGCCGCCTGGCTGGCCGGCAGCCAGGCGAACAGCAGCGCCGCCAGGCTGGCCAGCAGCAGCGAACCGATCCGCGCCCACAGCGGCGTTTGCAGGGGGATGTCCCACAGCTGGCGGCCGAGCCACAGCAGCGCCTCGCTCAAGCCCAGGCCGATCAGGCCGCCGGCCAGGGCCAGCAGCGCCGCCTCGCCGACGAACAGCAGGCGCACCTGCGCCGGCCGCGCGCCCAGGGCCTTGAGCAGACCGATCTCGGCGGTACGCTGGTTCACCGCGATCCAGGTCACGTTCATGATCAGGATGCCCGCGACCAGCAGGCTGATCGCGGCGATGCCGGCCAGGGCCAGGCCGAGGGCCCCGAGGATGCCGTCGAAGGCCGCGAGCATGCTGTCCTGGCTGATCAGGGTGACGTCCTCCTTGCCCTCGTGGCGGGCCTTGATGGTGTCGATAATCTGCCGCTTGCCGCTGGCCATAAAGTGCGGCCCGCGCAGTTCGGCGAACACCCGGAACAGCCCCTCGCGGTTGAACAGCACCTGGGCGCTGGCCACCGGGATGATCAGCATCTCGCCGAAATCCATGCCTAAGGATTCGCCGCGCTCGGACAGGATACCCACCACCCGGAAGCGCCGGTCGCCGGCACGCAGCCACTGGCCCAGGGCCGGCCCGTTGCCGAACAGCTCGCGGCGCAGGGTCGCGCCGATCACGCAGACCGCTTCGGCCTGGTCCAGCGGCAACACCGGCAGGATCTGCCCCTGGCCGACGCCGAGTTGACGAATGGCGAAGAATTCGTGGCTGGTGCCCAGGGTAAAGGCCTCGCGCGAGCGATTGCCGGCACTGACCTCGACCTGCCCGGCCTGCAGCGGCGCGACCCGGCGTACGCTGGGCAGGCGGCCGATGGCTTCGGCATCGCCCAGGGTCAGGTCGCGGGTGGCCAGGCCGGTCAGGGGCGGCATGCCGCCGCTGGTTTCCTTGCGCCCCGGCAGGACGATCAGGGTGTTGCGCCCGAGCATGGAGAACTCGCCGATAACGAACTGCCGCGCGCCTTCGGCGAGACCGGTGAGCAGGTTGACCGCGACCACGCCGATGGCCATGGCCAGCAGCAGCATCAGGCTGCGCGAACGGTGCCCGCGCAGGGCACCGAGCATCAGGCCGAGGGCGTCAGCCGCGCGCATCGCCCGGCCCCTGTTGCACATCTTCGATGATGCGCCCGTCGCACATGCGCAGGCAGCGCCGGGCCCGGGCACCGAGGGCGGCGTCGTGGGTGACGATCAGCAGGGTCAGGCCCTCGCCGTTGAGCTCTTCGAGCAGCGTCACCACCTCGGCACCGGAATGACTGTCGAGGTTGCCGGTGGGCTCGTCGGCCAGCAGCAGCGCCGGCTGCATGACCATGGCGCGGGCGATGGCGACGCGCTGACGCTGGCCGCCGGAGAGCTCGGCCGGGCGATGGCGAACCCGGTCGCCGAGGTTCAGCCGCTCCACCAGGCGGGCGCTGCGGCGCTGGCGCTCGGCCGGCTCGAGTCCGGCCAGGAGCATCGGCAGTTCGATATTCTCCAGGGCGGTCAGGCGCGGGATCAGGTGGTAGGACTGGAACACGAAACCGATATGGCGGCTGCGCAGTTCGGCCCGCCGGATCTCGTCCAGGCTCGCGGTGGCTTCATCGTTCAGCCAGTACTCGCCACTGTCCGGCGCATCGAGCAGGCCGAGGATATTCAACAGGGTCGACTTGCCCGAACCGGACGGCCCCATCACCGCCAGGTATTCGCCGGGGCTGACCTGCAGATCGACCGCATCCAGGCCCTTGACCTGCTGATCGCCGAGGATGAAACAGCGGCTGACCGCACTCAGGCGGATCATGGCCCGGCCTCGTCCTCGGGTACCACCGCCACGCCATCGACCAGACCGTCCTGCTCCAGGCTGGCGAGAATTCGCTCGCCTGCGCTGAGGCCTTCGAGCACCTCGGTCCAGCGCCAGTTGGCCAGGCCCAGGCGCAGCTCGACCTCGCGCAGCACCCCCGCCGCCGAGTCATAACGCAGCACCCGGCTGCCCTCCAGCAGACTTTCGGTGGCAATCCGCAGGGCCTCGGGGCGCTGCTGCAGGAGGATTTCCACATCGGCGCTGTAACCGGTCAGCAGCGCCAGCTCGGCCGGCACCGGGTCGAAGCGCACCTCGACATCGACGGTACGCGCCTGGCGCTCCAGGTCGCGGACGAAGGGCGCGATACGGCTGACGCGGCCCTCGAAATGCTCGCCGCGAAAGGCGTCCAGGCTGATCCGCACCGGCATGCCCGGCTTGACCCGGGCGGCGTCCACCTCGTCGATCGGGGCCTCGACGTACAGACAACTGTCGTCGATCAGGTCCACCGCCGGCGGCGTGGGAATGCCCGGCGGCGAGGGGGTGACGAACTCGCCGACCTCGCCGTTGATCTCGGCGATGATCCCGGCGAACGGTGCGCGCAGGGTGGCCTGATCCAGCAACGCGCGCTGCAAGGCCAGGCTGGCCTCGGCTTCGCGGATCGCCACCGCGGCCCCGCTACAGGCCAGGGCCGACAGGCGCGCGCGGGTGGCACTCTGGTCGACCCGGTCCTCGGCCACCAGCTGGCGCGCCTGCAACTGCGCCAGACGCTGGTGGTCGCGGCGCTCCAGATCGGCCTGCAGGCAGCGCTGCTCGCGCTGGTTGCGCAGGCCCAGCAGACGCTCCTCGACCTCGCGCAGACGCGCCTGCAATTCGTCCTGGCGCAGGCGCATCAGCACCTCGCCGGCCGCCACCCGCTGCCCCTCCTCGACCAGGCGCTGTTCGACCCGGCCACCCTGGTTGAAGGACAACAAGGTGCGTCGACAGGCCTTGAGCGTACCGGCGCGGGTATTGGCCACCAGGCTTTCCACCGGGCCGTGCGTCACCTCGACCAGGCGCACCGGCAGGGGCTGCGGCCGGCTCCACCACCACAGCCCTGCCGCCACCCCCAGCAGCAGCGGCACGGCTATCCATGATTTACCCATCAATCCCTCCACAAGTCGCTTTCAGACTAGGCCAGCGGGAACCGAGCAACAATGCGCCAAGTCAGTGAACTGCTGTGTCTGGCCTTTGCCGGCACAGCGGTTCACACTTTCCGGTAAGAAGAGCAATCGAGGAGCGCAGTCATGAACGGAACCGAACGCCCGCTGGTCGAGCGGGTGGAAATGCACCAACTGCCCTGCTGGCGCGTACGCACAGCCGCGGCCGAACTGCTGGTGGCGCAACAGGGCGCGCAGATCCTCAGCTACCAGCGCCATGGCGAACGGCCGCTGATCTGGCTCAGCGAGCAGGCCGAATTCAAGCAGGGCCAGAGCGTGCGCGGCGGCGTGCCGCTGTGCTGGCCCTGGTTCGGCGACCTGCGGCGCAACCCTCAGGCGGTGCAGGCACTGTATCAGGGCGGTCACCTGGCCCCGGCCCACGGCCTGGTGCGCGGCCTCGACTGGCAGCTGCTGGGCATCGACAGCCAGGACGACGGCGTCAACCTGGAGTTCGTCTTCAACAGCCGCGAGCAACTGCTGCCGACCTGGCCCCATGCCGCCGAACTCAGGCTCAGTATCCGCCTGGACGAGCGCCTGCACCTGAGCCTGAGCAACCGCAACCTGGGCGACACGCCCCTGACCATCAGCCAGGCGCTGCACAGCTACTTCGCGGTTGGCGATATTCGCCAGGCCGAGGTCGAGGGCCTGCACGGCTGCCGTTATGTCGAAACCCTGGAAGACTGGCAGCAAAGCCAGCAAAGCGGCGCGCTGAGTTTTGCCGGCGAGACCGACCGCATCTATCTGGACACCCCGGCGCAACTGAGCATTCGCGACCCGGCCTGGCAGCGGCGGATTCAGCTGCACAGCAGCGGCTCAGGCTCGGCGGTGCTGTGGACCCCCTGGATCGACAAGGCCCGACGCCTGTCGCAGTTCGCCGAAGACGCCTGGCCCGGCATGCTCTGCGTCGAACACGGCAATCTGCTCAATGACATGCTGGAGCTCGCCCCCGGAGCCCAGCACCAGCTCAATCTGAGTCTGTGGGCGGAACCGTTGCCAGACTGACAGGCCCCCCGGCTTCGCTAGCCCGGATGCAATCCGGGGGCGGGCGTATGGCCGCCCCCGGATTGCATTGGCGCTTGTCCATCAACGCCGATGCGCCCCCCGCCCCTCGCGTTGCATAACCGGCCCGGACAAAAACACCGTCCGGCGCACATAAACGGACAATATTCAGGCAACTTCTGTGACGTGCCACTAGTTTGCCAGTAAGCAATTACTTACAGTTAGATCGTTCTATCCCTACATGAACTTCCTGATTAATTTACTTGCGTATTAGTTCTCACAATCTCCAGGAACTATCGTCCCACTAATTAATCGTCGAATATCGACCACTGATACATATTTCACACTTTGGATGGTTGCCCACCCCGCCCCATGAGGCTAGGATGCCCACCTCACGAGGGATCTGCGCAAGTTGTTGCACATCCAGGTGCGCAAGAAGTTGCGCACTTGCGCTGTTTCAACACAACCGACCCGGACCGGCCGGAACACACAAAGTTGTACGCGCACACACATTGAGTCATGGAATGACCTATTCAAACAAACTCACCACTCATTATTTAGAGCTGGCCAGACTCCCTATAGATGAAGGGAACTTTGCCGGCACTGACGTGCGTTATTCCAACGAATACGAAGTTCTCGAAAACGAGCTGGGCAAGGCCACCGCGCTGCACGAAACCGCCGCCATCGACTGGCAGAAAGTCCGCGAAAACAGCGAGATACTGCTCAGCGCCCACTCCAAGGATCTGCGCGTCGCCGCCTGGCTGATCTGGGGCCTGTATCAGCGCGAATCCTTCCCCGGCCTGCAGGCCGGTTTCAGCCTGTTGCACTACCTGTGCCTGAATCACTGGGCCGAGCTGCACCCACGCAAACCGCGCACCCGCGCCGCCGCCATCAGCTGGCTGATCCCGCGCCTGGAACAGGCCCTGGCCGAGCATGTGCCGATCGGCGAACAGCTGGCGCTGTTCCGCAGCCTTGCCGAGCAATTGCGCGCCCTCGAAGCCTGCCTGGCCGAGCACCTGGGTGAAGACGCGCCGCTGCTGCTGCCGCTGTGCCGCCGCCTCGACGAGCTGGTCAAGCGCGCCAGCCAGGGCCAGCCGGAGCCCGGTTCGGTGGGCGCGGCGATTGCCCAGGTCAAGCAGGCCGCCAGCCAGATGCTCACCCCCGGCGCGCCCATCGAAAACGAAAAGGAAGCGCACAAGAGCCTGCGCACCCTGCAGGACCAGGCCCGGCCGCTCTGTGCTTATTGGTTGAAACAAAAGGCCAGCGATCTGCGCGCCCTGCGCCTGGCCCGCACCCTGCTGTGGCTGCCGATCGACAGCCTGCCGGAACGCAATGCCGAACAGATCACCGCCCTGCGCGGCCTGCCGGCGGACAAGCTGGCCAGCTATCAGGAGCGCTACCTCAACGGCCAGTACGCCGATCTGCTGGTGGATCTGGAAGCCAGCATCGCCCGCGCGCCGTTCTGGCTCGACGGCCAGCACCTGGTCTGGCAATGCCTGCAGGAGCTGGATGCCGAACAGGCGATGCGTGAAGTGGAAATCCAACTGGCGCTGTTTCTGCAGCGCATGAGCGGCCTGGAAGAACTGCGTTTCCACGACGGCAGCCCTTTCGCCGATGCCCAGACCCGCGCCTGGCTCAGCTCCCATGTCATGCCCCATCTGCAGGCCCCGACCAGCGCCAGTGCACCGGCCGCCCACGACGGCGACAGCCAGCCGGCCTGGGACCTGGCCCTGCAAGAGGTGCTGCCGAAGCTGCGCAAGGACGGCCTGAAAAGCGCCGTGCAGCAGCTCAAGCTCGGCCTGGCCAAGGCTAGAGGCGGCCGCGAGCGCTTCTTCTGGCAACTGACCCTGGCGCGCCTGTGCTACAGCGCAAAGAAATACGAACTGGCCAAGACCCAACTCGAATCGCTGGACCAGACGCTGCAGGCTTCCGGCCTCGGCGACTGGGAACCCGATCTCGCCCTCGACGTACTGCGCATGCTGCACAGCTGTTGCGAGTTGCTGCCGCAGAACCATGCGGTGCGCGAACACAAGGATGAGATCTACCGCAGGTTGTGCCACCTCGACCTCGAGGTGGTGCTGGAGTAGGCGCACTCAGGCCAGGTGACGCCTCGTCGTCTGCCCTGAGCACGCCCCAAAGGCCCCCGGGCCATCAACGCAAAGGAGAACGACCATGGCCAAAGAAGGCTCGGTAGCCCCCAAGGAACGCATCAACGTCACCTTCAAACCCGCCACCGGCGGTGCCCAGGAAGAGATCGAACTGCCACTGAAACTCATGGTGCTCGGCGATTTCACCCAGCGTGCCGACGAGCGCAAGATCGAAGACCGCAAGCCAATCAGCATCGACAAGAACAGCTTCGACGAGGTCCTGGCCAAGCAGGAACTCAACCTGACCTTCGGCGTCCCTAACCGCCTGCAGGACGAAGCGAGCGACGACGAACTGGCCGTACAGCTGAAGATCAACTCGATGAAGGACTTCAACCCGGCCAACCTGGTCGACCAGGTTCCCGAGCTGAAGAAGCTGATGGAACTGCGCGACGCCCTGGTTGCTCTGAAAGGCCCACTGGGCAATGCCCCGGCCTTCCGCAAGGCGATCGAAAGCGTGCTCGCCGACGACGACTCGCGTGACCGCGTACTCGGCGAACTCGGCCTGGCCGCCCAAGGCAAGCTGGACTCCTGATCCCAATTAACAAGGAAGCTAATTCATGAGCACTAGTGCAGCAGTAGAAAGCGGTCGCAGCGCCGCCGACCTCGGCATCCTCGACCGCATCATTGCCGAAACCAAGCTGACTCCGGACGACGAAGCCTATGACATCGCCAAGCGTGGCGTGTCGGCCTTTATCGAAGAGTTGCTGAAGCCGCAGAACGAAAATGAGCCGGTAAAAAAGGCCATGGTCGACCGCATGATCGCGGAGATCGACGCCAAGCTCAGCCGGCAGATGGACGAAATCCTCCACAACGCCGAGTTCCAGGCGCTGGAATCCTCCTGGCGCGGCCTCAAGCTGCTGGTGGACCGCACCAACTTCCGCGAAAACATCAAGCTGGAGATCATCAACGCCTCCAAGCAGGACCTGCTCGATGACTTCGAAGACAGCCCGGAAATCACCCAGTCCGGCCTGTACAAGCACATCTACACCGCCGAATACGGCCAGTTCGGTGGCCAGCCGGTCGGCGCGCTGATCGCCAACTACTTCTTCGACCCGAGCGCACCGGACATCAAGACCATGCAATACGTGGCTTCGGTCGCGAGCATGTCCCACGCGCCGTTTATCGCCGCTGCCGGCCCGAAATTCTTCGGCCTGGAAAGCTTCACCGGCCTGCCGGACCTGAAGGATCTGAAGGATCACTTCGAAGGCCCGCAGTTCGCCAAATGGCAGAGCTTCCGCGAGCAAGAAGACGCCCGCTACGTCGGCCTGACCGTACCGCGCTTCCTGCTGCGCAACCCCTACGATCCGGAAGACAACCCGGTGAAGACCTTCGTCTACAAAGAGAACGTCGCCAACAGCCACGAGCACTACCTGTGGGGCAACACCGCCTACACCTTCGCCAGCCGTCTGACCGACAGCTTCGCCAAGTTCCGCTGGTGCCCGAACATCATCGGCCCGCAGAGCGGTGGCGCAGTGGAAGACCTGCCGCTGCACCACTTCGAAAGCATGGGCGAGATCGAAACCAAGATCCCCACCGAAGTGCTGGTCTCCGACCGCCGTGAATACGAGCTGGCCGAAGAAGGCTTTATCGCCCTGACCATGCGCAAGGGCAGCGACAACGCCGCGTTCTTCTCCGCCAACTCGGCGCAGAAGCCGAAGTTCTTCGGCATCAGCGAAGAAGGCAAGACCGCCGAACTGAACTACAAGCTCGGCACCCAGCTGCCGTACATGTTCATCATCAACCGCCTGGCCCACTACCTGAAAGTGCTGCAGCGCGAGCAGATCGGCGCGTGGAAAGAGCGCACCGACCTCGAACTGGAACTCAACAAGTGGATCCGCCAGTTCGTCGCCGACCAGGAAAACCCGAGCTCCGAAGTGCGTAGCCGTCGTCCGCTGCGCGCCGCTCAGGTGATCGTCAGTGACGTCGATGGTGAGCCGGGCTGGTACCGCGTCAGCCTCAACGTGCGCCCGCACTTCAAGTACATGGGTGCCGATTTCACCCTGTCGCTCGTCGGCAAGCTGGACAAGGAATAAGCATCCTTATGTCAGGTTACGGAAGCCTGTTCGAACGCCTCGGCGGTGAGGCCAGCCAACGCGCTGGCTGGAGCCGCGAGGTCGCCGTCATGGCGTCGGTGGCGACCCACCTGGCGAAAATGCTCAGCACCCGGGCGGGCAGCGTGCAAACGCTGCCCGACTACGGGTTGCCCGATCTCAACGATATGCGCCTGTCGCTGCACGATTCGCTGCAGCAGGCGCGTATCGCCATCGAACGCTTTATCGAAGCGTACGAACCGCGTTTGCGCGATGTGCGGGTGATTTCCCTGCCCCGCGACAACGACCCGCTGAGCCTGGCCTTCGCCATCGAAGGCCTACTGCAGGTCGAAGGCTGCAAACGCCACGTCAGTTTCTCCGCGCGCCTGGACGGCAGCGGACAGGTCAAGGTCAATTAAGGAGAGCCCCATGTCCGGTAAACCCGCCGCCCGCCTCAGCGATCCCACCGCCTGCCCGATTCCCGGCCATGGCAGCAACCCGATCGCCGCCGGCTCGCCCAACGTACTGTTCGACAACCTGCCCGCCGCCCGCATGGGCGACGCCTCGGCCTGCGGCGGAGCCCTGGCCAGCGCGGTGATCCCCACCGTGCTGATCAACGGCAAGCCGGCGACCGTCGTCGGCACCGTGGGCAGCCATGGCAATGTGGTGGTGGCGGGCTCCGGCACCGTACTGATTGGCGGTTGACCCGATGCAGCCACAAGGATGAACCGCTGAGATGTCTTTTAACCATTACTACCAGAGCGAACTCACCGCCCTGCGCCAACTCGGCAAGCGCTTTGCCGAGCGCAGCCCGGCGTTGGCACCGTTTCTTGGGCAGAGCGGCCGCGACCCGGATGTCGAGCGGCTGCTGGAGGGGTTCGCCTTTCTCACCGGGCGGCTGCGGCAGAAGCTCGACGACGAACTGCCGGAGCTGACCCATTCGCTGATGCACCTGCTGTGGCCGAACTATATGCGTCCGCTGCCGGCCTTCAGCATGTTGCAGTTCGACCCGCTCAAGCGGCCCGGTCCGGCGCTGCCGGTGCCGCGGCATACGCCGGTGGAGTCCAAGCCGATCCAGGGCGTGACCTGCCGCTTCCGTACCGCCTTCGCCACCGAGGTGCTGCCGCTGGCGCTCAATGGCCTGGACTATTCGGTCAAGGGTGACGGTGCGCTGCTCAGCCTGCGCCTGGCGATGAGCGCCGATGGCCACCTCGGCGATCTCGACCTCAAGCAGTTGCGCCTGCATCTGGCCGGCGAGCGTTATATCAGCCAGTTGCTCTACCTCGGCCTGCTGCGCCATCTCGGCGGTATCCAGCTGGTGTTGCTGGATGGCGCAGGCAAGCCCCTGGTCGATGCGCTCCAGCAGCCCGTCGCCACCCTGCAGCTGCCCGCCAGCAATGTGCAGCCGGTGGGCTTCGACGAAGACCAGGCGCTGATCCCCTACCCGCTCAACACCTTCCGCGGCTATCGCTACCTGCAGGAATATTTCGCCTTCCAGGACAAGTTCCTGTTCGTCGACCTGCTCGGCCTCGATGCGCTCAAGCGCCTGCCGGCGGATCTGCTCAAGCAGGCCCGTGGCATCGAGTTGCGCTTCGATATCCACAAGGCCGGCGTGCAGCGCATCCGTCCGACCCTGGATAACGTACGTCTGTACTGCACGCCGGTGGTCAACCTGTTCGCCCACGATGCCATCCCGATCCGCCTCGACGGCAAACAGGATCAGTACCTGCTGTTGCCCTCGGAGCTCGACTCCGAGCATTGCGGGGTGTTCTCGGTGGACCGGGTCACCGGTTGGAAGCCCGGCGGCAAGGGTTATGAGGAGTACGTACCGTTCGAATCGTTCGAGCATGACGCCAGCTTCGACGTGCCCCACGCCCGCCCGCATTACAGCGTGCGCCAGCAACCGTCGATGCTCGGCGATGGCCTGGAGACCTACCTGAGTTTCGGTCTGCGCAACCTCGACCAGCACGAGACGCTGTCGATCGAGCTGACCTGCACCAACCAGAACCTGCCGCGCCAGCTGGGCCTGGGCGATATCTGCCTGCCCTGCGAGGACACTCCGGAGTTCCTCAGCTTCCGCAATATCAGCGCGGTTACCCCCAGCTACGCGCCGCCGCTGCACCGCGATTTCCTCTGGAAACTGATCAGCAACATGTCGCTGAACTACCTGTCGCTGGCCAACGTCGAGGCGCTCAAGGTGATCCTCGAGACCTACGACCTGCCGCGCTATTACGACCAGCACGCGGAGAAGGTCAGCAAGCGCCTGCTCGACGGCCTGAAAAGCATCAGCCACCAGCACGTCGACCGCCTGCACCGCGGCCTGCCGGTACGCGGGGTGCGCACCCAGCTGACGATCAACCCCGAGGGCTATGTCGGCGAGGGTGATCTGTTCCTGTTCGCCACCGTGCTCAATGAGTTTTTCGCCCTGTACGCCAGCTTGAATTCGTACCACGAGCTGCGCGTGCAGAGCACCCAGGGAGAGCTGTACCAATGGACGCCACGCATGGGGCAGCAGCCCCTGCTATGAGACTGCGCACAGAGACAGGCGAGCGGGTGGCAGGCAAGGCACCGGCGGACGCAGACAGGCTTGGAGTCGCACCCGACTTAACGAGGTGTAAATGAGCACTGCGATCCCCACGGCAACGCCGCCTGAGCAACCTAGCGCCGCGACCGAGCCGGGGCTGAGCCGCCTCAGCCGGGGCATCCGCGAGTACAGCCTGTTCCAGGGTGTGCAGCTGGTGCTGGAGCGCTTGCAGGCCGCCCATCCGGAGCTGGACGAGGAGGCGCTGTATCAGCACCTGGAACTGCAGGCCAACCCGAGCATGGGGTTTCCCGGCAGCGATATCGATCGCGTGCAGTTCTTCGAGGAGCACGGCGAGCTACGCGCGCGCCTGCGCATCAACCTGGTCAGCCTGTTCGGGGCCGGCTCGCCGTTGCCGGCCTTCTATGGCGAGCAGGCTCTGGGCGACAGCGAGGACGGCAATCCGACCCGGGCCTTTCTCGACCTGTTCAACAACCGCCTGCAGCGTCTGCTGCTGCCCACCTGGCAGAAGTATCGCTACCACGCGCGCTTCCAGAGCGGCGCGGCGGACCCCTTTTCCGAGCAGCTGTTCGCCCTGATCGGCCTGGGCGGCGCGCAGATTCGCGCCGCCTCGGAGCTGAACTGGAAACGCCTGCTGCCCTACCTCGGCCTGCTCAGCCTGCGCGCCCACTCGGCGGCGCTGATCGAGTCGGTGCTGCGTTACTACTTCAAGCACGCCGCCCTGCATATCGAACAATGCCTGGAACGCCAGGTGGAGATTCTCGGCGAGCAACGCAACCGCCTCGGCCTGGCCAACAGCCAGCTGGGCGAGAGCCTGGTGCTCGGCGAGTTCGTGCGCGACCGTGGCGGCAAGTTCCGCATCCACGTGCGCCAGCTCGGCTGGCAGCGCTTCCACGAATTCCTGCCGATCGGCAGCGGCTACCAGCCGCTCTGCGCACTGGTGCGCTTCACCCTGCGCGACCCGCTGGACTATGACATCCGCCTGGAACTGCGCCAGGACGAAATACGCGAATTGCGCCTCGGCGCGGACAATCCCTGCCTGCTGGGCTGGACCACCTGGCTGGGGCGCGATAACGCCGACGGCGTGGTCACCCTCGGCAGCAAAACTCATTAAGGACTGATGAAATGATCAACGTCGATCTGCAACAGCTGGTACAGGCCCTCGACGCCGCCACCAAGAACGATCTGGAACTCGCGGCCGAGCGCTGCGTGGTCCGTGGCGGCAGCAAGATTCTGGTCGAAGACCTGCTGCTCGGCCTGCTCGAGCGCCCGGACGGCCTGCTCGCCCGCGCCCTGCAGGACGCCGAAGTCGACGCCTTTGAGCTGGCCAGCGCACTGCAACCGCGCGGCGAACACAGCGAGTCGCGCAACCCGGTGTTCTCCACCGAACTGGTGCAATGGCTGCAGGACGCCCTGCTGGTGGCCAACCTGGAACTCGGCCAGAACCAGGTCGACCAGGCCGCGCTGATCCTCGCCCTGCTGCGCAACCCGATGCGCTATGCCGGCAGCCATTACCAGGCGCTGCTGGCCAAGCTCAACCCCGAACGCCTGCGCGACTTCGCCATGGCCCGGCAGCCGCAGGAAGCCGCCGGCAAAGCCGCGGCGGGTGGCGAATCCAACCTCAAGCGCTTCACCCACAACTTCACCCAGCAGGCCCGCGACGGCAAGCTCGACCCGGTGCTGTGCCGCGACGCGGCGATCCGCCAGATGATCGACATCCTCGCCCGTCGGCGTAAAAGCAACCCGATCGTGGTCGGCGAGGCCGGTGTCGGCAAGACCGCCATCGTCGAAGGCCTGGCCCTGCGCATCGCCGCCGGCGAAGTGCCGGACGCGCTCAAGGGCGTCGAACTGCTGTGCCTGGACCTCGGCCTGCTGCAAGCCGGTGCCAGCGTCAAAGGCGAATTCGAACGCCG
>JBFJZW010000022.1:0-26201 GCA_041621875.1 Pseudomonas sp. | reverse complement strand
TCGATAAACACGCTGGCCATGGCCTGGGCGTTCTTCACCACTTGCTGCTGGTAGGCCTTGAACTCGGGTTGCAGGGCTTCCTTGAAGCACACCGCCTTGGCGGCGATCACGTGCTCCAGCGGGCCGCCCTGGCCGCCCGGGAAGACCGCGGAGTTGAATTTCTTCTCCAGCGCTTCGTTGGCGCGGGCCAGGATCAGGCCGCCGCGCGGGCCGCGCAGGGTCTTGTGGGTGGTGGTGGTGACCACGTCGGCGAACGGCACCGGGTTCGGGTACACGCCCGCGGCAACCAGACCGGCGACGTGGGCCATGTCGACGAACAGGTAGGCACCGACCTTGTCGGCGATGGCGCGGAAGCGTGGGAAGTCCAGGACCTGGGAGTAGGCGCTGAAGCCGGCGATGATCATCTTCGGCTTGTGCTCGACGGCCAGGCGCTCGACTTCGTCGTAGTCGATCAGGCCGGCATCGGTGATGCCGTACTGCACGGCGTTGTACAGCTTGCCGGAGAAGCTGACGCTGGCACCGTGGGTCAGGTGGCCGCCGTGGGCCAGGCTCATACCCAGTACGGTGTCGCCGGCATTCAGCAGTGCCATATACACGGCAGCGTTGGCCTGGCTGCCGGAGTGCGGCTGGACGTTGGCGTAGTCGGCACCGAACAGTTCCTTGGCGCGGTCGATGGCCAGCTGCTCGACGATGTCGACGTATTCGCAACCGCCGTAGTAACGCTTGCCCGGGTAGCCTTCGGCGTACTTGTTGGTCAGCACCGAGCCCTGGGCTTCCATTACCGCCGGGCTGGTGTAGTTCTCCGAGGCGATCAGTTCGATGTGATGTTCCTGGCGCTGGGCTTCCTGCTCCATCGCGGCAAACAATTCGGCGTCATAACGGGCAAGAGTCAAATCACGGCTGAACATGGCATTCCCCTGAGAAAAAGCAGCTGGGCGGTAGAAAGAGGGGGCGAATTCTACCCCATCTCGGCCGAGCAGGGGTATGCAGCGCAGTCATGTGGCGGACAAGTGGGATTCATGGACAAGGCAGTCTTGAGCTGCGCGTTTCTATTAGCTTGAGCACTGCGCGACCCCTAGGGTGTCACTCGTCGCAGGCCGTGCAGCAGCTAGTAGGTTGGGTTAGCGGCATATGCGCAATCTTGGCTTCAGCACAGATGGCTGTAGCCGCGAAACCCAACACGGCGTCAACAGGCTCGCCGCCATGATGGGTTGCGCCGCGCAGAACATGCATATTGACGCACATCATGTTGGCGGCTAACCCATCCTACAAATTGCGTGCTGCTTCAACTCAGCATAAACAGCGCAGTGCCGCTGAACAGTGCGGTGAATTGCCTGGCCGGCATCGGTCGGCCGAGCAGGAAGCCCTGCACTTCGTCGCAGGCATGGCCGCGGAGGAAGTCCAGCTGGGCCAGGGTTTCCACGCCCTCGGCGATCACCGTGAGGTTGAGGCTGTGGGCCATGGCGATAATGGCGCGGGCGATCTGGCCGTCCTGTTCGCCGTGGGGCAGGCCGTCGACGAAGCTGCGGTCGATCTTCAGCACGTCGATGGGGAACTGCTTGAGGTAGTTCAGCGACGAGTAACCGGTGCCGAAGTCGTCGATGGCCAGGCACACCCCCAGGCGTTTGAGGCTGGCCAGGGTCTGCATGGCATTGGCCACGTCTTCCATCAGGATGCTTTCGGTCAGTTCCAGCTCCAGGCAGGCCGGCGGGATGCCGCTGTCCCTGAGGATGCTGGCGATGCGCGGGCCCAGATCGCCTTCGGCAAACTGTCGGGCCGACAGGTTGACCGAGATCTTCGGCACCCGCACCTTGGCCTGATGCCAGTGGCTGAGCTGGCGGCAGGCCTCGCGCAGTACCCATTCGCCGACCTGGACCACCAGCCCCAGCTCTTCGAGCACCGGGATAAAGTCGTTCGGCGGCACCAGGCCGCGGCTCGGATGCTGCCAGCGCAGCAGCGCCTCGGCCCCGGTCAGGCGCTTGCCGTCGCCGGAGAACTGCGGCTGGTAGTAGAGCCTGAATTCGCCCTGCTCGAGGGCGTGGCGCAGGTCGCTTTCCAGCTCCAGACGTTCCAGGGCGCTGGCGTTCATATCGGCCTGGTAGAACTGGAAGTTGTTCTTGCCGCGCTCCTTGGCGTGGTACATGGCGGTGTCGGCGTTCTTCATCAGCTGGCTCAGCTCGCTGCCGTCCTGGGGGCTCAAGGCGATGCCGATACTGGCGCTGACGAAGAACTCGCGGCCTTCGAGAATAAACGGCTGGGCCAGGCTGGCGAGGATCTGTTCGCCGACATGGATGGCGCGCTTCAGCGCCCCCTCGCGGCTGGTATCGGATTGCAGCAGCAGGGTGAATTCGTCGCCGCCCATGCGCGCCACGGTGTCGTCGCCGTCGACACAGGCGGCCAGACGCACGGCCACTTCCTTGAGCATGCGGTCGCCGGCGGCGTGGCCCAGGGAGTCGTTGATCGGCTTGAAGCGGTCGAGGTCGAGGAACATCAGTACCACCCATTCCTGGTGCCGCTCGCCATGCTGCAGGGCATTGTGCAGACGGTCCTGGAACAGGGTGCGGTTGGGCAGCTGGGTCAGGGCGTCGTAGTAGGCCAGGCGGTGAATGCGCTGCTCGCTGGCCTTGCGCTCGCTGATATCGCTGAAGAAGCACACGTAGCTGACCAGGTCGCCTTCGTCGTCCTTGACCGCGGTGATACCGACCCAGGCCGGGAACTTCTCGCCGTTGCGCCGCTTCAGCCATACCTCACCCTCCCAGCTGCCCTGCTGGTTGAGCTGGCGGATGACGAAACTGAGGTGGCTGGCCTGTTGGGTATCGGCGGTGAGCATACTCGGCAGTTGGTCGAGGATCTGCCTGGAACTGTAGCCGCTGACCCGGCTGAAGGCGTTGTTGACCTGGACGATATAGCCGGCCGGGTCGGTGACCAGGATCGCCGCGGTGGAGTGCTCGAACACCGTGGCGGCCATGCGCAGGTCCTTCTCCGCGCGACGTTGCTGGCCGATGTCGCGGCCGACGCCGAGCAGGCCCTCGAAGCGACCGCTGTCGTCCCACATGGGTACCAGGCGCAGTT
This sequence comes from Pseudomonas sp., assembly GCA_041621875.1. GTDB lineage: Bacteria > Pseudomonadota > Gammaproteobacteria > Pseudomonadales > Pseudomonadaceae > Aquipseudomonas. Next base: position 23,129 of record JBFJZW010000022.1, on the reverse strand, counting down.
CCACCGGGATCTTCTGGCCGTCGGCGCGCAGACAGTCGAAGACGAACAGCTGCGGCAGAAACTCGGCGCGCAGCTCGGCCAGGCGCTGCGGATCGCCGAGGGCGTTGCGTACCCGTTCCAGCAGGGCATAGAAACCGATCAGCTGCCGTGGGTTGGTGGCCAGGCCGTGGAACCCGTGGTTCAGCGCCCATTCGCTGTCGTAACCGAGGACCTGCATGACCGAGGGGCTGACGTAGTTGAGCTGCAGCTTGTCGTCGGTGGAGAAGATCACGTCGCTGATGCTTTCCGCCAGCATCCGGTAGCGCTGCTCACTGGTGCTCAGGGACTCGCTGCGCACGATCTGTTCGGTGATGTCCTTGGCCACGCCGATCAGTCGGCTGACCCGGCCGCGCTCATCATAGGCCAGGGCCTGTTCGCGGATATCGAACCAGTGCCAGCTGCCGTCGCGGTGCCGCCAGCGCAGCTCGAACTGCATCAGCCGGCCCTTGCCCAGCACCTGCTGGATATTGCGCATGCGCAGGTAGAGTTCGACGTCGTCGGGATGGAGGATCTTCTCCCACAGGCGTTCGCCCATTTCGCGCAGTTCGGCCTTGTTGTAGCCCAGCTGCGGACCCAGGTGGTTGTTGCTGTACATCACCCGCCTGGCGGCGATGTCGTGAACATAGATGGTGTCCGGGACCGCGCTGACCACATCGGACCAGAAGCGCTCGCGCTCGATCAGCGAGGTTTCGACGCGCTTGCGGCTGGTGATGTCGCTGATGCTCAGGGTCACCGAGTCGAGTTCCTGCGGGTTCTCCGGCAGACGCAGGAGCAGCCAAAGGTGGCGTTCGTGGCCCTGGGGCGTGCTGATCTGGCGCTCCATCTCCAGAAGGCCGCTGCCCGTGATCAAGGTGCTGATCAGCTGCAGGCGGAAGCCCTCGGGCTGCAGCGGGCCGCTGTTGAACAGGTGCTGCCAGGCCTGTTCGGTGGAGTCGACGCCGAGCAGGCGCAGGGCCACCTGGTTGGTTTCGGTCAGGCGCAGGCGCTGGCAGAGCGCCTGGTGCCGCAACGGGTCGGCCGTCAGCCAGCGCTGCAGGCCGGGCACATCGCGGATCTGCTGCTGCTCCAGGTAGGCGTGCAGGTCGGCCAGGTCGAGCACGCACAGGGCGGTGCCGGTGCCTTCGAAAATATCCTGATAGCGCCGGCGGGTTTCGCGCAGCACCTGATTGGCATGCTGCTCTTCGGTGACGTCGCGCAGCACCCAGACGAAGCCGCCGTGCTGGGACTCTTCGCCCAGATCGCTGCGACTGATGTCGTACAGCCGCGGCTCCCCGTTCTGGCGGATTTCCACCAGGTCCGGGCCCAGTTCATGGGACGCGCCGTTGCCGTGCAGCAGCATGGGGTCGAGACGCGGCAGCAGTTGCAGCAGGTGCCTGTTATGCACCTCGGCGTTGCTCAGGCCGAACAGGCTTTCGGCCTGGGGGTTGAGGTACTGCAGCTGGCCGTTGCCGTCGGTCACCAGCACCCGTTCCTCGATCGCTCCCAGCACCGTCACGGCCTGTTGCAGGGAACGTCGCGAGGCGGTGTTGAGGGCATGCAGGTTGCGCTGCTCGTGGTGCAGGCGATACAGGGCGAACAGGGTCAGCAGGGCGCAGAGGATAAACAGCAGGAGTTTGCTGGCCAGTTGCGGCAGTTGCTGGGCGCGCACCTTGCGTTCGTTGAATAGCGCGCGCAGCTGCCAGTCGCTGCCCGGCAGCGGGCTGAGCAGGATGCTCTGGGCCAGGTTCTCGGCCGTGACGGGGGGCGCAATCGGGCTGTCCGGCGACTGGCTGTCGCCCTGGCTGGCGATGACCCGTTGCGAGTAACTGTCTTCCAGCAGCCACTGCTGGGGGCTTTGATGGTGTTCGCTGAGCCAGCTGCGCAGCGCCCGGTTGGTCAGGTGCAGGACCCAGAAACCCTCGCCCTGCGCTTGGCGCAGCATCAGGTAGATCTCGCCGCCGTCCTGGGCGCTGAAGGCATAGAAGTAATTGTGCGGCTGGCCGCGTTGAAACAGTTCGCCGAGGTAGAGGACATTCGGCGGCGGGGCCCCGGCGCTGGCCAGCATCTGCCCCTGGGCATCCAGCCAGATCAGCCCGCGCAGTGTCGGGAACACGCCGCGCAGCGAGCCGAGCAGGGTCTCGCTGGCTGCGCCCGGTGCAGGTGGGCGGCTGTGGGGCTGCAGCAGGGCCTGGCCGGCGCTGGCCTTGAGCTCCATGTTCAGGCTCAGGTGATTGGCCAGCTGGTTGCTGTAGGCATGGCTGAGCTGGCGTTGGTTGTCCTGCAACTGGTGCGATTCCAGGCGCAGTTGCCACAGCAGCAAACCCAGCATCAGCATGACCAGCGCCACCAGCGCGCCCCTGGCAGGGCCGCTCATGGGCGCAAGCAGGGCTTCGCTGGAGAGGCGCGAAGCGGGTGGGGGCGTGACTCTAGGCAATGACCTAAATCCTGGGATGAGCTGTATCTGGGGATTATCCGGCTTCGTCATCCCTAGCGAAGGCTGCCTGGCTCGCAGCGCGGATAACGCAATGCGGGCATGCCAGGCGAGTTAATCAATTCGAGTAAAAAATAACCACTAGTTAGAGTGTCGCAGTCGTCATCCGGGCTCGCTTGAGCGTGCCTGGCAAAGCCTGTGCCAGCCAGGGACGCGACAGCCGGCTAGCATGCCATAAATATGGCAAAGTGCCAGCGTGGCCGACGAGCGTCGTTTGCTCTGCCCTGCGCATTCCGGTAGCTTTGCCCCACGCGCGTGGCTGTGCGGATATGCGCCCGAGCTGCCGTTCGCGGCAGCGCAGCAGCCCGATTAAAACGCAGGCCGCGGCCTGCTCGGCTGCGCTCCGTCACAACCTGCGCCTTTATCTCGTTTTTCTGTCCAGAACCCAGGTTATCCATGGCCCAATATTTTTATCTGCCCTATTAAATTTTAGTCACGTTTTGCGATCTGCAGTCGAGCCCCCATCACCACTGGTTTTCCAGCCTGTCTAGCTATGCTTACCTCCTAGATTCTGTGTCATTGCAGCACTTTTAGTTAGCTTTTGCTGATTTTGGGTCAAATTTAGGCTCCAAAACTTAACTTTTTGTGTGCGTTCCTGTGGTCGCTTCTTGTCAGCTATCGCCAGCCGATTTGCTGTTATAAGGCAGCAAATAAAGTTCTTCTTATAGAAGAGGCTCATTACTTCTCAGGGCATCCACAAGCCCGCGATGCCATTGAGAAAATTCTAGCGGTGCAGGTGAAGTGATCACGGACGTCTAGGTTAGACTCGCGCTTTTGCATGCCATTCTAGGAGCAGTTGCGTGAACACGGAAAACCATTCCCAGACGGCCGCGTTTCTTTGGTCCATTGCCGACCTGCTGCGCGGTGACTTCAAGCAATCGCAGTACGGCCGCATCATCCTGCCGTTCACCTTGTTGCGCCGGATGGAGTGCGTGCTTGCGCCGACCAAGGATGAGGTGATCAAGCAGACCTTCGCTCAGGAAGGCCGCCCCGACACCGTGCGCGAGATGATTCTGTTGCGCGCTGCCGGTCAGCAGTTCTTCAACGCTTCGCCGCTGACCCTCGGCACGCTGTCCGACACCCAGACCGCCGCCGACCTGATGAGCTACGTGCAGGCGTTCAGCAAGGATGCCCGCGAGATTTTTGAGCACTTCCACTTTGAAGATTTCGTCCAGCAGCTGGAAACCGCCAACCTGCTCTATCAGGTGGTGCAGCGCTTCGCCGCCACTGATCTGAGCCCTGAGTTCATCAGCAACTTCGGCATGGGCATCATCTTCGAAGAGCTGATCCGCAAGTTCGCGGAAAGCTCCAACGAAACCGCCGGGGAGCACTTCACCCCGCGCGATATCGTGCACCTCACCACCTCGCTGGTGATCACCGATCAGGACCACAAGCTCGCGCCCAACAGCATCGTCACCATCTATGACCCAACTGCGGGTACGGGCGGCTTTCTCTCTGAGGGTGATGAGTACATCCAGTCCATCAGCGAAAAGGTCAGCGTGTCGCTGCACGGTCAGGAGCTCAACCCCGAGTCCTACGCCATCTGCAAGGCGGACATGCTGATCAAGGGCCAGGACGTGGCCAGCATCAAGCTCGGCAACACCCTGTCCAACGACCAGCTGGCCGACAAGCGCTTCGACTTTATGCTCAGCAACCCGCCGTTCGGAGTGGAATGGAAGAAGGTGCAGAAGCAGATCACCGACGAGCACACGGTTAAGGGCTTCGACGGCCGCTTCGGCCCCGGCCTGCCGCGTGTGTCCGACGGATCGCTGTTGTTTCTTCTGCACCTGGTCAGCAAGATGCGTGACCCGCGCGACGGTGGCTCGCGCATCGGCATCATCCTCAACGGCTCGCCGCTGTTTACCGGCGGCGCCGGTTCGGGTGAGTCGGAGATTCGCCGCTACCTGCTGCAGAACGATCTGGTCGAAGCCATCGTCGCGTTGCCCGCCGACATGTTCTACAACACCGGCATCGCCACCTATGTGTGGATACTCAGTAACCACAAGGCAGCTGCGCGCCAGGGCAAGGTGCAGTTGATCGACGGCAGCCAGCACTCCGCCAAAATGCGCAAGTCACTGGGCAGCAAGCGCCAGTACATCACCGAGGATCAAATCAGCGAGCTGGTGCGCCTGTATGGCAGTTTCGAGCACAGAGCGCAGAGCAAGATCTTCTCCATCGACGCCTTCGGCTACCGGCGCATCACCGTCGAACGCCCGCTACGCCTCAACTTCCAAACCAGTGCCGAGCGCATCGCTAACGTGCTGGAAGAAAAAGCCCTGCAGAAACTCGACAGCGCCGCCCAGCAGCAACTGCTGGCCGCCCTACAAGCGATGGACGCCAGCCAACTGCACCGTAACCGTGAGCAGTTCAACAAGCTGCTGAAAAAAACCCTCACAGCGCACAGCGTCAGCCTTAGCGCGCCGGAGCAAAAAGCCCTGCTCAATGCCTTGAGCGAGCGCGACCCCGAGGCGGATATCTGCATGACCAAGGGCCAACCGGAAGCGGACGCAGGCCTGCGCGACAACGAGAACGTACCCTTGGGCGAGTCGGTGTACGACTACTTCCAGCGCGAAGTCATCCCCCATGTACCGGATGCCTGGATCGACGAAAGCAAGTCCGACGCCCAGGACGGCGAGGTCGGCATCGTCGGCTTCGAGATTCCCTTTAACCGCCACTTCTATGTGTTCCAGCCACCGCGCCAGTTGGCCGAAATCGATACTGATCTAAAAGCCTGCACCGACCGTATCAAGCAGATGATTGAAGGGCTGTCGGCATGAGTTTTTCTTCCTATGGGGCCTACAAGGAGACTAACGTAGCTGAACTAGGGGAGGTTCCAGCACATTGGAATGTCGTGCCATTGAAGCATGTTGTGGAAACACCGATCACTGATGGGCCTCATGAAACACCTGAGTTCATCGATGACGGTATTCCGTTTGTTTCTGCGGAGGCTGTTTCGTCAGGAGAGATAAATTTCTCAAAATCCCGATTTATTTCCCATGCTGATCATCATAAGTACTCGAAGAAATACAAACCGCGTAGAAACGATATTTTTATGGTGAAGTCGGGAGCTACTACTGGCGTAGTGGCTCTTGTTTCCACTGATCGGGACTTCAATATTTGGTCGCCATTGGCCGTGGTGAGGTGCTCTCGGCTGGCTTTCCCTCGTTACGTACTTCAAGCGATGCGATCTCGTAACTTTCAAGAGAGCGTCATTCTCAATTGGAGCTTTGGAACACAACAAAATATTGGAATGTCAGTGATAGAAAATCTGCGTATTCCATTGCCTCCAATACCTGAACAAACCCAAATCGCTCATTTCCTCGACCACGAAACCGCCCGCATCGACGCGCTGATCGAAGAGCAGCAGCGCCTGATCGAACTGCTCAAGGAAAAGCGCCAGGCCGTGATCTCTCACGCCGTCACCAAAGGCCTCGACCCCACGGTGCCGATGAAAGACTCCGACGTGGAGTGGCTAGGCGAGGTGCCGGCGCATTGGTCCGTAGTCCCATTTGGACTTGCGTTTGGATATCAAGAGGGTCCCGGCATCATGGCCGTTGATTTCAGAGATGAGGGTGTTCCCCTCGTGAGGATCTCTGGTGTCCAAGGGAGATGGGTGACACTGCAGGGCTGTAATTATCTAGACCCAGCCAAAGCAAGTGGAAAGTGGGGGCATTTCCGCCTTGAACATGGCGATTTGATCATAAGTGGCAGTGCGAGCATGGGGCTGGTAAGTGAAGTCGGGGAGGAAGCTGTCGGGGCAGTGGCTTATACCGGGCTGATCCGGTTGACACCCAAGACAGGTATATCCGACCGTGACTTTATTCGTTCAGTCGTTGGCTCTTATCAATTCTTTGTTCAGATTGATTTGCTTAAAGCCGGTTCAACGATTCAGCATTTCGGGCCTACACATCTCAGTCAAATGAAGGTTGTGCTACCGCCACTTGATGAGCAAATTAAGTTGGCTTCCTACGTGGATAAGGTAAGCGTCCAGTTCGATCAGTTACTTGGTGAGGCTGAGAAAACCAACGAGCTCCTCCAAGAGCGCCGCGCCGCCCTAATCTCCGCCGCAGTCACTGGCAAAATCGATGTGCGCGGCTGGCAGCCACCGGCCAGTGCGCCAACTCCCAAATTAGCAGAAGAGGCCGTGTAATGGCGGACAGCAAGGAAGCGCAGTTTCAGCGGGACATCATCCACGCCCTGGCCGCCCAAGGCTGGCTGGTCGGCACCGCCAGCGGCTACGACCGCCGCACGGCGCTGTATACCGAAGATGTGCTGGGCTACTTCAAGGACGCCTGGCCGGAACGTTGGAACAAGTTCGCCAAGGCCAACCCGAATGACCCAGGCGGCGTGCTGGTGCAAAAGCTGGTGCGCGAGCTGGAGCAGAGCGGCACCCTCGATGTGCTGCGCCATGGCTTTAAGCTGCCGGCTGTAAAGGTGGAGTTGTGCAGCTTCCAGCCCGACCACGGCATGAACCCGGATACCTTGCAGCGCTACCAGTGCAACCGTTTGCGCGTGGTGCCGGAGGTGTCTTACTCGCCGCATGCGCGTGAGGCTGGGAGCAGTGGGCAGAGCTACAACCCACGGCTGGATCTGGTGCTGTTCGTCAACGGCATCCCCACCGCCACGCTAGAGCTGAAAAGCGAGTTCAAGCAGTCGGTGGAAAACGCCAAGCGCCAGTATCGCCAAGACCGCCCGGTAAAAGACCCGCTGACGCGCAAGCCCGAGCCACTGCTGACCTTCAAGCGCGGCGCGCTGGTGCACTTTGCCGTGGGCCAGAACGAGGTGGCGATGACCACCAAGCTGGCGGGTAAAGACACCTTCTTCCTGCCGTTCAACCTCGGCAGCGCGGAAGGCGGCGCGGGCAACCCACTGCCGGAAGATGACAGCCAATACGCCACCAGCTACCTGTGGCAACGACTGATGCAACCAGACGCCTGGCTCAAGGTGCTGGGGCGCTTTCTGCACCTGGACAAAAAAACCAGCGAAGGCTTCGACGGCACGCCGGTGACCAAGGAAACGATGATCTTCCCGCGTTACCACCAGTGGGAAGTGGTCAACCAGCTGATTAACACCACCCGCGCCGAAGGGCCGGGCAAGCGCTACTTGATCCAGCACAGCGCCGGTTCGGGCAAGTCCAACTCCATTGCCTGGACGGCGCATCAGTTGGCCTCGCTGTACGACGCTGACGGTCAACGGCTGTTCAACTCGGTGATCGTGATTACCGACCGCACCGTATTGGATAAGCAGCTGCAGGACACCATCTACCAGTTCGAGCATGCCCAGGGCGTGGTCAAGCAAATCAACCGTGAAACCAGCAGCCAGAGCAAGTCCGAGCAGTTGGCCGAGGCACTGGCCGAGCAGACGCGCATCATCATCGTCACCATCCAGACCTTCCCCGCACTGTTCGATGCCCTGGACAAGTACCCCAAGCTGGCCAGCGGGCGCTATGCGGTGATCGCCGACGAGGCGCATTCCTCCCAGACCGGTTCATCCGCCAGCAAGCTGAAACAGATACTTGGCAGTGACGCCCTCGATGCCGAGGAAGTCAGCGCCGAAGAGTTGCTCGACGCCGCCGTGCAGGCGCGCCAACCGAATGAGCGCATCAGCTACTACGCCTTTACCGCTACGCCCAAGGCCAAGACCCTGGAGCTGTTCGGTCGTGAGCCGGACCCGACGCTGGAACGCAGTTCCAGCAATAAGCCGGAGGCCTTTCACCTGTACTCCATGCGCCAGGCCATTGAGGAGGGTTTTATCCTCGATGTGCTGCGCAACTACACCACCTACAGCACCGCCTGGAAGATCGCCCACCCGGATGGCGAAGACGACGAGGTGGACAGCAAGAAGGCGCGCATCAAGCTGGCCCGCTGGGTGCGGCTGCATCCGTACAACATCGACAAAAAAGTCGAGATCATCGTCGAGCACTTCCGCGCCAATATCCGTGGTCTGTTGGGTGGCCAGGCCAAGGCTATGGTCGTCGCCAGCAGCCGTCAGGAGGCAGTGCGTTACCAGCTGGCAGTGAAGTCCTACGTGCAGCAGATGGGTTATCGCGACGTGCACCCGCTGGTGGCGTTCTCCGGCAGCGTGCTGGCGGATGAGGTGATCCCCGAAGAGGTGACGGAAAGCAGCAGCCTGCTTAACGCCGGTCTGAATGGCCGCGACCTGGCGCAGGCGTTCGACACCCAGGACTTCAACGTGATGATCGCGGCCAACAAGTACCAGACCGGCTTCGATCAGCCCAAGCTGTGCGCCATGTACGTGGACAAGAAGCTGCAAGGCGTGGACTGCGTGCAGACGCTTTCGCGGCTGAACCGCACCTTTGGGGATAGTAAGGAAACCTTTATCCTCGACTTCTTCAACGAGCCGCAGGACATCCTCGACGCCTTCTTGCCGTACTACACCAAGGCCGAGCTGACCGATGTGACCGACCCGCAGATCATCTATGACCTGCAGAAGAAGCTGGATGCCGAGGGCATCTATCACTGGCAGGAGGTCGAGGCGTTCGCCATGGCCTTCTTCGACCCCAAGGCGGCGGCCAGCAAGCTCAGCTACTACTGCACACCAGCCAAAGAGCGCTTCGCCAAGCGTTATGCCTTCTCGCTGGAGTCACGCCAACAGGCGCTGGATTACAAGCGCACCGCCGAAGCCAACGGTGACAGCGCCGGTCTGAAAAAAGCCGAGCATGCGCTGAAAGAGGCCGGCGAGCAGGTGGACCAGCTCGACCTGTTCCGCAAGAACCTGCAGAGCTTTGTGCGCCTGTACGAGTTCCTCTCGCAGATCATTCCCTATGAGGATCGCGAGCTGGAGCAGCTGTGCGTGTACGCCAAGCACCTGCACCCGCTGCTGCGCGTGGATCGCCTGCAGCAGGACGACGTGGACGTGGGCGAGCTGCAACTGAGCCACTACCGCCTGAGCAAGCGCGCCGAGCATCAACTGCGCCTGAGCGAAGAAGACGGCGACTACAGCCTCAAGCCTGGCAGCGACGTGGGCAGCGGTAAGCCGCATGACCCGGAGAAAAAGCGCCTGTCGGAAATCATCGAGGCGCTAAACGATATCTTCGGTGCCGAGGTGAGCGATGACGACCAACTGCAATTCCTCACCGGCATCGCCCAGCGCATCAGCCGTCAAGAGGATGTGATGGCCCAGGTGAACAACCACTCGGTAGAACAGGTAATGCACGGGCTGTTCCCCAAACGTGTGCTGGACACCGTATTGGACGCCATGACCGACCACGAGAAGCTGTCGCTGGAAGTGCTGGATAACGAGACCAAGAGCCGAGCGTTTGCGTTGGTGATATTGAAGATGCTGAAGTCGGCGGCGGGCTTAGAGCAAAGCAACAGAGCAGGTTAACTCGGCCTTTTAGCTCCAATCTCTGTCAGGTGGGCTGCAGCTCTGCGACCTCGGGAAGTAGGTAGGACGGATCGCAGGACAGCTCACCTGCGATTCGGTAAAGCTTCTCGACAGTGATGTTTACTTCACCTCGCTCGATTCGTCCCATGTAGCTGCGGTCAAGGCTGCAGGCCAGCGCGAGTGCATCTTGAGAAATCCGACAGATCTTTCTCTGCGCCCGGATGCGTTCCCCTAACGCTTTCGCCAAATTGTCCATGACCGTCTCAATTCCACTTGAGGCGGCACTATCATGCGTTTGCGGATGCACAGGCCACGGACTATAATCCGCATTTTCCCGCTATTACTCTTCTGGTACCTCAATGAAATCGGCCTTGTTCATCTTAGACAGGCGTCTGTATGGGCTGCTTCAGGAGGAAGGCCGCACAAAGTTCACCACCCGTGAGTTGCGCGATGCTTATGCCAAAAGCCTGGAAGGCATGAATTTCCGTATCGCCGATGTGCGCCGTTATGTGTATGAGCAGATCCGTCGATTGCTGCGCATGGGCTGGGTTGTGCTTGATGAGGATCGCCGTGTCCGAGGACAGGTCTACCATCTGCAGCCGATTCCGGCCCACCTTCAACTGGAGCTGGTCGACAACGGGTTTGAGAACAGCCTCAAAACTGCCAGTGAGCCTGAAAAGGAACCTGCAGTGCTCGAAGTTGAGACCTTGCCGCTTAAATCTCCAACCAATACGGATCAGCAGTTGGAAGTTCTTCACAAGGAAATCCGCTTGGACTTCCTGGCTTCGATGGGCGAGGCGGAGCGCTACAAGCTACTGCTGGACGAGATGCCGCATTTGCGGGACAAGGTTGAAGGCGATTACCTGGAGGCCAGGGATCGCAGTTCTCGCCTTCTGGGGCATCTGCGCGCCATCGAAAAGACCCTCAAAACGCTCGCTGCACGATGAGCAGCTCGCTACGGAGCTGGCAGAACAGTTGCATCACCAGGGCGTTGGAGCACTTCACCGTCACGCCGCACTTCTTCTGCCAGGCAACGCCGGGGGCTGGAAAGACGCGCATGGCCGCAGAGCTGGCCAGCCGACTGCTTGAGCAAGGCAGAATTGATCTGGTGTTGTGCTTCGCACCGTCCTGCCAGGTCGTGGAGGGTTTTCGTTCGACCTTTGAGGCTGTGCTAGGCAGGCGTCTCGACGGCCACATAGGTGCCGTGGGCGCGGCCTATACCTATCAGGCTATGGAATACCGTGATGAGGGATTCTGGCAGCTTCTTGATGACTACAGGGTGTTCGTGGTCTTCGATGAGATCCACCATTGCGCAGGCCACGATCCGCTGCTCAGCAATGCCTGGGGGCAGCAGATACTCCACCGGGTACAAGATCGCGCTGCCTTCACGCTAGCGTTGTCAGGCACACCCTGGCGATCGGACGACAAGGCTATCGCTCTGGCTCGTTACTCCACGCCCGAGGGGCATCTGATCTGCGATTACCGTTATGGTTTGAAAGACGCTATTACCGATGGCGTATGCCGATCACCTCGCATTGTGTTGCTCGACAATCAGAAGGTAAAACTTACGGAAGAGCTTGGCGCGGATAGCTCCGTGAGGCTGTTTCCCAGCATCGCCAAACTGTTGGGCGAGTCACCTGTCACCTATGAGGAACTGCTGCGTCATGATGAGGTGATCAATCCAATCCTCGACCTTGGCTGCAGCAAACTGAGCGAGCTACGCCAGATCAAGCCTGATGCCGCCGGTTTGGTGGTGGCCACCGATATTGAACACGCTCAGCAAATTGCACTCGCACTGGAAGCCATGGGTGAAGAGTGCCGCATCGTGACCAACAAAACCCCGGATGCGCAGCAGGTGATCAATGCATTTCGCAGCAGCACCTGCCGCTGGATTGTCGCCGTCGGAATGATTAGCGAAGGCACCGACATTCCCCGCCTGCAAGTGTGCTGCTATCTCAGTCGTATCCGCACCGAACTGCATTACCGGCAAGTGCTGGGGCGAGTGCTGCGGCGCAAAGGTGAGTCAGACGACCAGGCATGGCTATTCATGTTGGCGGAGCCAACGCTTCAGGGTTTTGCAGAGCGAATTGCCGATGACTTACCGGATGATTTGGCTGTTTTAAGCGATGCTCATATGCCAGGTTTAACCCCAGGCTCCCGGCCAGAGCCAATGGGGGCTTTAGGGCATGCCGAAAGTATCGACGATGTAGGGTTTGGTGGTGCAGAACCTGGTATTGGGTCGCAAGCTACAAACATCATTTCGCTGGGTGGCTTTGCAATTGAGCCCGCTTACCAGGTCAGCTTTTCTCAGCATTACCGGCAGCAGCTACTGGCTTGTTTTTGATGTGCAGTCAGCCGAGCCTGCTCGAATGATGCTCGTGTGCATGAGCCCATAACCGGCCGGTGCCGCGTGGAACGTAATCGTGAGGTGCGTATGGATATCAAGTCTCCGGCAGTGGTCGATGTGGTTGAGGATGTGATCTGCGACGTGTGCCGTTCTAGTACACGTATTCCGGGCTATGGTCTCCAATACGGCAAGCTTGAAGCCCATTGGGGATATGGTTCACAGCATGACGGGGAGCACTATCGTGTGCATCTCTGCGAACCCTGCTTTTGCAGGGTGCTGAGCGGGCTGCGGCGGGAGCGTATGGTCAATGGCATGTTCGATGATGAGCAGCCATTTTCCTCTGAGGATTTTGGCTTGGTCAGCAAGGGCAACTACTGGGGAAAGAACTGATTGCAGGGTTGAAAATCCATCAGCCGCACCACTTCGAATCGCGGACAAATTAGGGGTAAGCGCGGCTTGCCCGTTCTGGTCTCGTAGATTGGAATAACTGAATAAGGAGGTAGCCGCTTTGACCCTTCCGCATGAAAGAACCCGTAGTGTCGTCAAGGCCGAAGCTTTTCTCCGCGACCTCTCTCGTAACACCGAGCTACCTGATGACATTCGCAGCTATGCGAAAAGCCTGCTCAGACACTACCCGTCCGCCGATCAAGTTTTCTCGCTGGGGCGCCTCGAAGAGTGCCTGGTAAACGACGCTCAAGATGATGAATATCGGCGAAGGGTGATTGCGTTCCATCAGCCGCTTTTCAGTTCGTCGTTAGACTTCACGCTATAAGCGTGAACGCCACGATGCTCAGCACTGATCAAGCCCAGTCGGTATCCGCCCGGATTGCGCAACGAGTCAAGCGCCTACCTAAAGGGCAGCCGTTCAGCATTAGCCGTTTCACAGGGTTTGGAACGAAGAACGCCGTATCCAAAGCAATAGCTCGACTGGTCAACCGAGGCGAGCTCGAACGGGTGTATCTCGGGATTTATATGCGCCCTAAACCCGGACGTTACGTTGCCAGGGCTCGTCCCAATCCCTGGAAATTGCTTAACCTGATTACCAGGCAGAAGCGCTTGTCTCTTCAAATCCATGGCGCCAATGCAGTCAGGAAGTTTGGGCTCAGCACCCAGATGCCGCTCATCCCAATCTATTACACCAACGGAGCCAGCCGTTCAGTATTCATAGGGAAAGCGGAGGTCCGGCTGATACATGCGGCCCCTATGGTCATGCAGCATGCAGGGACTGAGGTGGGGGTGGCTATAAGTGCTCTGTATTATCTCGGTAAAGGCGGCTCAACTCCGGAATGCATTACAGCGATCAAGAAAGGACTCAGACCTGAAGACTTAGTCAAATTGCTGGCCTGCAAACTGCCGAAATGGATGCGAACGGCATTGGAAGCGAAATAGCGAAATCGCTACCTTGCAAGCCGCAGGGTAGGGGCTGTAAGAACCAATGATCATAAGCGGCTGACGACAGATGTTTTGAGCATCGAGCACTGATCATTTGATGATCAACCACGGCGTCTCCTAATGAATTCTGAGCACTCCAGCCCGGCCAAGCTCCCGGGATTTCGCCTAGCAACGCGCACGTTGAATTTCAGCTGAAATTTTTACACAGCCTAGGCCGGAAGCTGCCTCTGCGGAGTTCAGCTTTCAGCCCAGACTGTGTAAAAACGCAGCAAGCGATGGCAATCAACTGCCGGGGGATTTTCTAAGTGTCCAGAAGGCCGCCGGAGGAACCAATCAGGCGTATTCGGTGATTCCTGGTTGTGTAGCACTTTAGGCTTCGGTGCCCTGATGGCAGCGATGAAGGCCTGAGGCCTGTTTTACGACTCTTGTCGCCCTCCAGCAGACGCGCCGAAGCCGAAAAGTGCCATAACAACCAGAATCATCAATTGCGCCTGATTGGGCCTCCGACGGCCTCCTGGACACTGAGAAAATCCCCCGGCAGTTGATTGCCATCACTCGCTGCGTTTTTACACAGTCTGGGCCGGCAGCGGTCATCCGCGAGAGGCAGTTATCGGCCAAATGCGCCTATCACGGGGATCAGCGTTTGGTCACTTAGCGATAAGTTGACATCAACAGCCGCTAAGTGGCTACTGTTCTAGAGTTTCTCACCTGTTAGGAAGCAAGCGTCTTCGTCTCCCCGAAGTACATATCCTTCATAGAGGTTCTCGAAATCCAGCTCTCTGAAGCTGCTGGCAAGGAAATCCAGCAGAGTCCTGACCAAGTGGGGAAGCCCGCGGCGGGAGGGGAATAATGCATGTACAACACCTTGGACCGGGGCCCAATCAGGCAGCAGAGGCCTCAGAACTTCATTGCGGATATCTTTGAAAACAACAAGCCTAGGTAGCTGAACTATGCCACCGGCCTCCAAGGCAACTCGACGAAGTGTGATCATGTCGTCGGTGACCAATCTGGGTGTATGCAGAACTGTCGCTTGCACTCCGTCAGGGCCTTCCATGTTCCAGGTGTACTGATTTGAGCAGCCCCCCAGGCTCAAACTCGGAAAGCGTGCCAGGTCAGCGAGGTTGCGAGGGGATCCAAGTCGCTCAATCAGTTGGGGGCTTCCTACAAGCTCCTGAGGGCTGGAGGACAGTTGTTTCATGATTAAGCCGCTACTTTCGAATGGCGGAAAGCCTACATGGAGCGCGATGTCGAAACCCTCGCGCAGCGGGTCTATTTGGCGATTGGTGCTTTCTAGATGCACTTCCACCTCGGGATAGCGATCCATGAAGCGCGCAATCATTCCCGCCACCAAGAAATTTAGTAGAGCGGTGGGGCATGAAATGCGGACTAGACCTCTGGGTTCTGCTTGACTGCTGTCGATTACAGACTGAGCTGCCTTTGCTCCTTCCAGCATGGTGAGGCAGTGCTGGTAATACTCCATGCCTAGGTCCGATACAGCAAACTGTCGCGTGGACCGGTTGATTAGCCGAACACCGAGTCGCTCCTCAAGCGTGGCCAGATGTCGACTGAGTCTGGACTTCGGAACACCCAGAGCCCGGCTTGCTGAGGCTATACCCTGATGCTCGACTATCTGCGCAAAGAGGTAGAGTTCGTTTAAGTCGTACATCGTTTCAGCGTTCCAAGAATGAAATGGTCATTTCTGATCAGGTGCCTACCGAGCAATCGGTGAGGGGACTATGTTTACACCGGTCGGGTGCTTTTGCCCTGGTTTGTCGAGTAGGAGGCATGGAAAGTGATCTCAGCATTGGATGTGGCGCAACGCTTCTTCACCTATTACCAGAATGGTGATGTGGAGGGGATGCTTACGTGCTTTGCACCCGGTGGCCAGATCGATTACCTGCCAATCGGATTGAGAGGCGCGGCTGACGATGCTGGGCGACAGGTTTGGGGAGCCTTACTAGATGTATTCCCGGATCTGAGCAATCAAGTAACAGCTACCCATCTGGAGCAGTCCGGACACGTCATTGTAGTTGAGGTGACGATTAGCGGCACTCAATCCAAGGATGCCTTTGGCATCCGGAACCAGGGGCGTCGGTATGAGCTCCCACACGTCTTCATCATTCGCACCGACGAGGCGCAGAGAATCACTTTGATGAAGGCTTACTGGGACAACGCCGCGTGGTACTTGGCGCTTGGTCGCACCAGCCTCCTGGATGCCTAGTAGGCATGCAATGAGCAGTCTGACTCTTCCTTCAAAATTGCAATTATGAGGTGTCTTATGAGCAAGAAGATGCTGGTGGTACTTACCAGCTATCCCAAGTACCCGAACCTTGAGCGCGCCACTGGTCTCTGGCTGGGGGAGGCTGTGCACTTCGTGAAGAAAGTCGAGGCGGCAGGCTATCAGGTTGACTACGTAAGCCCCAAGGGCGGCTATACCCCGATTGATCCACATAGCCTGGCAATGGCTGATGCCACCGATTGGGAGTGGTACCAGAACAGCGACTTCATGAGCCGATTGGGCGCAACCCTCAAACCCAGCCAAGTCAATCCAAATGACTACTCGGTGATCTATTACGCTGGTGGTCATGGTGTTGTTTGGGACTTCCCCGATAACGAAGAGCTGCAAGCCATCAGCCGTAGCATTTATGAGAGCGGCGGCATCGTATCCTCCGTTTGTCATGGTGCGGTGGGATTGCTGAATATCAAACTGTCCGATGGAACTCTGCTGATCAAAGGCAAGGAGGTCACCGGCTTCTCCAATACCGAGGAGAAGTTGGCCGAATTGGACAAGTATGTGCCTTACCTTACCGAGGACGAGATGGTGAAACGTGGAGCGGTCTACAAGAAGGCGGCAGAACCGTGGGCACCTTTCGCAGTGGCTGATCAGCGTGTTGTCACTGGGCAAAATCCGGCTTCCGGCGGTCCCGTGGCTGAGCTCGTACTGAAGGAACTGGCAGGCTAACGCTGTTGCTTACGGCCACCCCAATGCTGCCACGCACGGCGTGGGGTGGCTTTTCTCATGGGAGTCCCCCTACGCATGCCCCCACCTGTTTATGTAACGGCTAGCTTTGCGGTCAAGCCGGACGCTTTAGATGAAGTACGCATCATATTGGCGGAGTTAACGGACAGAACCCGGGAGGAGCCGGGATGCCTCGACTATGGCTATTACCAGTCCCTGGCCGATCCATTCCAATTCTTCTCGTTTGAGGTATGGCAAAACGCAGAGGAAGAAGCCTCGCATTGGCAGACTGAACATCTGCAGAGGGCTCTCGAGCGAGCAGCTCCTCTTTTGCAGGACACTCCCAGAATTACTCGTTCGACTCGTATTACCTGAGGCCTATTTCGGCTTCGATCAGGTGCGAAAACCGCCTACCAAGCGCAGCAAGTTGCTGGCCTGTTCCTCCAATCTGGCACAGGCACCTTGTGTCGCACGTAGATTGCCCATGCCATTTTGATTGAGCAGGCTGATCTCGCTGACCTGTTGAGCGAGAGACTCGATGACAATCGTTTGCTCTTCGGTGGCGGTGGCCACTGATTGGTTCACGCTGTCCATTTCGCCGATCCGAGTGGTAACGCTCATCAAGTGCTGCCCTGCATGATCGGCTATTTCAAGTGTTTGCTGTCCCCGCATCTGGCTGGCGCTCATGGCGGAAACTACCTTGCTTGCTCCGACCTGTAGCTCCTCGATCATCTGTTGAATTTCCTGTGCCGAAGCTTGAGTACGGTGAGCCAGTCCTCTGACTTCGTCGGCGACAACTGCAAAGCCGCGCCCTGCATCTCCTGCGCGTGCTGCCTCGATAGCCGCGTTTAAAGCAAGCAGATTGGTCTGGGCTGACACTCCCTGAATCACATCGAGAATCTTGCCAATGTCTAGGGTGCGGCTAGCCAGTGAATCGATTGCTGATCCGGAGGTCGTGATTTCGCTGGTCAATTTTTCGATAGAGGAGAGCGTTTGCTTTACCGTGAGTGCCCCTGATTCACTTTGACGCTTGGCGTCGCTAGCCTGAGCTGATGCATCGGCTGCACTGTGAGCAATCTCTTGGGCGGTCGCTCCAAGCTGGACGATAGCGGTTGCCATGCTTGTGGTGCGGTTGGTCTGTTCGTCGCTACTGGCAACTAGGTTGTCGGTGGTAGTTAGCACTTGCTCGGCTACAGCGTGCAGCTCTTGGGCGCTAAGCGCGACCTGGCTGACGGAGTTATGGATGCGTGCTACGAAACGGTTGAAGGAGTTGGCCAGTGCGGCCAGTTCATCGGCCCCGCGCGCTGTCAGGCGCATCGTCAGATCGCCTTCGCCGCCAGCTATGTCTTGCATTGCATGGCTAATCTCAGTCAGTGGCCGCATCAACCAGTGGATGAGGGTGCCTAGCAGTATCAACACCGTAAGCACTGAAAGCGCGGTAGCACCATAGGCGGTGCTGCGGAACTCACTGAGAGGCTGGTAGGCGGCAGCTTTGTCGATGAGCAGTGCGACGTGCCAATTAGTACCCGCCAGCTCCATGATTGGCGTCAACGCAAGCAATTTTGTTTCGTCACCTTCTTCGATCTCTTGAAGTCCTGTGGCAATCCTTGGTGTAGTTCGCGGATAGGCCTCGGCCAGGGTTTTGAAGACAAGCTCGCCAGTAGGGTGTAGGAGAATTTGCCCGCTATCGTTGACAAGAAAAGCGAAGCCGTCAGAGCCGGGATTCGCTGCCTCTAGCATCTCGCTGATGTTATCCAAGGTAATGGCTCCGGCTGCTACGCCAGTTTGTTGGCCATTAAGTTCAATGGGATAGGCTATTGCTAGGGCTGGTCGGTTGGTGCCTGCGTACAAATAGGGCTCAGTGATTACTAAGCGCTTAGCTTCGATTGCTTGCTTGTACCAGCCTCGTGTTCGCGGGTCGTATCCCTCCGGCATAGGACTATCGGGTGCGGTAAAGAATTTACCCTGCGAGGTGCCCAGCGATATGGATAGGAACAGCTTTCGGTAAACCTCCTGATCTAGGAGCTTTCGAATTGCTTCTTCACTCTCTTCTGATGTCTCCAGTTGTTGAGCCAGTTGGGTGACCAAGTGCCCACGTCCATCCAGCCAGTTGCGGATGTTGTTCGCCAGTAGTCTCCCGTTGCTAACAAGTTCGGCCTCCAGCTTTTCCTGTGTGGTTTGTTCCTGGCGTTTATCTTGATAGAGGGTAAAGAGTCCAAAGGCGGCAATAACCACTAGCGAGGCTGTCAGCAGTATCTTGCGGGAAAATGAGCGTATATGAAGCATCTTCGCTAGCTCCATCGTGCATTCTAAGGGGGAGGACTGTGGGCAAAGTGGCCGAGCAGGCTCGGCCACATCGGGGGTTACCAGAGGGGCAGTGTGTAGCTGAGGATCAGCCGGTTATCGTCTAGATCGTTACCGAAATGGCGTGTGCGGACTGTGGCGTTACGCCATTTCACACCAAGGTTCCGCAATGGACCGCTCTGAAACACGTAGGCGATGTCGGTATCGCGCTCCCATTCATCACCGGTCTGTTGAGCTGCACCCAGATTAATGTCGGTGCCGCTGAGATAGCGGGTCATGAAGGTCAATCCGGGAACACCCACCGAGGCGAAGTCAAAGTCGTAGCGCACTTGCCACGAGCGTTCGTCACGATTGGCGAAGTCGCCGAACTGCACGTAGTTGAACAGGAATGGATCACTGCCGGCGATGTAGGCATAGCCCGTGTCACCGTCCATTTGTTGGTAGGCGAGTCCGAGACTATGGGCGGCGTGACGGTATGTCAGCATGACACCGAAGGCATCATTGTCGACGTTGCTACTCCCGGCATCCCTGGCGCGAGCGGCACGCAGTTCGGTGCGCAGTGAGCGTCGATCGTCCAGGTGCAGGTTATGACTGAGGCTGAGAATGTGCTGCCGATAGATATCCTCGAGTTCGCCGTAGTGGTAGGCGCTACTCAATTGATCGGTCCATTGGTAGCTCATGCCGGCGAAGTTGAAGGCATCGCTGGTCTTGCTGCTATTAACGCCGATAGCGCCGGCACTTCCGGTACTTGCGGTCATATCTTCGAAGTCTGAGGAACTACGCTGGTTGACTTGGGTCAGGCGGCCCGCATCGAGCGTCAAACCTTCGATCTCTTGGGAACTTAAATGGCCGCCACGGAAGCTTTGGGGGAGTAGACGACCATCGTTGTAGGCAACGCTAGGCAGGCGTGGCTGCAGAACACCCAGCTTGAGCAGGGTGCGTGAGGCCTTGAGCTTGGCGGTCAGTCCAAGTTCTCCGTACTCGTCCTGAGCTTGCCGGCTTTCCCGATCTTGCTTGAGCAGCTGCGTGCCGCTGCGCCCTCCGCCAGAGTCAAGTTTGACGCCGAGCATGCCGAGTGCGTCGATACCGACACCGATATCCCCCTCGGTGAAGCCCGATTCGTAACGCAACAGAAGTCCTTGCGCCCACTCCTCTGCTTTGGCTTGGCTGGTGCCAGCCTGACGAAAGTCTCGGTTCATGTAGAAGTTGCGCAGCTCCAGGCTGGCCTTACTATCGTCGAGTAGTGCTGCGTTGGCTGGTAGGGTCAGTCCAAGTGCGGTGCCGACAAGAAGTAAGCGTGTTGTGGGTGAGGTGTGCTTCATGGTGATGTCCTCTTGTTGTTTTTGATGGAACAGCAGGCTCCGCACCGAGTCAGTCGGTTCGATGTTGGGAGAGGGGGAAGCAGGGGGAACTTAGCGTTGCAGAAGCATAGCGATGCCTTGTCCGCCACCGATACACAGCGTGGCTAGACCGCGGCTGGCATCGCGGCGCTGCATCTCGTGGATCAGGCTAACTAGGATGCGGCAGCCAGATGCGCCGATGGGATGCCCCAGGGCAATGGCACCTCCGTTGACGTTGACCTTGGCGCTATCCCAGTGCAGTTCGCGGCCGACGGCGATGGCCTGGGCGGCGAAGGCCTCGTTGGCCTCAATCAGGTCGATTTGTTCTAGGTGCCAGCCGGCACGCTCCAGCGCCTTGCAGCTGGCGAACACCGGGCCGATACCCATGATGGCGGGGTCTACGCCGGCACTGGCGCTACCGGCAATGGTTGCGAGGATCGGCAAGCCAAGTTGAGTCGCCATTTCCTCGCTCATCATCATCACCGCCGCGGCACCGTCGTTGAGAGTGGAGGAGTTGCCGGCAGTCACCGTGCCGTCGCTTTTGAAGGCTGGACGCAGCTTACCCAAGCTATCCAGGCTGGTGTCGGCGCGCGGCTGCTCGTCCTTGGCGAAGGTGATTGATGCACCACCGCGTTGCGGCACAGATACCGGGGTAATTTCGGCGGCAAAGCGGCCGGCTTCCTGCGCAGCCTGCGCTCGCTGCTGCGAGCGCAGAGCGAAGGCGTCCTGCTCGGATCGGCCGATGCCGTACTGCTCGGCCAGGTTCTCTGCGGTGATGCCCATGTGGTAATCGTTGAAAGCGTCCCACAGGCCATCTTGAATCATGGTGTCGACCAGTTGTGCATGACCCATGCGCAGACCGCTGCGGGCACTGGACATGATGTAGGGTGCCAGGCTCATGTTCTCTTGGCCGCCCGCGATGACGATCTCAGCATCGCCGCTGTGAATGGCCTGAGCGCCGATGAGCACCGCCTTGAGGCCGGAGCCGCAGACCTTGTTCAGGGTCATGGCCGGGACTGTATGCGGCAGGCCAGCGAGGATGGCGGTTTGGCGAGCGGTGTTCTGGCCGCTGCCTGCGGTCAATACTTGGCCCATGATGACTTCGTCCACCAACGCCCCATCCAGCCCGGTATCTGAAAGCAGGCGACGTATCACCGCCGCGCCGAGTTCGGGCGCAGGGACTCGGCTCAGTCCGCCTTGGAAACTGCCAATGGCGGTGCGGCTGGCGGCAACTATCACGGTCTTGCGCATCTGGGTCTCCTAGCGGATGTAGTGCTCCTGCTTGCTAGGTGCACTGCGTTTCCACGAATAAAAAAAGCGCGGCCCAAAGGGGCTAAAGCCGCGCCACGCTCAATCTTTAGAACTGTTCGGCGGCCAGGCTGTAGAGCGGCTGGCTACCGGCGCGGATGCTCGCCTCCAGGCTCAGGCTGCGCGGCAGCAGGCGGCTGAAGAAGAACTCGGCAGTGGCCAGCTTGCCGCCGTAGAAGGCTTCGTCCTCGCTCTGCTTGCGCTGCGCCACCGCCGCCATGCGCGCCCACATGTAGGCGTAGGCGACGTAGCCGAACAGGTGCAGGTATTCCACCGAGGCGGAGCCCACCAAGTTAGGGTCGGCCTTGGCCTGCTCCAGCAACCAGCCGCTGATCGCCTCCAGCCGTTCCAGTGCTTCGATCAGGCGCTCGCCATAAGGCGACTCGTTGGCGTGGGCGTAGTCACGGACTTCATTGGCGAACAGGCGCAGTGAGGTGCCACCGTTGGCCACTACCTTGCGCCCGAGCAGATCGAGGGCCTGGATGCCGTTGGTACCTTCGTAGATCTGCGCGATGCGCACGTCTCGCACCAGCTGCTCCTGGCCCCACTCGCGGATGTAACCGTGGCCACCGAACACTTGCTGGCCGTGCACGCAGCTTTCCAGTCCGGTGTCGGTGAAGAAGGCCTTGGCCGTCGGGGTGAGCAGGGCGACCAGGGCTTCGGCGTTCTGTCGCTCGCTGGCGTCCTCGGCGTACTTGGCCAGGTCCAGCTGCTGGCCGACATAGCAGGCAAAGGCGCGGCCGCCTTCGGTCAGCGCCTTGATGGTCAACAGCATGCGGCGCACGTCGGCATGCACGATGATCGGGTCGGCGGCGTTGTCCTGGGTCACCGGGCCGGTGGCGGCGCGGCTCTGGATGCGCTCACGGGCATAGCCGACCGCCGACTGGTAGGACGCCTCGGCGCAGCCGATGCCCTGGATGCCGATGGACAGGCGTTCGTAGTTCATCATGGTGAACATCGCGGCCAGGCCCTTGTTGACCTCGCCGATCAGGTAGCCGGTGGCACCGTCGAAGTTCATCACGCAGGTGGCCGAGGCCTTGATGCCCATCTTGTGTTCGATGGAACCGCAGCTCACCGCATTGCGAGCACCCAGGCTGCCGTCGGCGTTTACCATCACCTTGGGCACCAGCAGCAGTGAGATGCCTTTCGGGCCCGCGGGCGCGTCCGGCAGCTTGGCCAGCACCAGATGGATGATGTTTTCGGTCAGATCTTGCTCGCCGCCGGTGATGAAGATCTTGCTGCCGGTGACCTTGTAGCTGCCGTCCGCTTGCGGCTCGGCGCGGGTGCGGATGATGCCCAGGTCGGTACCAGCATGGGCTTCGGTCAGGCACATGGAGCCGGCCCAGCGGCCTTCGTACATCGGCGGCAGGTAGGTGCTCTTGAGCTCCTCGCTGGCGTGGGCGTCGATCGCCAGGCAGGCGCCGGCGCTCAAAGCCGAATAGAGGGCGAAGCTGGAGCCTGCGGCGTAGAGCATTTCCTCGAACTGCACCGCGAGCATCTTGGGCATGCCCAGGCCGCCGTAGGCTGGGTTGCCGGACAGGCCGACCCAGCCGCCCTCGATATAGGTGGCGTAGGCCTGCGGGAAGCCGGCCGGTGTGCGCACTTCGCCGTCCTGCCACTGCG
>JBFJZW010000021.1:0-27124 GCA_041621875.1 Pseudomonas sp. | reverse complement strand
GTTCGTCGGCCTGTTCATCCACCGCGAGCTGCACATCAAGGAGCTGTTCAAGTCGCTGGAGACCACCACCTGGATCACCGGGCGGGTGCTGGTGATTCTGTTCACCGCCACGGTGTTCGGCCGCCTGCTGGTGGAAAACCAGATTCCGGCCATAGTCGGCGATTCGATGCTTAGCCTGACTGACAACATCTACCTGATCTGGATACTGATCATCGGCTTCCTGCTGTTCGTTGGCATGTTCATGGAAACCCTGGCGGCGATCATGATCCTCACCCCGGTGATTCTGCCGATCGCCTACACCCTGGGCATCGACCCGGTGCACTTCGGCATCGTGCTGATCTGCTGCCTGAGCATCGGTTTCATGACGCCACCGATGGGCGAGAACCTGTTTATCGCCTCCGGTATCTCCGGCACGGCGATCGAGGAAATATCGCACAAGACCCTGCCTTTCGTGGCGATCCTGACCATCGCTACCTTGATCATCGCCTACGTGCCGGCGATCAGCCTGACCCTGCCCGCTCTCTTGGGTTATTGACCAGAGTCTATTTTCGTAGACGCCCTCAAGCCTAAACCGTGCGTCCTAGCCAAGTAGGGCCGCACGGTCACGGCATCGGCATCCGGCTGGCTAGACCCTCTCGTCCCTTACGGGCTTACATCGTTCCCACCCAATAGACCGTGTAAAACCCTAGCGAGAAGTGATTTACCTCGGAATTCAAGGCTGAAGCTGTCAGGCAAGCCGTTGACCGAGGGTATTCAGTAGCAGAGATTGCTGCGCGCCTCCGAATATCTACCCACAGCCTCTTCAGTTGCCGCCTCATAGGTATCCAAAAGATCAAGGCGTTACAGGGCTATAAGGTACCGTGCCCCAATCGCGGGCAACCTTCGATCATTCGCACAGCCCCCTCAACCGAGAGTTCACTGTCGAGGCCCCCACAAGGCCTGGGGTGACCGACATCACCTACATTCGCACCTGGCAGGGCTGGCTGTACTTGGCTGTGGTGGTGGATCTTTATGCACGCAAGGTGGTCGGCTGGTCGATGAAGCCGACACTGGCCCGTGAGCTGGCGCTGGACTCACTGCCCATGACGCTTTGACGGCGCAAGAAAAGGCAGAGTGATCATCCATTCCGACCAGGGGAGCCAGTACGGCAGTGATGATTGAAACGCTGCTGCGCAACCAACAACCTAGAGCCGAGCATGAGTCGACGGGGCAATTGTTGGGATACGTGGTGGCCGAGTCCTTTTTCAGCAGTTTGAAGAAAGAACGCATCCGCAAACGCCTCTACACAACCCGCGACATGGCTCGGGCTGATCTGTCCGATTACATCGAGATCTTTTACAGCCGCCCCTCCGTCACAGTCACTTGGCGATGTAAGCCTCGAGGCATTTGAACGTGGCTCGTTATGAGATCGGGAAATATCTACCAGAGCGGGGGCGTCCACATCAGAACGTATTTGTGCTGATTCACCACAGGGTGGTTCAAAAAACACAACCTCATCCAATGATCATCTCAGGTTCTCCACTATAGTTTTTTTGTCAGCCCGCCGAGCCCAGTCGCAGACCGCTTCGGCGGAGCATTCAAGGGCATGCGTAACGCGATGTCGCCTCCGACTTTCACATCACCGACAGGTAACCGACATGAGCAATCCGAAAACCGAAGTCCTGACGCCCCAGAACAGCCAGCTGATCTTCATCGATCATCAACCGCAAATGGCCTTCGGTGTACAGAGCATCGACCGGCAGACCCTGAAGAACAACACCGTAGGCCTGGCCAAGGCCGCGAAGATCTTCAACATCCCGACCACCATCACTACGGTCGAGACCGAGAGTTTCTCCGGCCATACCTACCCCGAGCTGCTCGCCGTGTTCCCCGACGCGCCGCTACTGGAACGCACCTCGATGAACTCCTGGGACGACCAGAAGGTTCGCGATGCGCTGAAGAAAAACGGCCGCAACAAGGTGATCGTCTCCGGCCTGTGGACCGAAGTGTGCAACACCACCTTCGCTCTCTCCGCCATGCACGATGCCGGTTACGAAATCTACATGGTCGCCGACGCCTCCGGCGGAACCTCGCAGGCCGCCCACGACTATTCCATGCAACGCATGATCCAGGCCGGCGTGGTGCCGATGACCTGGCAACAGGTGCTGCTGGAATGGCAGCGCGACTGGAAGAACCGCGATACCTACGACGCCGTCATGGCCTTGGTCAAGGAACACTCCGGTGCCTACGGCATGGGCGTGGACTACGCCTACACCATGGTGCACAAGGCACCGGAGCGGGTACAGCACGGCCCGACCCAGGCCCCGATCGCTGCCCCCATCTGACGCGGATAAAAGACGAACGGCCCTTACGCTGGCTTGCGGTGACCACCTCCGCCCCCATGCGGTTGGCTAACCCCAGGTCTTTGCAGAGTCTCCAGCATGAACGAGACGCAGTCGGAAACCGTCACCCTGGTGGTACGCCATCAGGTTCGCCCAGACCACGTGCCACACTACGAGGCTTGGCTGCGGCGCATCATCGACACCGCCAGCCAGTGCCCTGGGCACCTCGGCGTGGACGTGGTGCGCAGCCGTCAAACCTCCGTGACGCAGTTCACCTGCGTGCTGCGTTTCGCCCGCCTGGAACAACTGCAGAACTGGCTTGACTCGGAGCAGCGACGCCAACTGATCATCGAAGTAGAACCGCTGCTACACACCGGCGACCACTTGGAAATTACCCATGGCAAGGCCTTCTGGTTCATGCCGGAGGCAGCGCAGGAGCCGCCGCCGCTCTGGAAGCAGGCCTGCGTGACGTTTCTGGTCATCCTGCCGCTGAGCCTGCTCGTGCCCCTGCTCTGGCAGCCCCTGTTCAACCGCATGCCCTGGCTCGGCAGCTACTTGCCGAGCAACCTTGTAATCACCCTGAGCATCGTTCTG
Organism: Pseudomonas sp.; assembly: GCA_041621875.1. Taxonomy (GTDB): domain Bacteria; phylum Pseudomonadota; class Gammaproteobacteria; order Pseudomonadales; family Pseudomonadaceae; genus Aquipseudomonas. Next base: position 24,209 of record JBFJZW010000021.1, on the reverse strand, counting down.
CTCGTGGTGTACCTATTCATGCCAATGGCCACACGGTTCTTCGCCGCCTGGCTGACGCCCGCAACCGACGAGGATCGGCCATGAGCCAGGATTCCGCCGGCAACAAGCGCCGCCGCTTTCTCGCCGCTAGCGGCGTGCCGGGTGCCGCTGATGCCATATGGTCGGCCCTGACCTTGCCGCGATTAGCGTCACCTCGCCCGCGAATGCATAAGGAGGCAACATGAGTGCCGATCTCATCCTATACAACGGCCGCCTGCACACGGTCGACCGAGAGAAACCGCAAGTCAGCGCCGTGGCCATCAAGGATGGGCGCTTCGTCGCCGTCGGCAGCGACGCCGAGGCCATGGCCCTGCGCGGCGATGCCACCCACGTGATCGACCTGCAGGAACGCACGGTGATCCCCGGCCTCAACGACTCGCACCTGCACCTGATTCGTGGCGGGCTCAACTACAACCTCGAGCTGCGCTGGGAAGGCGTGCCGTCGCTGGCCGATGCCTTGCGCATGCTCAAGGATCAGGCCGACCGCACGCCGACGCCGCAATGGGTGCGCGTGGTCGGTGGCTGGACCGAGTTCCAGTTCGCCGAAAAGCGCCTGCCAACGCTGGATGAGCTGAACAAGGCCGCACCCGATACGCCAGTGTTCGTGCTGCACCTCTACGACCGTGCCCTGCTCAACCGCGCCGCATTGCGCGCCGTCGGTTACGACAAGAACACACCGAACCCGCCCGGTGGCGAGATCCAGCGTGATGCCAACGGCGAGCCCACCGGCATGCTGATCGCACGGCCCAATGCGCTGATTCTCTACGCCACCCTGGCCAAGGGGCCGAAGCTGCCGCTGGAGTACCAGGTCAACTCCACCCGCCAGTTCATGCGCGAGCTCAACCGCCTGGGCGTGACCAGCGCCATCGACGCCGGCGGCGGCTACCAGAACTACCCGGACGACTATCAGGTGATCCAGGAGCTGGCCGATAAGGATCAGCTCACCGTACGCATCGCCTACAACCTGTTCACCCAGAAGCCCAAGGAAGAGCTGACCGACTTCAAGAACTGGACCAGCAGCGTCAAGCTGCACCAGGGCGATGATTTCCTCCGTCACAACGGCGCGGGCGAGATGCTGGTGTTCTCCGCTGCCGATTTCGAAGACTTTGTCGAACCGCGTCCGGACCTCGCACCGAGCATGGAGGCCGACCTGGAGCCAGTGGTGCGTCATCTGGTCGAGCAGCGCTGGCCGTTCCGCCTGCACGCCACCTATGACGAATCCATCTCGCGCATGCTCGACGTGTTCGAGAAGGTCGACCGCGACATGCCGTTCAACGGCCTGCCCTGGCTGTTCGACCATGCCGAGACCATCAGCCCGCGCAACATCGAGCGGGTACGCGCGCTCGGTGGCGGCATCGCCATCCAGCACCGCATGGCCTTTCAGGGCGAATATTTCATCGACCGCTACGGTGCCAAGGCGGCCGAAGCTACCCCACCGATCCAGCGCATGCTGGCCGAGGGCATCCCGGTAGGTGGCGGCACTGACGCCACTCGCGTGGCCAGCTACAACCCCTGGACCGCCCTGTACTGGCTGATCAGCGGTAAAACCGTCGGCGGTACCCAGCTCTATCCGCAGGGGCTGTCACGCGATACCGCGTTACAGTTGTTCACCCACGGCAGCGCCTGGTTCTCCAGTGAGCAAGGCAAGAAAGGTCAGATCAAGGTGGGCCAACTGGCCGACCTGGTGGCCCTGTCGGCGGACTTCTTCAACGTCGACGAAGAGCAGATCAAGTGGCTCGAATCGGTGCTGACGGTGGTAGACGGCAAGGTGGTGCATGCCACTGCCGAGTTCGACAAACTCGCCCCGCCTGGCCTGCCGGTACTGCCGGACTGGTCGCCGGTGGCTAAGGTGCCAGGACACTGGAAGCCCCTCGCCGGCGCTAACATTCACCAGTGCGTAGGTGCCTGCGCCGTGCATGCCCACCAGCACGACCGCGTACGCCACTCCAACGTGCCGGTCAACGATTACCAAGGCTTCTGGGGTGCCTTCGGCTGCTCCTGCTTCGCCTTCTGACCATGACCGACAGCCAAACCTCGCCCTGGGCTGCCCTGCGCCACGCCACCTTCCGCTGGTTGTGGCTGGCCAGCATCGCCTCAAACATCGGCACCTGGATGCACGAGGTCGGTGCCGGCTGGCTGATGACCAGCCTGTCGGCCAACCCCATGCACGTAGCGTTGGTGCAGGTGGCCGGCTCCGCGCCGATGTTCCTTCTGGCGCTGCCGGCCGGTGCCATGGCCGATATCGTCGACAAACGCCGCTATCTGCTAGGCGTGCAACTATGGATGGCGGCAGTGGCCACGCTGCTGGCTGTGCTTACCCTGCTCGGCCTGACCACAATCGGGCTATTGCTGGGCCTGACCCTGGCCATGGGAGTCGGTACCGCACTGATGATGCCGGCCTGGTCAGCGTTGACTCCGGAGCTGGTGGGCAAGAGCGATCTGCCCTCGGCCATCGCCTTGTCCAGTCTCGGCATCAACGTGGCCCGCGCGCTCGGCCCGGCCATAGCAGGGGTACTGGTCAGCCTCAGCGGTCCCTGGGCGACCTTCGCCCTAAACGCCCTGTCGTTCTTCGCGGTGATGGCCGTCCTACTGACCTGGAAACGCGAACGCCAGGTCGCCACCTTTCCCACCGAACGCCTGCTCGGAGCCATTCGCGCCGGCTGGCGCTACAGCCGTGCCTCGCGGCCGCTGCAAGCGGTGCTAGTACGCGCGACGGCGTTTTTTCTCGGTGCCAGTGCCGGCATGTCGCTGCTGCCGCTGATCGTGCGCGGTGAGCTGCAGGGCAGCGCCAGCGATTTCGGTCTGATGCTCGGCAGTGTCGGCGTCGGCGCAGTACTCGGTGCCATCCTTCTGCCGCGCTTGCGTGAGCACGTCAGTAGCGATCGCCTGGTGGTGCTGGCCAGTCTGCTCTACGCACTCGTGCTGCTGGCATTGGCCGGGCTGCGCCACTTCACCGCCCTGTTAGCGGTGATGTTGCTCAGTGGTGCCGCCTGGATCGCCGTGCTGTCCAGCCTGCAGGTGGCGGCGCAGACTTCGGTGCCGGACTGGGTGCGGGCACGGGCACTGGCCGTGTACATCCTGGTGTTCTTCGGCAGCATGGCTGCTGGCGGCGCACTCTGGGGCTACGTCGCCAGCCACTGGTCGATACCGGTGGCCCTGACCGCAGCGGCTGCCTGCTTACTGGCGGGCCTGCTGTTCAGCGCACACTTTCCACTACCGGTCACCGAGGCCGAGGACCTCGCCCCCTCACTGCACTGGCCGCTGCCGATCCTGGCCGACGAGGCCGACCACGAACGCGGCCCGGTCATGGTGACCCTGCAATACGACATCGATCCGCAGCATATCGCCGAATTCCGTCAGGCCATGATCGAGGTGGCGCATATGCGCCGGCGCAATGGAGCCTTCTCCTGGGGCCTGGTGCAGAACAGCGAAAATCCGCGGCACTGGCAGGAGTTCTTCTTCGACGAATCCTGGCTGGAGCACCTGCGCCACCACGGCCGGGTAACCCGCGCCGAGCAACGCATCGAGGCGGCGGCACGGCGTTTTCAGTGCCCTGGCGTACCCGTGCGCATCGAGCATTTCCTGATGCCGGCCAAAGATGTCCTCGCACAGCCAGAGTCGTCGCATGCAACTGGCTGAAAAAGACAGGTGTCCAGGCAGTGCGGACGTGGCGGGACGCACGGCAGGCTGATCAGCACCATGAATCGAAAGGCCCTGTTCATCCACGGCACCTGGGTCACACCTGTCATCTGGGAGCCGTTACAGCGGCGCTTTAGCGCCTGTGGTTACTGCTGCTCGACCGGCCGGTATCGCCATCGCCCCACTGCCGGCACGTGGCGGTCTGCCGGGTGTTTGCAGCACCTGGCCCTGGCTGCTGCACTGGGCGAATCGGCGTAATCTGCTGTACATGACACCGCAGCAATTCGCGCGCAAAATGGCGCAGACACTGACACTGAGCCAACAGTCCGCCGAGTAAAACGTCATATCGTGCCGGTCCCGGGCCGGGCGTTCTTCGACATGGCCTTGGGTATTGGTAATCGCATCGACTTCGCCAACCCCAACCGTGCGCCCTTGTTGTTGATAGCCGGCGGCAGTGAGCGAACCGTGCAGTAGCTACCACCTATCGCCGTCACCGGTACTCGGCGGCGATCACCACCTTCAAGCAGTACGCTGGCTACAGTCATTGGCTGATCACCGAGCCCGACTGGGAGAATATTGCCGATTACAGCATCGAGTGGGTGCAGAACCAGTTTGAACCTTTCTGAACAGTCGACCCCTTCCCTCTGCCGCGTGCTGATGGCGTTCGCAGCCTTATGCCTGCTGCTCTACAGCGCATTCGGCCTGGCAGATAAGCGCAGCCTGGAACAACTGGAGCATCGCCGCTGGACACACAGTGACGACAGCCCCAGCCAGATCGGTGCCCTGGCCGAAACGCACAACGGCTACCTGTGGCTAGGCACCTACGATTCGCTGTACCGCTTCGACGGTGTCAACTTCAACCGCTACCGCACACCCAGCGGCCAGGATCTGGGCATCGTCTCCAGCCTGCTGGCCAGCGACGGCGGCCTATGGGTTGGCCTACGCAATGGCGGCGTTCGCTTTATCCCGGATCAGGAAGCCGACCCGGCAACCTTCGAGCTGGGCCGCGGGGTGATCTACGCCCTGGAGCAAACGTCGGACGGCTACCTGTGGGCCGCCGCCAACGATGGCCTGATGCGCTTCGATGGCCGGCACTGGCAGCAACTGTCGAGCGAGGACGGATTCTTGGGCCGCAATGCCTACAGCCTCTTCATCGATGCCGCGGGAGTCCTATGGATAGCCGACGAGCAGCGCCTCTACTATCTGGAGCCAGGTACGCAACGGCTGCGAGACAGCGGCATCGAAGCCAACCGTACCAGGCAGATTGCTCAGGCTCCCGATGGCGCACTGTGGCTGGCCGAACGAGACAGCCACAGCCTGTTACGAATAGCACCGAACGGTGCGCCTCGCCTGGCGATGCGCATCATAGTAGGGGAACCTGTTAACCAGCTGTTGTTCGATCGCCATGGCAGCCTGTGGCTGAGCACTACTGACGGCGGCCTGCTGCATGCGGCTCGACCGGATCAGTACACGGCGGACGGCTTCGCGGCCCTGGAGCGCTTTTCTTCCCGAAACGGACTCAGCTCGGACTTCACCCTGCCGCTGCTCGAAGACAGCGAAGGCAGCCTCTGGATCGGCACCTTGAATGGCCTTGATCGCCTGCGCGATAGACTGCTGCAACCGGCCGGTTTCCCAGCGAGTGCACACAACCTGGCGCTGGTGGCCGATGACGACGGCGGCCTCTGGGCGGCTAGCAGCAACCTGCCGATCATGCGTCTGGACAGTGATGGCGTACGCTATCTGCCGCTGCAAATACCGATCAGCGCGACAACCCGTGACCCTCGAGGAAAGGCCTGGCTGGCCGGGCCACAGGGCATCTGGCGCAGCACTGGCAAGCAACTGGAAAAAGTCGCAGAGCTACCCGTTGAACGCAGCCTGGACTCCTCGGTGCGCGCCATGCTGGTGGATCAGCAGGGTGCGCTCTGGCTATCGCTGAACCGCCAGGGTCTGTTCGTGCTGCGCCAGGGCCACTGGCAGGCGCTGCCGGTGCCGAGCGCCAAGCCATCACAGCAGATGCCGGTCAGCGCCAGCCTAGCGCCCGATGGGCGTCGCTGGTTCGGCTACCGCGACAACTTGATCGTCAGCCATGATGAAAATGGCGAACGCCACTGGGGCGCGGCCGATGGCCTGGACGTCGGCCATGTGACGGCGATGGCCCATCTGCCCGGACACAGCTGGGTCGGTGGCCAGCATGGTCTGGCGCGCTTCGATGGCAAGAGGTTCCAGGCGCTGCCCTTGCCAGACAACGGCCTGTTCAACAACCTCTACGCCATCATTCCGGTGCCTGTCGCCGCTGGCGAGGATCTCTGGCTACAGGGCAAGGGCGGCATTTTCCAGTTGCCCGCCAGCGAAGTCGAACAGGCTCTGGCGAACCCTGAGCACCATATCCGCTACCGCACCTATGACCTGCAGGGCGGCCTGGCCAATGACCCGCACCAGGTACTGGCCCTGCCTACCGCGGTACGCAGCAGTCAAGGCCGCCTATGGTTCATCACCCGTAACGGCGTGGTTGGCCTCGACCCCATGCGTACCCAGCAGAACAGCACACCACCCAGAGTGCGTATTGAATCACTGGTAGTCGACGGCGAAATGGTCCCTCTTAAGCCAAGTCCAGAGTTGCAGGCAAACAGCCAGCGACTGGTCATCCATTACAGCGCGCTCAGCCTGTCTGCCCCCGATGGCCTGCACTTCCTCTATCGCCTCGACGGTTTCGACCACGACTGGCATTCCGCCGGCCGCCAGCGCGAAGCGATCTACACCGACCTGTCGGCAGGCGATTACCGCTTCCGCGTCCGCGCACTCAACCAGGACGGAGTGCCCAACGACCAGGACACCGAGCTGCATTTCAGTATCGCTCCGGTGTTCTACCGCCACCCGCTGTTCCTGCTTGCGCTGGGCGCTGCTCTACTCGGCGTGCTGCATCTGATCTACAGCAGCAACATGCGTAGAGCAGCCGAGCGACTGCGTACTCGTCTGGAGGAGCGCCATAACGAACGCGAACGCATCGCCCGCGAGCTGCACGACACCCTGCTGCAGGGCGTGCACGGATTGATACTGCATGTGCAGGCCGTAGCGGACAGGCTGCCCGCCGAGCAGCCTGCACGCAGCCAGTTGGAAAAGGCACTGGACCGCGCCGACCTGGTGGTCCGCGAGGGGCGCGATCGGGTACGCGACCTGCGCAACGTGCAATACGCGCCTGCCGATCTGCCCCAGGCACTACGCGATCTAGAGCGGTTGCTGGATCATCCGGACGTCACCTACCGAGTGGAGATTAAGGGCACACCTTGTGCGCTGCACCCGGTGGTCCATGACGAGCTTTATCAGCTGGTGCGCGAAGCCGTGAGCAACGCCTTTCGTCACGCCCATGCCAGTACGGTCCGGGTTCGGCTGGACTATAACCCGCGCCTGTTCAGGCTACAGGTGATCGACGACGGCCGCGGCGTCCTCGCCGATTATCTGCAGGAAGCCGAACCCGGCGATCACTGGGGCCTGAAAGGCATGTACGAGCGCGCCGACAAGATCGGCGGCACGCTCGGCGTTCACAGCGCGCCAGGCCGGGGCAGCCAGGTTCAGCTGACCCTGGCTGGATCGCTCGCCTACCGCCAAGAGCAAACTCGCGAGCGCCGCTGGCTACACTGGAAAATATTCGCAAGGAACTCGCACCGATGACAGCCGCAAAACGAATCCGTGTTCTGGTCGCCGACGACCATCCACTACTGCGCGAAGGCATCGGGGCCGTCATCGCGGCGCAAGAGGATATCGAACTGGTCGGCGAGGCGGGTGACGGCTACGAGGCCTTGGAATGCTTCCGCCGCCTGCGCCCGGACGTCACCCTGATGGACCTGCAGATGCCACGCATGAACGGTATCGAGAGCATTCAGGCCATCCGCGGCGAATGCCCGGACGCCCGCATCGCCATTCTCACCACTTACCGGGGCGATGTACGTGCCCTGCACGCCATCCAGGCCGGTGCCCAGGCCTATCTGCTCAAGAGCAGTCTGCGCAAAGAACTGGTGGAAACCATCCGCCAGCTGGCTGCCGGCAAGCGCCACATCCCACCGGAGATCGCTACCGAGCTGGCCGAACACATCGGCCAGCAATGCCTCACCCCGCGCGAGGTGGAGGTGCTGCAGGCTGCGGCGCTAGGCTACTCGAACCGGGATATAGCCCTGCAGCTGCGCATCACCGAAGACACCGTCAAGGGCCACATGCGCCTGATCATGGACAAGCTGGGTGCCAACAACCGCACCCATGCCGTGGCCATCGGCGTGCAGCGAGGCATCCTCGAAGTCGGTCCCCCACTTTAGTGTTGCCGCCCTCCCCCTCCTTGTGAGCTGTGCCTCGGTGCCGAAGAAATACATGCTCGGCATCTGTCCAGACAAGGAGGCTTCAGATGAGCTCACTCGGGGAAACTCACTGCACCACGCCACCCTGCCTACAAGAGATCGGTGGCGACCCTCAGATCCTTGCGCAGATCGCCCACTTGCTGGGCAAAGCCGAGACGGCTCTGTACGAGGATGCGCAAAGTGCTTATTTCTACCTGGATCAGGCTATGGGGCTACTGCGTCAGGGGAATGCCTACAATCACTGCAACACCAGCCAGCAGGGTGGTCTCGGCCGTTGGCAGACGCGACGCTTGGACGCGTACATCCGTCAGAATTTGAACGCGCCCATCCGCACCTGCAGCCTAGCCGCCCAGCTCAGCCTCAGCGCCAGCCACTTCTCCCACCTGTTCAAACAGACCTTCGGCATCACTCCGCTGGCCTATGTGGCGCGGATACGAATCGAGGCCGCATGCAGAATGATGCTCGACACCGATGAGCCGCTGACATGCATCGCTCACGCTCACGGTTTCTGCGACCAGTCGCACTTCAGCCGCACCTTCCGCCGCGAGATAGGTATCAGCCCGCAGGCCTGGAGGCAGAGACGCGCTCACGAGGGGCTGGCCCTCGGCAACCCAATCCAAAACTGATGCGTCAACGGGCGATGGCCTCTCGGCTACCAACGCGCACACGAAAAATGGACTTCTGCGTTTTTCCCGTAATGAATGCCGGCCGCATGCCAACCCGATGACACAGGGCCACGCTGGCGATAGAAATCCAGGCCTGGCCGCCCCCATCGACGACCTGGGGCTTGCAAAAACTCGAATACGAACGGCACTGGCCTCCCACGGAAAATCCTCCGCGGGGGCTTGAAATGCTGCCCATCTAAACAGGTGGACAGCATGCCGTTACCTGAAAGGATCGGCAGGCGTTTTGGGTCAGCCGCTTACCGTCAAACAGCAGCGTCAACTGAACACCACTGCTGTTGGCTCTCTGAATCAGGTTGGCAATACTTCACGCCCTCGGGACAGAGTCAGCGCCAGATCTTCGATCATGTCCTCCTGACCACCGACCGTGCCGCGCCGCCCCAGCTCGACCAGCAATTCACGCGCCTGGATGCCGTACTTCTGCTCGGCGCGTTTGGCGAACAACAGGAAGGAGCTGTAGACACCGGCGTAGCCCAGGGTCAGGGCGTCGCGATCGACGCGGATCGGCTGGTCCATCAGCGGTACCACCAGGTCCTCGGCCACGTCCATGATCTGGTACAAATCGATACCGGTCTCCACACCCATGCGCTTGAGTACCGCAACGAACACCTCCAGTGGGGTGTTGCCGGCACCGGCACCAAGACCGGCAACCGAGCCGTCGATGCGTGCGGCACCTGCCTCGATGGCCGCCAGCGAGTTGGCGATGGCCATGCCCATATTGTGGTGGCCGTGGAAGCCGATCTCGGTGCCGGCGTCCAGCCCGGCACGCAGTACGCCGATCTTCTCGCTGACTTCATCGGGCAGCATGTAGCCGGCCGAGTCGGTGCAGTAGATGCAGTTGGCACCGTAGCTCTGCATCAACCGCGCCTGTTCCAGGAGTTTCTCGGCACTGACCATATGCGCCATCATCAGGAAGCCCACGGTATCCAGGCCCATCTTCGCCGCCATGCCGATATGCTGACCGGAGACGTCGGCCTCGGTGCAGTGGGTGGCCACGCGGATGGTCGACACCCCGCAGTCGTGGGCCATCCTCAGGTGCTCGACGGTGCCGATGCCCGGCAGCAGCAGGGCCGAAACCTTGGCCTGCTTGAGCCTGGGGATCACCGCGTCGAAGTATTCGGCATCGCTGTGGGCGGGAAAGCCGTAGTTCAGCGAGGCACCGCCGAGGCCATCGCCGTGGGTGATCTCGATCAGCGGCACGCCGGCCGCATCCAGGCCGGTGGCCACCGACACCATTTCCTCCAGGCTGATCTGGTGACGCTTGGCATGCATGCCGTCGCGCAGGCTCATGTCGTGCAGGCGCACGGTCTTACCTTGCAGGTTCATAACGGTTCTCCACTCAACGGGCGGGCAGTTGCAGGGTGCCCTTGTGGGCTTCTTCGGCGAACATCTCGGCGGTGCGCAGGCCGGCGGCGGTCATGATGTCGAGGTTGCCGGCGGACTTGGGCAGGAAATCGCCGAGGCCTTCCACTTCGATGTAGATCGACACCTTGCGCCCATCGAACACCGGACCATTAATCAACTTGTAGCCCGGCACATAGCGCTGCACTTCTTTGACCATATCCAGCACCGAGGCGCGGATTTGCGCCTGGTCCGGCTCACCCTCGGTCAGGCAGTGAATGGTGTCGCGCATCATCAGCGGCGGCTCGGCCGGGTTGATGACGATGATCGCCTTGCCGCTTTTCGCTCCACCGATCTTCTCCACCGCGCCGGCGGTGGTGCGGGTGAACTCGTCGATGTTCTGCCGGGTACCCGGCCCCACCGAGCCAGAGGACACGGTGGCGACGATCTCGCCGTACTCCACCGGCTGCACCTTAGAGACCGCGGCAACCATGGGGATGGTGGCCTGACCGCCACAGGTGACCATATTGACGTTCATGGCCAGCTTGGCGGCGTGCTCCTTGAGGTTGACCGGCGGCACGCAATACAGGCCGATGGCCGCCGGGGTCAGGTCGATCATGATCACGCCGAGCTCGTTGAGCTTGCGGCTGTTCTCGGCATGCACGTAGGCCGAGGTGGCATCGAAGGCGATGCGGATGTCGTCGTCCAGCACATGGGGTAGCAGACCATCGACACCAGCGGCGGTGGTTTTCAAACCCAACTCGGTTGCTCGCTTCAAACCTTCTGATGTGGGGTCGACACCGACCATCCACACCGGCTCGATCCACTCTGAACGGCACATCTTGATCAACAGATCGGTGCCGATATTGCCTGGGCCGATAATGGCCGCTTTGAGTTTCTTGCTCATCTGATTCACTACCCCTGCGGTCAGGCGCTGAAGGACACCTGGGCAGTGCCCAGGCCGTCGATGGTCAGTTCGAAATGATCGCCGGCACGGGCCGGCTCCAGTGGCACCAGCGAACCGGAGAGAATGATTTCCCCGGCCTTGAAGGGAATGCCAAGGGCACCCAGGGTGTTGGCCAGCCAGGCCACCGCGGTCAGCGGATTGCCCTGCACCGCCGAGCCCCACCCTTCGCTAATCTGGGTGCCGTTCTTGAACACCCGCATGTGCAGGTTGGGCAGATCCAGCCCACGGGGATCGACCTGTTCACCGCCGAGAACGAACACCCCGCAGGAGGCGTTGTCGGCGACCGTGTCCTGGATGCGTATCTTCCAGTCGTGGATGCGCGAGTCGACGATCTCGAAGCAGGGCATCACATACTCGGTGGCATCCAGCACGTCCTGCTCAGTGATGCCGGGGCCGACCAGATCCTGCTTGAGCTTGAAGGCAATCTCGCCCTCGGCGCGCGGCTGGATCAGCTTGTTGGCGGCCAAGGAAATTTCGTCGCCGTTGTTGAAGCACATATCGCGGGTAATAAAACCGAAGTCCGGCTGGTGTACATCGAGCATGCGCTGCACGGCCTCGGAGGTGACCCCGATCTTCTTGCCGACGATGGCGTCACCGGCGGCCACCCGACGCTCGATGCTGTGCAGCGAAATACGGTAGGCGTCCTCAATGCTGATACCAGGCCAACGCTCGGTCAGCGGGACCAGGGTCAAACCGTTTCGCAGAGCCTGATAAAGCTCCTCGCCATATTGACGATGCAGGGCCTCGCTCATGGCCGGCCCTCCGCGATAAAGTCCAAACAGGTACGGTTGAACAGTTCCCGGTGCTCGACCATCACCCAGTGGCCGCACTCGCTGAGCATGACGAAGCGGATATTACGGCAGGCTTCGAGCATGGTTTGGGCACCGGAAGACGGGCAGAACTTGTCGTTCATGCCCCAGAACCCGAGAATCGGGCACTGCAGCTCGGCCAGGCGCGCGGCCATGTTCGGCACCTGCATGCTGGTCAGCACGCAGCGCGGCTGCTGCTGCACCACCGCCACTCGCTCGGCTACGGTTTCATCACTGATCAGCGAAGGGTCAAACAGCTGCAGGGCAAGCAGGCGGCGCATGCCGTCGGCGTCATTGAGTTCGCCATTGGCGAAAGCCGCGCCCATCTTCTGGATGCCTTCCATCTGCAGGTAATACTGCTCCTTCTCCATCAAGCCACCGGGTGCCATCAGCACCAGGCGGCTGACGCGCTGGGGTTGCTCCAGGGCCAGCTTGAGGGCGATGGCACCGCCCAGGGAATTGCCCACCAGCACACAGCGTTGAATGTCCAGGGCGTCCAGCAGGCCGCTCAGGGCAGTGACGAAGAAGTCCAGGCTGTAGACGGTTTGCGGTTTGTCGGACGCCCCGTAACCCGGCAGATCCGGCACTAGCACGCGGTAACCGGCCGCGGCGAACGCCGGGTAATTCTGCTTGAAGTTGCTGTGACCGCTGGCACCCGGCCCGCTGCCATGGATAAAGACCACCGGCTCGCCGGCACCGCCCTCCAGGTAGTGCAGTTGCAAGCCATCGGCCAGCGTGACGAAATGCCCTTGCGCCAGTGCGTCCATGGAGCTCTCCTCGGCTGATTGTTTGCCGGGATTATTCAGAGGCTCCTCGCGGGCAACATCGTCCGACAGGACTACAGGCAGAATCTGTAGGAACCAGCTTGCCGGACCACAGCAAACCGGCCACCAAAAGCCCCTAGTCCTCTTGGACGTGGGCACGCAGCTTTGCACGCGCTAGCCTGCCCCTGATCAGAGACTCACAAGCGAGGCAAGCATGGGCGACCCGATGAATTTCAACGGCAAGGTGGTGCTGGTCACCGGTGGCGGCAAGGGCGTGGGGCGCGGTATCAGCCAGCGCTTCCTCGAACAGGGTGCCGAGGTGGTGATCTGTGGCCGCAATGCCCCCGACGAGCTTCCGGCCCACGGCGGACGCAAGGCCCTGTTTCTGCCCTGCGATGTGCGCGACATCGAACAGCTGCAGGGCCTGGTGGACGCCGTGGTGCAGCACCATGGCCGCCTCGACGTGCTGATCAACAACGCCGGCGGTGCCCCCCATGTGGATGCGGCCACGGCCTCGCCGCGCTTCTCCGAGTCGATCGTGCGGCTGAACCTGCTGGCACCGCTGAACCTCTGCCAACTGGCCAACCGGGTGATGCAGGAGCAGGCCGAGGGCGGGGCGATCATCAATATCTGCAGCGTCAGCGCCATCCGCCCTTCCCCGGGCACCGCGGCATACGGCGCAGCCAAGGCCGGGCTGCTCAATCTGAGCCGCTCGCTCGCGGTGGAATGGGCACCAAAGGTGCGGGTCAACGCGGTGACCGCCGGGCTGATTCTCACCGAGCAGGCGGCGCTGCACTATGGTGACGGCGCAGGCGTGGCGCGGGTGGCGGCGAGCATCCCGCTGCAGCGCATGGCCAGCCCGGAGGATATCGGCAACACCTGCCTGTACCTGGCCTCACCGCTGGCCGCCTATGTCAGTGGTGTCGACATCTGCGTGCACGGCGGCGGTGAGAAGCCGGCCTTTCTCGACGCGGCCACGGTGAATTGACCGCGGTACGCACCGCAGGACTTTGCTGCGCAGGCAGCCAAGTCCTGCTGAAACAGTTCAGGCCAGCGCCTGCCCCGCCACCATGGAATGGGCGCTGAAGTGGGTCTCGACAATCTTCCACTGTTCCTCGATGCGGCGATAGCGATCCTGGTACAAGCCACCCAGTTGGCGGGTGGCACCGTTTTCGCCATCCAGATTGAAGTAGTAAAGCGCCCAGCGCGCCTCGGCTTCGTCGGTGCCGCATAGCGCGATCTCCGGGTTGGTGCCGTGGTGCAGGTCGATCACCCGGGCGTGACAGGCCAGTTCTTGGTAGAGCGCAACGAAGCTGTCGCGCTCGTGGAAGGTGCCGATGGGGCCGTAGTCGATCAGGATCGGCCCTTCGGCGAAACAGTCGCGGATCACCTCCACCTGCTTCAGGTCGCAGGCATTGAGGTAGCGGTGTTTGAGCTGGCGAATGGCTTCCAGCGCTTCCAGACGGGCGATGCGTTGTTCCAGCGTCATGCGGTTGGCCTCGCGATCACGTTGAGTTCGCCCCAGTAGGCCTTCATCGAGCGGATAAGGCCCTGGGCGTTGAATTCCATCACGTCTATCACCTCGATCGAGCAGGGTTGCTCGCCCCACAACAGATCGACGCGAAAGGGCACGGCACCACAGCCGTTGTGACTGACGCGGATCGCGCCGTCGAGGCGGGCGCTGGCGTCCAGGCGACCCAGCCCCTCGTGGTAGAAGCGCGCGACCGCGGCGATGCCGATGTGGGCCGGTTTGCCAACCGGATCCTCGACCACCGCATCCTCGGCGTAGAGCGCGAGAATGCCGTCGATGTCGCCAGCGTCGACCAGCTCGACATAGCGGGCCAGGGTCTGCTGAATCTGTTTGGGTTCGATCATCTGGCTCTCCTAGGTTGGATCTGTGACTGCCCGGCCGGGCTTGTTCGGCTGCGCCGCCCAGCGGATGCGCGGGCGATCCGGCTCGGCCTCGCGCAATGCCGTCACCTCGCGCAGGCCCGCCAGGCAACGCCGCGCCAGTTCCTGGTAGATCCCGCTGCCGCGACGTTTCCATTCGATTTCCTCGGCCGCCAGCTGACGCACCAGGCGCGCCGGCTGACCGGCGAACAGGCTGCCGGGTGGCACCCGCTGGCCGGTCTTGACCAGGGCCATGGCGGCGATGAAGGCGTCCTCGCCGACCTCGACGCCGTCCATCAGCACCGCCTGCATGCCCACCAGGGCATTGGCACCAACGCGACAACCATGCAGGATCGCGCCGTGGCCGATATGCCCGCCCTCCCCGACCCGCAGTTCGCCGTCGGGGAAGCTGTGCAGCACGCAGTTGTCCTGCACATTGGCCCCGGCCTCAATGCGGATGCGCCCGAAATCGCCACGCAGGCAGGCACCGGGACCGATATAGCAGTGCGCGCCGACCAGCACGTCACCGATCAGCGTCGCCCGTGGATGGACGTAGGCATCCGGGCTGACCACCGGGCTCAGCCCCTCGAATGCATAGACCCGGGTCATCAAACCACTTCAAATAAGGCAGCGGCACCCATGCCGCCGCCGATGCACATGCTCACCACCACATAGCGCAGGCCGCGGCGCTTGCCCTCGATCAGCGCATGGCCGACCATGCGCGCGCCGGACATGCCGAACGGATGGCCGATGGCGATGGCACCACCATTGACGTTGAGGCGCTCGTCGGGAATGCCGAGCACATCGCGACAATGCAGTACCTGGCAGGCGAAGGCCTCGTTGAGCTCCCACAGGCCGATGTGTTCCATCTTCAGACCGTGGCGCTTGAGCAGTTTGGGAATCGCATGGACCGGGCCGATACCCATCTCGTCGGCGTTGCAGCCGGCCACTGCCAGGCCGCGGTAGATGCCCAATGGTTCCAGGCCACGCTGCTCGGCCAACTTGGCGCTCATCAGCAACGAGGCGCTGGCACCATCGGACAGCTGCGAAGCGTTGCCGGCGGTGATAAAGCGCCCGGGCCCCGTCCACTGCCCACCCGCCCATACCGGCTCCAGTGCCCCCAGACTTTCCAGGGTAGTGGACGGGCGGTTGCACTCGTCGCGCGCCAGGGTCAGCTCCTGGTAATGGGTTTCGCCACTGGCCTTGTCGAAGATCGCCTGGCGGCTCAGCAGCGGTGCCAGTTCGGCGTCGAACAGGCCGTCGCGCTGCGCCGCGGCGGTGCGCATCTGGCTCTGGTAGGCGTAAGCGTCCTGCGCCTCACGACTGATGCCATAACGCGCGGCGACGATCTCAGCCGTCTCGATCATCGGGATATAGGCCGTGGGGTCCTGCGCCAGCACCGCCTGGGACTGGTTGCGGTAGCTGTTCTTGTGCTTGTTCTGCACCAGCGAGATGGACTCCAGGCCGCCGGCCACGGCGATGTCGATCTCGTCGCAGATGATGCTCTTGGCCGCCAGGGCGATGCTCATCAGCCCCGAGGAACACTGCCGCTCCACCGCCATGCCGGCGACGCTGGACGGCAGGCCGGCGGCCACCGCGCAGAGGCGGCCGAGGTTGTAGGCCTGGGTGCCCTGCTGGGCCGCGGCACCGATGATCACATCGTCCACCTCGCCCGGCTCGACACCGGCGCGCAATACCACCTCACGCACCACATGGCCACCCAGTTGCGGTGCCTCGGTATCGTTGAAGGCACCGCGAAAGGCCTTGCCGATGGGGGTGCGGGCGGTGGAAACGATTACGGCTTCTTTCATTGTGCAATCCTCATGTTCGCTTGGTCAGCGCCTGTTCACGCCGGGTAATAGCGGCTGATGGTGTCCACCACGCAGCCTGGGCGCTGTTCGCCCTCGATCTCCACGCTGACGCGGATGGTGGCCTGCACCCCGCCCTTCACCTCTTCGGCGGCCACCAGGCAGGCGTTGCCACGCACACGGCTGCCGGCACGCACCACATTGGGAAAGCGCACCTTGTCGCAGCCGTAGTTGACTCCCATGCTGATGCCGCGCACCTCAACGATCTGCGGCAGGAACAGGTTGACCAGGGCCAGCGTCAGGTAGCCATGGGCGATGCAGCTGCCAAACGGGCCGCCGGCGGCGCGCACGGGGTCGACATGAATCCACTGGTGATCGCCAGTGGCCTCGGCGAACTGGTCGATGCGCGTCTGCTCCAGAGTGACCCAGTCGCTATGGCCCAGCTCGCTGCCTACGCGCTCCAGCAGCTCGGCCGGATGGTTGAAAATCATCGGCATGTTCAGGCCCTCTGGCTGGAGACCGACAGCACTTCGCCGGTCATATAGGAGCTGTAGTCGCTGGCCAGAAACATCATCACGTTGGCCACCTCCCAGACTTCGGCGGCGCGGCCAAAGGCCTCGCGCGAGGCCAGGGCATCGAGCAGCTCCTTGGGCGCGGACTTTCTGAGGAAATCGTGCAGGGCGATGCTCGGGCTCACAGCGTTGATGCGAATGCCGTGTTCGGCGGCCTCCACCGCGGCGCAGCGGGTCAGCGCCATCACCCCGGCCTTGGCCGCGGCGTAGTGGCTCTGTTCCTTCTGCGCGCGCCAGCCGAGCACCGAGGCGTTGTTGACGATCACCCCGTGCTTGCGCTCGATCATCTTCGGCAACATGGCACGGGTCATGCGCATGGTGCCGGTGAGGGTCACATCCAGCACCCGGTTCCACTCCTCGTCGCCCATCTCCACCAACAGGCGCGAGCCGCCCAGGCCGGCGTTGTTGATCAGCACATCGACGCCGCCCAGTTCGCGCTCGGCCGCAGCCACCAGGGTCTGTACCTGCTCCTCAATGCTGACGTTGCACACCTGGGTAAAGACCTGCTCAAGGCCGGTGGCCTCGCGGATCTTGCCCGCAGCGTCCTCTAGCCGCCCTGCATGGATGTCGCTGATCATCAGCGCCCGGCAACCCTCTTCGGCGGCGCGCAAAGCAGCGGAGTAACCAATACCGGCACCCGCGGCGGCAGTGATCAGCACCGACTTGCCGCGCAGCAAGCCGTGGCCGGGTACATAGTTGGGGATATTCATGGCAAATCTCCTTCAGGCACGCACACGCGGCTCGCGGGGCATGCCCAGCGCGCGTTCGGCAATGATGTTGCGTTGAATTTCGTTGGTGCCGCCGTAGATGCTGTCCGAGCGACTGAACAGGAACATGGCCTGCAGCCGCCCGAGCTGGTAGGGGGCGTCTTCCAGCAGTTCGGCGTCCGCGCCGAGCACGTCCATGGCCAACTTGCCCAACTCGACATGCCAGTTAGCCCAGCACAGCTTGTAGATCATCGCCTCGCGGCGCAGCGCAGCGTCCTGCCCCCCGGAGAGCATGCGCAGCGAGTTGTAGCGCAGGATGCGCAAGCCGCTCCAGGCCTGGGCGATACGCTGGCGCAGCAGGGGGTCGCGGGCAGCGCCATTGCTCTTGGCGATGCGTATGATCTCCTCCAGCTCGTTGTGGAACAGCATCTGCTGGCCGAGGGTGGACACCCCGCGCTCGAAACCGAGCAGGGCCATGGCGATCTTCCAGCCATCGCCAGGCGCGCCGAGCAAGTTATTGGCATCGGTCTCGGCGTCGTCGAAGAACACCTCATTGAATTCGCTGGTGCCGGTCAGCTGCTCGATCGGCCGCACCGTGATGCCGGCCTGAGCCATCGGCACCAGCAGAAAGGACAGTCCCTGGTGGCCGACACTGCCGGGCTCGGTACGGGCGATCACGAAACACCAGTCGGACTCATGGGCCAGGGAGGTCCAGACCTTCTGCCCGTTGATCCGCCACTTGCCGTTTTCCAGCACGGCGCGGGTCTTGACGTTGGCCAGGTCCGAGCCGGCCCCCGGCTCGGAATAGCCCTGGCACCAGAACTCGCTGCCAGCGACGATGCCCGGCAGCAGGCGGCGCTTTTGCTCCTCGCTGCCGAAGGCGGCGATGGTCGGCCCGGCCAGCCCTTCACCGATATGGCCCATGCGTCCAGGACCGCCAACACGGGCGTACTCTTCGTGGAAAATCACCTGCTGACTGATGGACAGGCCGCGGCCGCCGTGCTCCGGAGCCCAGCCCACGCAGGTCCAGCGGCCTTCGGCGAGCGTGCGTTCCCAGGCTTTGCGCTCCTCGGGGAAGCTGTGTTCATCGCCCGGCCCGCCGCGAAAACGCAACGGCTCGAACTCGCCGCAAAGGTTGTCAGCCAGCCAGGTGGCCACTTCGGCGCGGAAGGCTTCATCCGCGTCACTGAAACTGATCTTCATGCCAATTCTCCCAATAGCGCGCTGGCGATGCGCTCGCGGTGCCAGGACGGCGCGCCGAGGAAGGCCTCGCTGGCGCGGGCGCGCTTGAAGTAGAGGTGCGGGTCATACTCCCAGGTAAAGCCCACCCCGCCGTGCAGCTGGATGGCCTCGGCGGCGCAATGGAAGAAGGCTTCGGAACAGGTCGCCTTGGCGCTGGCGGCGGCCATTGGCAACTCGGCGGCGACCAGCGGATCACCCTGTTGTGCAAGCGCTTCCTGGGCCACGCAGGCGGCGTAGTAGGCGGCGGAACGGGCGCACTCGACCTGCAGCATCATGTCCGCAGCCCGATGCTTGATGGCCTGGAAGCTGGCAATGGCACGGCCGAACTGCTGACGTTCGGCCGTATAGGCCAGGGTCAGGTCCAGGCTTTGCTGGGCCCCGCCCACCTGCTCCGCCGCCTGTGCGGCGCAGGCCAATTGCAGAACGCACTCCAGCAGCGCCGCGCCCTGGCCAAACTCGCCGAGCAGGGCATCTGCACCGACATAAACCTGGCGCAACTCCACTTCGGCCAGCTTGCGGGTCTGATCCAGGGTTGGCTTTAGGTGGCGGCTGACACCCGTTGTAGCCGCATTCAGAACGAACAGGCTGATGCCCTCAGCGCCACGGCTGCCGGACGTGCGGGCGGCGATGATCAGCAGGCCCGCACTGTGGCCGTCGACCACCTGACGCAACACACCGTCGAGAACGAAGCCCTCGCCCTCGCTACGTGCGGTCGCAGCGACTGCCTCGACGCCACAGCCATGACCCGCGACATAGGCCAGGCTGGCCGTCAGGCTGCCTTCGGCCAGCAACGGCAACCAGCGCGCCTTTTGCTCCTCGCTAGCGGCCAGCAGCAGCGCCGGAGTCGCCAGGCAGGCCGTGGCGAAAAAAGGCGAACAGAGCAGGCGGCGGCCCATCTGTTCGAGAAGAATCGCCAGTTCGACAAAACCAAGTCCCAGGCCACCGTATGCCTCGGGGATATGGATAGCCGGCCAGCCCATTTCGCCGCACAGGCGTTGCCAGAGCCGCTGGTCGTAACCCGTCTCGCTGCTCATCGCCGCCCTTACGGCGGCGGAGTCTGAGACATCCGCGAGGAAGCCCTCGGCGGACTCGCGGATCATGTTCTGCTCGTCGCTGAACGCAAATTCCATGGTCACTGCCTTGTCGCTGATAGGGCGCTCAGGAGCGGCACCCAACTGCCCGAAAGTCTGGAGCGAAGCGACTCAGGGCAAATCGTCCAAACGGCCGATGCCGCCTCCAGCAGACTGATGGAACCGAGCAGGCGTACAGAGCTGGTCAGCAGAAGGCTATGCCCCTGTACCGGGTTGCGTGCGAGCCTGAAGGCACCCGACCCATCGCAGCCCTGCTGCGGGCCGCTCGCCCCCGTTGCCCCCATCCGACAAGGGAGCCCAGCCAAAAACCAGACGCAGAAAACGGCAGGCAGACGCGGCGCACTTTGGCCCCTTGTCCACCTGCCGTTCAGGTCCGGCTGAAAGGCCGCTGCCCTGCTCTTCCGGTTGCCCTTCAGGGTTGCTCGAGGCGCTCCGCTTTCTCCTGCTCCTGGGGCCACTTCAGGCTGGTTTCCTGCCCCGAGAGCGGCACATTCAGGCCAGGCACATGCGGCCGTCTGCCCTCCTGCCCTACCCCCAGCCAAACCGCCAGGGCCGGCAACAGAAAGATCGCACCGAGTACATTGACCAGGAACATAAAGGCCAGCAGCACCCCCATATCGGCCTGGAACTTGAGCGCGGAGAAGGCCCAGGTGCCAACCCCGATGGACATGGTCAGCGCGGTGAACACCGCCGCCGTGCCACGCTGGCGCATGGCCTGGTAGAACGCCTCGCGCAGGCCCAGCCCATGACGCATTTCATGCTGCATGTGCTCGTAGAGATAGACCCCGTAATCCACCCCGACCCCCACGCCCAGGGCAATCACCGGCAGGGTGGCGACTTTCAGGCCGATGCCGAGCAGGGCCATCAACGCGTTGCACAGAATGGTCACCAGCATCAGCGGCACCAGCACACACAACACCCCACGCCAGGAGCGAAAGGTCAGCCAGCAGAGCAGACCGATGGTGGCGAACAGCGCCGAGAGCATCTGCACCTCGGCCTGTTCCACCGCCTCGTTGGTGGCCGCGGCCACCCCCGCATTGCCACCGGCTAACTGCAGGCGAATGCCCGGGGTCTGCTCGGCGGCGATAAACCGCTCCACCTCGTCGGTGACATGGCTCAGGGTCGCGCCCTGGTGATCATCCAGATAGACCAGCAGGTTGAGCACCCGGCAGCCCTCGCTGTTCAGGCCCAGTTCGGGATTGGCCGCGCCGCCACCGATGCGCAGGGCCTGGGGCGAGCGCTGCAGCGCCGCCCAGCGCGGGTTGGCCTCGTTATTGGCCGAGGTGTACAGCTTGATGCCACCGGCCACCGTGGTCACCGACTGCACCCCGGCAACGCCACGCATATACAGATCGAAGCGCTCCACCACATTCATCAGCGACCAATCCAGACAGGCCTCCTCTTCGGCGACGGTTTCGGCATAGACCGAGAGCACGTCCATGCTGATCGAGTAGTTGGCAACGATAGCCGCGTTGTCACGGTTGTAGCGTGACTCGGCATGCAGCTCCGGCGCGCCACTGCCCACGTCGCCGGTAAGCAGATGGCGCGACTGATAGGTGCCCGCCCCCAGCAACAGCACCAGCATGGCCAAGCTGAGCAGCGCCGGCCGCGGCAGGGCCAGGGCCGACAGGGCCCACCACAGACGGGCTCGGCCCGTGTCGTCCCCCGGGCGGCGTGCCCCGCACTCCAGCTCCAAGTGCGAGAGGATGATCGGCAGGAACAGCTTGTTGGTGACGATCATCAGGGCCACGCCCAGGCAGGCGGTGACACCCAGCTCATGGACGATGGGGATATCGATCAGCATGATCACCATAAAACCCAGGGCATTGGCCAGTAGCGCCACGGTGCCGGGCACCGCCAGCTTGCGAAAGGCACCCTCGGCCGCCGAGCGGGCATCGGCACCGGCCAGTACATCCTGCTTCCAGGCATTGGTCATCTGCACCGCATGGGACACGCCGATGGAAAAGATCAGAAAAGGCACCAGCACCGACATCGGATCGATGCCGTAGCCAATCAGCGGCAGCAGGCCGAGCAGCCAGATCACCGGCAGCAGCGCCACCGTAATGGCCAGCAGGGTCAGCTTGAACGAGCGGCAATAAAGCCACAGCAGTACGGCCGTAATGACGAAGGCCACGGCGAAGAAGCTCATCACGCTAAACAGGCCGTCCATGACCTCACCCATGACCTTGGCAAAGCCGACGATCTGGATATCGATCAGGCTGTTTTCATGCTGGCTGCGAATGGCCTCCAGGGCACTGGCCACGGCCGCGTAATCCAGCTTCTCGCCCGTCTGCGGGTCGATTTCCAGCAGATCCGCCTGGACCATGGCCGAGCGCAGATCGTTGGCCACCAGTTGGCCAACTTCACCGGACTTGGCCACATTGGCGCGAATCTGTGCCAGCCCCTCGGCATCGGCGATAAAGCGTGAGGGCACCACCACATCCCCGGTAAAGCCGGACTCGGTCACCTCGATATAACGCACATTGGGGGTGAACAGCGAACGTACCCCACTGCGGTTCACCCCGGGGGTAAAGAACACCGCTTCGGTGACCTCGCGCAGGGCTTCGAGAAACTCCGGGTTGTACAGATCGCCCTCACCTTTCCAATGCAGGCTGACGAGGATCCGGTTGGCACCGGAGAAGCTGTCGCCATGGGCCTTGAAGGCCGCCATATAGGGGTGGCTGAGCGGGATCAACTTGTTGAAACCCGGGTCCAGGCGAGTGGCCAGGGCGGACACACCCAGGCCCAGCGTCAGCAGCACAAACAGCAGGCCCAGGGGCATACGCCAGGCCAGCAGCTGCCGCGCGAAGTGAGCGACCAGGCGTTCGAGGCGGGTCGCGGGCAGTATGGCGGTCATGGATGGGACTCCTCGGCGAGGGTAAAGGGCTCGGCAGGCTGGTAGCGGCGCAGGCCGGCGTCACTGGCCAGCAACCAGGGCCCGTTGGCCGTGATCAGCAGGTCGGTGAAGCTTTCCTGGCCGCTCTCGTGCAGCACATGGAAGGAGTCGCCGGCATCCCGGCTCACCAGCAACACGCCGCCCTGACCGGCCAGCAACACGCTGCCATCGGCGGCGATGGCAGCGGCATACAGTGACACCGGCAGAGGCAGTGGCACGGCCTGCCAATGCTCGCCCGCGTCGTCGCTGCGAAACAGCTGGCCGCGCATGCCATAGGCCAGCCAGCGTTCCTGCCCCAGGCTGATGGCCCCGTACAGCGAGCCCTCGTAGAAGGACGGCAGCGCCTGCCAGCTGGCACCCGCATCGAGCGAGCGCAGCAGGCTGCCTGCCTCGCCAACGATCAGCCAGTGACGGCCGTCTGCCGAGCCGGCGATACCGTTGAGATGCCAGTCCTCCTGCCCCTCGATCCGCTCGGCATGCCACTGGCGACCGCCATCGCGCGAGCGCAATACGCGCCCAAACGCCCCCACTGCCAGCCAGTCGCCCGAAGGCAGACGTTGCGCATCCATCAGCGGTTCGGCACCTTGCTCATTGAACGCCACCTCGCTCCAGCTGCGCCCGCCGTCTTCGGTGCGCAGTATCCAGCCCTCGTGGCCGAGGGCCAGACCCTGCTGGCTGTCGGCAAAGCTCAACCGGGTGATCAGTGCATGCCGTTGTACCGACAGTTCAGCGCTCTTCCAGCTCTGACCCTGATCGCTCGACAAGCGGATATGCCCGAGCTCGCCGGCGACCAACAGGCCGGCGGCGCTCTGCGCCACGGCGTTGAGTTGCATGCGCTCAACCGGTACCTGAGCCGCCGGCATGGCCGGCGTGCTACGTGGCGAAAAAGCCAGGACGCCGCCCATGCCCACCAGCAGGGACACGCCAAGACCGAGAAGGATTTTCATAAACAACTCCCCGGGTGGCCAGAGGCCACCCACGAAGTGCATGCCAAGGGCCATGCACTCATTTCGACATCCCTCCTCAGAAGCTGTACTTGGCGCTGATCGCCAGGTAGTCGCGGTCGGCCAACGGGCGCTTGGCCAGATCAGCACTGCCGAGGAAGGCGTTGTAGGTTGCACCCAGTTCCAGGTTGTTGAGGTATTTCGCGGTCAGGCCGAGGCTGGCGCGACGATCACCCTCGCCGACCAGGGCACCGAAGGCCCCGGCCACTGCGGCAGTACCCTGCAACTGCTCGGCGTAGGAGATCGGCATGCTCAGATCCCAGCCGTCGAACACGTTGTTCCACGACGGGGTGGCCATCACCTGGTAGGCCCAGGCACTACGGTCGACGCTGAGGTTGTCGAAGGCCATACCGGCGAAGTGGAAGTCCTCGACCTCGTTGACGCGCAGGTAGGCAAGCTCGCCAACGAAAG
>JBFJZW010000020.1:0-27407 GCA_041621875.1 Pseudomonas sp. | reverse complement strand
CAAAAATGGATTTTCCACCATGAAAACAGTGGGTTTCCCTGACCGCCATTTTGGTTGTTCAATGGCACGTAGCGAGCTGCCGCTGCTCGAGCAGATCGCCGGCAAGCTCGGCCTGCCGCAGCTGGAAGAAC
This sequence comes from Pseudomonas sp., assembly GCA_041621875.1. GTDB lineage: Bacteria > Pseudomonadota > Gammaproteobacteria > Pseudomonadales > Pseudomonadaceae > Aquipseudomonas. Next base: position 27,276 of record JBFJZW010000020.1, on the reverse strand, counting down.
AGCGCTGGGCGCGTCACCCGCTGGTCTACCTGATGGAGGCGGCGGACGATATCTGCTATGGCCTGATCGACCTGGAAGACGGCCTGGAAATGGAGCTGCTCGACTACCGCGAAGTCGAAGCGCTGCTGCTCGACCTGGTGGGCGACGACCTGCCGGAAACCTACCGCCAGCTCGGCCCCGACGACTCCAGGCGGCGCAAGCTGGCGATCCTGCGCGGCAAGGCCATCGAACACCTGACCAATGCCGCCGCACATGCCTTCGTCGAACAGCAGGACGCCTTGCTCGCCGGTACCTTGCAGGGCGACCTGGTCGAGCATATGCACGGCACCGCCAAGCGCTGCGTGCAGAGCGCCAAGGACATGGCGCGACAGAAGATCTTCCAGGACAAGCGCAAGACCCTGCACGAGATCGGGGCCTACACCACCCTGGAAATCCTCCTCAACGCCTTCTGCGGCGCGGCACTGGAGCAGCACGGCGGACGCACGCCTTCGTTCAAGAACCGGCGCATTCTCGACCTGCTCGGCAACAACGCACCCGATCCAAACTGGCCGCTGTACCGCTCGTTCCTGCGCATGATCGACTTTATCGCCGGCATGACCGACAGCTACGCTACTGAAATGGCCCGGGAGATGACGGGCCGCTCGAGCCCGGTATAAGCGATGAAGCGTCTGTTCAAACAAATCTTTAGCTGGCACGCCGGGCCACCCGCCTGGGGCCCGGCCATGGTCGCCGGTTTCGGTTGCGCCCTGCCCCTGCTGCTCGGCTTGTTCAGCGCCCACCCGGGCTTTCTCTGGGCCTCGGCGGGAGCGTTTCAGGCCGCCCAGGCCAACCCGCTGCACCGCCTGGGCATGCTGCGCATGTTGATGCTCTGCGGCCTGGGGGCCTGCAGCGCCGGCCTGGGCTTCTGGGCGGCTGGCCATCCCTATGCCAGCTTCCTGATCTTCGCCGCCTTCGGTTTCCTCCTGGCCTGGCTGCAGCGCTTCGGCAGCGAATCCGGAAAACTGGGCATCGGTCTGGCGATCTGCCTGTGCCTGGGGCAGGGCCAGCAGGGACTGGGCAACCTCAACAACCCCTATGCCATCGCCATGCTGTTTATCCTCGGCGGGCTCTGGGTGATGCTCCTGGCCTTCGGCCTGCGCGGCATGCACGGCCTGCGCATGTGGCCCTATATGCCGCGCTTTATCAGCATCATCAAGGTGCTCAAGCGCCACGCCAAGCGCCTGCCGCAGCAGCAATGGCGGCTGCATGCCCTGGGCTGCACCCTGGCCTTCGCCCTGGCGGGACTGATCGTCAACCTGGCGGGGCTGGAACGCGGCTACTGGTTGACCCTGACCGTGGTCACCACCCTGCAGCTGGATTTCCAGGGCAGCCTGGTGCGCGCTCTGCAATCGATCCTGGCCAGCGTGGCGGCGGCCGGCTTGCTGATCCTGCTCGGCCATAACGTGCAGGACCCGGCGCTGATGGTGGCCATCCTGCTGCCCTTGATCGCCCTCAGCCGCGGCCTGCAGGCCAACAACTACGGGCTGTTCGTGCTGCAGACCACGGTGTGCTTCGTGCTGCTGGCGGAAAGCCTGGCGCAGGACTGGGACCTGGCCGAAGTACGCCTGCTCAATGCGCTGTTCGGGGTGGTGCTGGCCCTGTTTATCGCCCTACTGGTTCACGGCCTGCGCCAGCTGTTGAACAACCGCGCCCAGCGGATGCCAGCCAATCCGCCACAGCCCTGAGCCTGAGCAGTCGCGCACAGGAGCGCCTGAAGACAGCCCCGGCAACGGGGCCCGGGTTGTCGCCCACCGGGAGCGCTTAGAACCGCTGGCAATAAAAACTTTATCGTCTTCGGGACTTTCCGCCGGCAAGCTGTCGCACCTTCACTATGCTTTGCTGCTAACAGAGCGCAAACCACAGGAGTGAGGCGAATGCCCGATCAAGTCCGCATACGCGAGCGACGCGCACCGCTGCATATCCATATCAGTGCACTGTTCACCTTTCTGCTCCTGCTGACCGGCATCATCCTCGGCGTATTCAATTACCAGCAAACCACCCAGATCATCTTCACCAGCAGTAACAGCCTGTTCCAGCGTATCGAGCAGGAGGTGCAACAGGACCTGCTGCACACCTATCAACCCATCCGCCATCTGCTCAGCCTGCTGGCGCTGCATGAAGCCACCCAGGCCACCGACCTGGAGGGCCGCCTGGCGTTACTCAAGCCGCTGGTACAGGCCCTGCGCGACAACCCGAAACTGGCATCGCTCTACCTCGGCTACGCGGATGGCGACTTCTTTATGGTGCGCCCGCTGCGCAGCGACATGCTCAAGGAGCGCTTCGACGCCCCGGACCAGGCCGCCTACCAGGTCTGGTCGATCGAACGCAGCGCCGCCGGCACCGAGGCCAACTACCTGTTCTTCGATGGTTCGCTAAACCCCATCAGCCGCCGCCAGCGCCTCAAGGAAAACTACGACCCGCGCAAGCGCGACTGGTACAACCGCGCTCGCGCCGATGGCGGGCAGATCACCACCGCCCCCTATGTGTTCTTTTCCACTGCCGAGGTCGGCACCACGCTGGCCCGGCGCGCTGGCCTGACCACGGTGCTGGGGGCCGACCTGACCCTGGCCGACCTGTCCGATACCCTGGCCAAGCACCGGGTAACGCCTTCGACCGAGGTGATCCTGTTCGACCCCCAGGGCCATGCCGTGGCCTACCCGGACCGAGCGCGCCTGGTGAGCGATGACGGCGCGCCCAAGCTGACCCTGGCCCGCGACCTCAGTCCGACCTTTGCCGCCCTGCTCGCCAATGGCGTGGAGCGTCGGCAACAGGACACCCTGGAGTTGAACCAGCGGCGCTGGGTGGTCTCCAGCCGCCATATGCAGGAAGGCGGCCCCCAGGGTCTGCACCTGGCCCTGCTGGTTCCGGAGGATGAACTGCTGGCCGACGCCTACCGCATCCGCTGGCAAGGGGCGCTGGTCACCCTGACCACCCTGCTGCTCTGCCTGCCCCTGGGCTGGCTCAGCTCGAGGATTATCGTCAAGCCGCTGCGCTCCCTGGTGATGGAGGCCGAGGCGATTCGCCGCTTCGATTTCAGCTACCCGGCCAGCGGTCGCTCGCCAGTGCTGGAGGTCGACCAGCTGGCGGTTTCCATGGCGCGGATGAAAGAGACGATTTCCAGCTTCCTGGAAATCACCGCCAGTCTTTCCGCCGAAACCCGCTTCGATGCGCTGCTGAAACGGGTGCTGGAGGAAACCGTGGCGATCAGCGCCGCCCATGGCGGGCTGATTTACCTGAGCGATAGCGAAAGCGGTCGTCTGGAACCCCACGGCCTGTTTCTCAACGGCCAGCAGCACAGCCTGGACAAGCACGGCTTGACCCATTACGACCTGACCGCCAGCCAGATACCGGACTGGCTGCGCCAGCCGGCCAGTGGCGGTGCCAGCACGGCCACCTCCATAGGGTTCGACCAGGCCGGCGACTTCCAGAGCCTGCTGCAGGCCCTCGACAGCCCCAGGGTGCACCTGGTCGCCACCGGCCTGCACAACCGTCAGGGCGATACCCTCGGGGTCTTGTTGCTGCTGCATCGTGACCTCGGCGAGGAGTCCGATCAGACCATGCTGCGCCCCGAACGCATCGCCTTCGTCGAAGCGGTGTCTGGAGTCGCCGCCCTTTGTATCGAGAGCCAGCGCCTGCTGGAACGGCAGAGGAAACTGCTGGACGCCTTTATCCAGCTGATCGCCGGGGCCATCGACGCCAAGAGCCCCTATACCGGCGGCCACTGCCAGCGCGTGCCCGAAATCACCCTGATGCTCGCCCGCGCCGCCGCCGCCAGCGACGAACCCGCCTTCCACGCCTACCGGCCGAGCGACGAGGAATGGGAAGCCCTGCATATCGCCGCCTGGCTGCACGACTGCGGCAAGGTCACCACCCCCGAGTATGTGGTGGACAAGGCGACCAAGCTGGAAACCCTGTACGACCGCATCCACGAGGTGCGCATGCGCTTCGAGGTACTCAAGCGCGATGCCTGGATCGCCTACTGGCAAGGCTGCGCCCAAGGCGGCGATGCCGAGCCGCTGGCGCGCCTGCGCGACGAATTGCTGGCGGCACTGGATGACGAGTTCGCCTTTGTCGCGCGCAGCAATATCGGCGGCGAAGCCATGGCCGAGGCCGACCTGCAGCGCCTGCGCGAAATCGGCGCGCGCACCTGGCTACGGACCCTGGACGATCGCCTCGGCGTGTCCTGGGAGGAAGGCCGCCGCCAGGAGCGCAGCCCGGCCGTGGCGCTGCCGGTCGAGGAGCCACTGCTGGCCGACAAGCCCGAGCACCTGATCGAGCGCCCCGCCTGCGAATTGATCCCGGCCGACAACCCGCAGGGGTTCAAACTGGACGTACCGCTGCACAAGTTCAACCGTGGCGAGCTGTACAACCTGAGCGTCACCCGCGGCACCTTGACCGGCGAAGAGCGCTACATCATCAACCACCATATCGTGCAGACCATCCTGATGCTCGATCGTCTGCCCTTCCCGCCCCACCTGCGCAATGTCGCCGAGATCGCCGGCGGCCATCACGAGAAAATGGACGGCAGCGGCTACCCGAAACGCCTGAAACGCGAGGACATGAGCCTGCCGGCACGGATGATGGCGATAGCCGATATTTTCGAGGCACTGACGGCGGTGGACCGCCCCTACAAGAAAGGCAAACTGCTGTCCGAGGCGCTGAATATCATGGCCGGCATGTGCCAGGGTGCGCATATCGACACGCAGCTGTTCGGCCTGTTCGTGCGCCAGAAAATCTACCGGGACTATGCCGAACGCTTTCTCGGCCGCGAGCAAATCGACGAGGTGGACGAGGCCGCCGTGCTGGCCAAGGCAGGGCTGACTTCGTAGGGTGGGTTAGCGGCGCGCAACACCGACCGAGAATCCGTACACGACAGTGGTGCGACGCGTAACCCACCAGGCAATGGTGCGCGTTGCGTCGCTGGTGGGTTACGCCGCGTCCCGAGAGGCATGATGCTTGGCAATGGCGGCAGCCGGCTAACCCACCCTACAAAAGCTGCGTACAACATGAAATTGGGACATAGCCCAAACAAAACGGGGCCGGGCATGCATGACGCACACCCGGCCCCGTTTATCGCCAGCCTGGGTTCTGCCTTGTCGGCCAAACCCGGCTGAAGGATCAGGCCTGATTGATCGGGCTGTCCGGGTACCACACATCCATCAACGGGCTGGCGGTGAAATCCACCAGCTCGGTGCGGCCTTTCAGCCAAGCTTCAACCTGGGCACGCTGCTCTTCGTTGACCGAGCCACGCTTGGCCAGGCACACCAAACCGTAGTCGTCGCCGCCCACATAGCCCAGGCCATTGGCGGTCATGGCGTCACGCAGGAACTGCTCGAGGAAGGCATCGATGACGTCCTCGGCCAGGTCGTCCTTGAAGTTCAGGTTCAGCTCAAAACCCAGCTCCTGGAATTCATCCACGCAGAGTTTTTTGCGCAGACGGCGGGAACGGTTAGTAGCCATGGAACAATCCTCAAAAGTGATAACGCCGCGCACTCTAGCAGTTTCGCCACCCGAACGCCCGCGCCGCAGCCAGGCGGACGCACCAACGGGGCAGGCGCAGACTGTGCGCCCATAGCGGCAAAGGCCATCCCAGAGCCCTCGCACCAAGAAAAATCCACGCCCTGGGCCCTGACGACCAGGCAACCCGCGCAGGCTTGGGGCATAATTGCCAACTTCATCCCAAATCGCGATGGGATCGCTAGCCATGTCTCGCGTCATCTCTATCCCTCAGCTGGAGGGTACCTGCCCATGATCAATACCCTGCGTCACCTGGCTCTCGGCAGCCTGTTCGCCTCCCTGGCCCTGCCCCTGCACGCCGCCGGCCTGCCGAGCAAGGTCGAGCAATCGCTGAAAGCCAACAAGATCAGCAGCCAATCCCTGTCGCTGGTGACAGTGCCACTCAATGGCCCGGGCAGCAGTACCTTTTTCAACGCCGACATTTCCGTCAACCCGGCCTCCACCATGAAGCTGGTGACCACCTATGCGGCGCTCGAACTGCTCGGCCCGACCCACCAATGGAAAACCGAATTCTTCACCGACGGCCAGCTGAAGAACGGTGTGCTTAACGGCAACCTGTTTCTCAAGGGCGGCGGCGACCCCAAGCTGAATATGGAAAAGCTCTGGCTGATGATGCGCGACCTGCGTGCCAACGGCGTGCTGCAGGTGACTGGCGACCTGGTACTCGACCGCAGCCATTTCGTACAGCCGCAACTGCCCAGTTTCAACGATGACGGCGGCGACGCCAACAAGCCCTTTCTGGTGACCCCGGACTCGCTGCTGGTCAACCTCAAGGCCCTGCGTTTTATCGCCCGCACCGAGGGCGGCAAGGTTCATATTGTCGCCGAGCCGCCGATTGCCGATATCCGCATCGATAATCGGGTCAAGGCCCTGCCCGCCGCCAAATGCCCGGGCTGGCCGGATGTGCGCTATAACCCGGTGACCGAGTTCGACGGCACCAACGTGATTGTCAGCGGCCAACTGGCCGAAGGCTGCAGCTCGCAGACCTACCTGTCGCTGCTCGATCACCCCAGCTATGCCGCCGGGGCCATTCGCGCCATCTGGCAGGAACTGGGCGGCAGCATCCAGGGCAAGGACCGCCTGGCCAATGTGCCGAGCAACGCACGCCTGCTGGCCCGGGCCTACTCCCCGGACCTGGTGGAGATCATCCGCGACATCAACAAGTACAGTAACAACACCATGGCCCGGCAGCTGTTCCTCAGCCTGGGGGCGCAGTTCCGCGCCCCCGCCGACCTGGACGACGGCAAGGCGGCGCAACGGGTGATTCGCGCCTGGCTGGCGCGCAAGGGCATTACCGCCCCGCATCTGGTGATGGAAAACGGCTCCGGCCTGTCCCGCGCCGAGCGGGTCAGCGCCAGGGAAATGGCCAAACTGCTGGAGGCCGCCTGGCAAAGCCCCTACGCCGCCGAGTTCATGAGTTCGCTGCCGCTGGTGGCGATGGACGGCACCATGCGCCGCCGCCTGCACAAGACCCCGCTGGTGGGTCAGGCGCGGATCAAGACCGGGACCCTGAACAACGTGCGCGCCATCGCCGGCTACAGCCGCGACAGCAATGGCAACAGCTGGGCCGTGGTGGCCATCCTCAACGACCCGCGGCCCTGGGGCGCATCGTCGATTCTCGATCAGGTGCTGATCGATCTGTATCGCCAACCCAAGATCAGCGCCCAGCGCTGAAAGGCCTGTCTTGTAATAATCGTTTCCCCGGCCGAACTGCTGTTGGCCGGGAGGGGCACCGAGTCGCCTGGATCGCGGCCATGGGCCGCTCCTACAGGTACCCGCAAGCCGATAAGCGCAATTGCCTCCAGGTCGTAGGGTGGGTTAGGCCCGTACTGCCTATAGCAATGATCCAGCAAGATTCGTTGCGCCCGCTTGGTGGGTTACGCGGTGCGCCACGATCGCGGTGCCTGACCGATCAGCGCTTGGCACCGCTAACCTACCCTACGCTGCTCCGACATTTCATGGCTGACGCGACACTAGTCCATCTCTCCACACAGCTGCGCCGCGCGCAATAGCGCGGCGGTCAGGCTGTGTCGCTCCCAATCGCTCAGGGCGGCAAAGCGCTGGCGAAATTCCGGCGGCAACAGGCTGGGAGCCTGCTGCACCAGTTCGCGCCCGGCATCGCTGAGCAGCAGCCACTGCCGCCGGCGGTCTTGATCGTCGCGCTGGCGCTGCAGCAGGCCGCGCTCTTCCAGGCGGTCGAGCATGCCCGACAGGGTCGCCGCGGTCAGGCTGACCCGGCCGCTGAGGTCACTGGCGGTCAGGCGTTTCTCGCCGGCCAGCACCTGCAGGATCATCAACTGCATCGGCGTCAGCCCGCCAAAGCGGCTGAGCCGCTTGGCATGCACCTCCCCCGCCTGCTGCAGCCGCCTCAGGGCCTGGAACAGCGGCAGTTCGAAGGCCACGACAGATGACAAATCTATTTCAGTAGAAACTATTTTATCGGTCATAACTGCCTTTTTATCCGACATTAAACTTTGACATGAAAGCATTTATTTGTTTTGGTGTAAAAGGTTCGGCGAGCAGTTCGCAGGCAGCCAGCGGGCCCCATACGCCACGCGCTGACCACCACGCCAGCTGCCCCGTCGAGCCCTCCCCAACGGCAATACCGGTAAGGAACTATGTGCGGAATAGCTGGAGAACTACGTTTTGATCAACGACCGGCCGATCTGGCTGCGGTCGAGCGCATCACCCATCACCTGGCCCCTCGCGGCCCCGACGCCCACGGCTTCCACAGCCAGGGCCCCGTCGCCCTCGGCCATCGCCGGCTGAAGATCATGGACCTGGCCGAAGCCTCGGGCCAGCCGATGATCGACAGCGACCTGGGCCTGTCGATGGTATTCAACGGTGCCATCTACAACTACCCGGAACTGCGCCACGAACTGCAGGACCTGGGCTACCGCTTCTTCTCCGACGGCGACACCGAGGTGCTGCTCAAGGGCTATCACGCCTGGGGCACGGCGCTGCTGCCCAAGCTCAACGGCATGTTCGCCTTCGCCGTGTGGGAGCGCGACAGCCAACAGCTGTTTATCGCCCGCGACCGCCTCGGGGTCAAACCCCTGTACCTGTCGCGCACCGGCCAACGCCTGCGCTTCGCCTCCAGCCTGCCGGCCCTGCTGGCCGGCGGCGATATCGGCAAGACCCTGGACCCCATCGCGCTCAACCACTACCTGAACTTCCACGCCGTGGTCCCGGCTCCGCGCACCATCCTCGCCGGCGTGGAGAAACTGCCGCCGGCCAGCTGGTTGCGTGTCGACGCCCAGGGTCACTGCGAGCAGCAGACCTGGTGGAACCTGACCTTCGGCCCGCGCCCCGATGAAAGCGGCTACGGCCTGGAAGAATGGCGTGACCAGGTGCTGGACGGCATGCGCCAGGCCGTGTCGATCCGCCAGCGCGCCGCGGTGGATGTCGGCGTGCTGCTCTCCGGCGGGGTCGACTCCAGCATGCTGGTGGGCCTGCTACGCGAGGCCGGAGTGGAAAACCTCTCGACCTTCTCCATCGGCTTCGAGGATGCCGGCGGCGAGCGCGGCGACGAATTCCAGTACTCCGACCTGATCGCCGAACGCTTCGCCACCCGCCACCACCAGCTGCGCATCGGCGAACACGAAATTCTCGAGCAGTTGCCGGCGGCCTTCCGCGCCATGAGTGAGCCGATGGTCAGCCACGACTGCATCGCCTTCTACCTGCTGTCCCGGGAAGTGGCCAAACACTGCAAGGTGGTGCAGAGCGGCCAGGGGGCCGACGAACTGTTCGCCGGCTACCACTGGTACCCGCTGGTGGATGGCGCGGAGGATGCCTTCGCCGCCTACCGCAGCGCCTTCTTCGACCGCGAGCACGAGGAATACGCCGCCTGCGTGCAGCCCCGCTGGCTGACCAACGATGCGGCCGGCGAGTTCGTTCGCCAGCACTTCGCCCAGCCCGGAGCGAGCGCCGCGGTGGACAAGGCCCTGCGCCTGGACAGCACGGTGATGCTGGTCGACGACCCGGTCAAGCGGGTCGACAACATGACCATGGCCTGGGGCCTGGAGGCGCGCACACCGTTCCTCGACTACCGTTTGGCAGAACTCTCGGCGCGGATTCCGGGCCGTTTCAAACTGCCCGATGGCGGCAAGCATGTGCTCAAGGAAGCGGCGCGCCAAGTGATTCCCGGCGCGGTGATCGATCGGCCCAAAGGCTACTTCCCGGTGCCGGGACTCAAGCATCTGGAAGGCGCGACCCTGGGCTGGGTACGCGATCTGCTGCTCGACCCGAGCCAGGATCGCGGTCTGTTCAACCCGGCCATGCTGGATCGCCTGCTGACCGATCCCCATGGCCAACTGACTCCGCTACGCGGCTCCAAGCTGTGGCAGATGGCGGCGCTCAACCTCTGGTTGAACGAACAGGGGCTGTAGTTCCGCAGGGTGGAAAACCGCGCAGCGTTTTTTCACCCTGCGGGTGGATGAAAAAAGCGACATCCACCCTACGCCGATCTCGGCACAGTCATAGCCCGGATGCAATCCGGGTTATCGCGACTCAACCCACGACCCGGCCCAGAGACCGGGCGTAGCGATAGAGGACGAGGGACATTCCCATGCGCGCCACTGCCTACAACCAGCGCCTTGTGCGCGGCCAGACACCTTCCTACGAACGCCTGCAGGCGCGTCTGGCCGAGGACCACAGCGCCCCGCCCAGCCAGCCCAAGGCCGTGCACTGCGGCTGGGGCCGCCTGCTGATCGGCCACACCTACCCGGATGCCGTCGAACTGGCCCAGGCCCTGCTCGACGAACGGCCCGGCGAGCGCGACATCGCCCTGTATGTCGCCGCGCCGCAGCAGGTGCTGGCCCAGGCACCGCAGCAACTCTTTCTCGACCCCTCCGATACCCTGCGCCTGTGGTTCAGCGACTACCGCCCGGCGCGCCGTGGCTTTCGCGGCTACCGTATCCGCCGGGCGCAGAACGAGACGGACTGGCAGGCCATCAACTGCCTGTACCGGATGCGCGGCATGCTGCCGATCGACCCGGACAAGCTCACCCCCTACCCCCAGGGCGGCCCCACCTACTGGCTGGCCGAAGACGAAGACAGCGGCGCGATAATCGGCAGCGTCATGGGCCTCAACCACCACAAGGCCTACAACGACCCGGAAAACGGCAGCAGCCTCTGGTGCCTGGCCGTCGACCCTCGCTGCGCCCGGCCCGGGGTCGGCGAAGTGCTGGTGCGCCACCTGGTCGAACACTCCATGAGCCGCGGCCTGAGCTACCTCGACCTGTCGGTGCTGCATGACAACGGCCAGGCCAAGCAGCTCTACGCCAAGCTGGGCTTTCGCGAACTGCAGACCTTCAGCATCAAGCGCAAGAACGGCATCAACCAGACCCTGTTCCTCGGCCCCGGCCCCCATGCCGAGATGAACCCCTATGCGCGGATCATCGTCGATGAGGCGTTGCGCCGCGGCATCGAGGTGCAGGTCGACGATGCCGAAGCCGGCCTGTTCACCCTGAGCCACGGCGGCCGGCGAATTCGCTGCCGCGAGTCGCTGAGCGACCTGACCAGCGCGGTGAGCATGACCCTGTGCCAGGACAAGCGCCTGACCCACCGCGCCCTGGCCCGCGCCGGCCTGAGTCTGCCGGCGCAGCGCCTGGCCGGCAGCGCCGAGGAGAATGCCGCCTTCCTCGCCGAACACGGCAGCCTGGTGGTCAAGCCGGTGGACGGCGAACAGGGCCAGGGAGTGGCGGTGGACCTGCGCACGCCACTGGACGTGCAGGACGCCATCGAGCGCGCCCGCACCTTCGACAGCCGGGTACTGCTGGAAAGCTTTCACGAAGGCTGCGACCTGCGCATCCTGGTGATCGGCTTCGCGGTGGTGGCCGCGGCCATCCGCAGGCCGGCGCAAGTGGTGGGCGATGGCCGGCACAGCATCGGCGACCTGATCGACGCCCAGAGCCGCCGACGCCAGGCCGCCACCGGCGGCGAAAGCCGCATTCCCAAGGACGCCGAAACCCTGCGCACCCTGCATGCCGCCGGCGTCGACTACGCCAGCATCCTGCCCGCCGGACAACGCCTGGCCGTGCGCAAGACCGCCAACCTGCACACCGGCGGCAGCCTGGACGATGTCACCGACATCCTCCACCCGACGCTGGCCGATGCCGCGGTCAAGGCCGCCCGCGCCCTGGATATCCCCGTGGTCGGCCTCGACCTGCTGGTACCGGCAGCCGATCGGCCCGAATACGTGTTTATCGAAGCCAACGAACGCGCCGGCCTGGCCAACCATCAGCCGCAACCCACCGCCGAGCGCTTTATCGACCTGCTGTTTCCCCTTAGCCAGGTGGATTGAACCATCATCAGAGCCGCGATACGCGGCGCAACCCGGGTCGCTGCCCGCCCGGGTTGCGCCAAGACTGATCAAGGCCAGCACTGTGTAGGGCGGATAACGCCTTTCTCAGCCAGCATGGCGATGTGGGGGATGGATAAAGCGTCCTTCACCCTACGAGATCGCAGGCCGCCCAGACATTTTTCGCAAGGAGACCTTGTATGCAGAAACTCCCCGAGCCGGACCTCGACTACCTGCAGCGGGTGCTGCTGGAGATGCTCGCCATCCCCAGCCCCACCGGCTTCACCGACACCATCGTGCGCTATGTCGCCGAGCGCCTGGAGGAGATCGGCATCCCCTTCGAGATGACCCGCCGCGGCACCATTCGCGGCACCCTCAAGGGCAAGCAGAACAGCCCGGACCGCGCGGTGTCGGCGCACCTGGACACCATCGGTGCCATCGTCCGCACCCTGCAGGACAACGGCCGCCTGGGCCTGGCCCCGGTCGGCCATTGGTCCAGCCGCTTCGCCGAAGGCAGCCGGGTCAGCGTGTTCACCGACCACGGGGTGATTCGCGGCAGCGTGCTGCCGCTGATGGCCTCGGGGCATGCCTTCAATACCGAGGTGGATCAACTGCCGATCAGCTGGGACCACGTCGAGCTGCGCCTGGACGCCTACAGCACCACCCGCGCCGACTGCGAATCCCTAGGCATTTCGGTGGGCGACTTCGTGGCCTTCGACCCGCTGCCGGAATTCACCGAAAGCGGTCATATCAGCGCCCGCCACCTCGACGACAAGGCCGGCGTCGCCGCCCTGCTCGCCGCGCTCAAGGCCATCCAGGAGAGCGGCCTGGAGCCGGAAATCGACTGCCACCCGCTGTTCACCATCACCGAGGAGGTCGGCTCCGGGGCTGCCGCCGCCCTGCCCTGGGACGTCAGCGAGTTCGTCGGCATCGATATCGCCCCGGTCGCCCCGGGCCAGCAATCCAGCGAACACACGGTCAGCGTGGCGATGCAGGACTCCGGCGGGCCCTACGACTATCACCTGTCGCGTCAGCTGCTGCGCCTGGCCGGCGAACATGACATCCCGGTGCGCCGCGACCTGTTTCGCTACTACCACAGCGATGCGCAATCGGCCGTCACCGCCGGCCATGATATCCGCACCGCACTGCTGGCCTTCGGCTGCGACGCCACCCATGGCTATGAACGCACCCATATCGACAGCCTCAAGGCCCTCAGTAGTCTGCTCGCCGCCTACCTGCTCAGCCCGCCGGTATTCGCCAGCGACGCCAAGCCGGCCCAGGGCTCCCTGGAACGTTTCAGCCACCAGCTGGAGCACGACGCGCAGATGGAGAGCGACACCCGCGTGCCCACCGTGGAAAGCCTGCTCGGCCAACGCGATCAGGACGCTTGAAGGGCAGCGCGCATCCGGGCAAAGTGGCTGCATCTGGAGCCTGTCGAATTCAACACCGTCCTACTGCGAAAAAGCCTGATCCGGTGATTTTTCGCGCTCTTTTTCGCTGAACTGGGCGGCCATTCGCCGCAAAAGAGCGTAAAAACCGCCGCAAGCCGGACGTTTCCTCACGACGGACGGTGGTAGTCCGCCAGGCCCCTGGAACTGGCTAAGCACGGCCCCCAATAAGAACCAAGAGGTTTGCGGATGCCTCATATCTGGCTTGCGCTGCTGTTGCTCTGGTTATGCGGCCCCGCCTGGGCACTGCAACCTGCGCTGCTCGACAGCAACGACCTGCGCCTCTCCCTGGGGCCGGCCATGGCCTATCTGGAGGACCCCGACGGGAGTCTGACCCTGGAACAGGTCGGCAACCTGGCCGACCGTCGCTTTACTCCGGTTGCCGGCGAGCACGCCAACCTCGGCAAGAACAACTCGGTCTGGTGGTTCAAGGTACAGCTGGATAACCGCCTGGCAAACGACCTGAGCGGTTACCTGGAAGTCAATTACCCGCTGCTCGACCATCTGCAGCTCTACCTGGCCGGCCCCGACGGCAACTGGCAGACGCAGGAGAGCGGCGACCACTACGCCTTCTCCCAGCGCCCGGTGCAGGTGCGCAACTTCTGGTTTCCGGTCGAGCTGCCGCCCGGCAGCAGCACCCTGTTGATCCGCGTGGAAACCACCAGCACGGTCTTCGTGCCGCTGTTCTTCAGCACCTACCACGCCAGCGCCGCCACCCAGGAAAACCTGATGGGCATCAACGGTGCCTTCTACGGCGTGCTGTTCGCCATGTTCTGCTACAACCTGTTCCTGTTTCTCTCGCTGCGCGAGGCGGCCTACTTCTGGTACCTGGTGTACAGCTTCAATATCGGCCTGTTCGCCGCCAGCTTCGACGGCATGCTGTTCAAGCTGCTGCCCGAGCATATCGGCCTGCAGTCGGTGAGCATCTATATCCTGATGTACATTCACTGCCTCACCGCCACCCAGTTCAGCCGCCACTTCCTGCACACCCAACAGTATTTCCCGCGCCTGGATCTGGGCCTGCGCCTGTTTATGCTGCTGGTCGGCGGTTGCCTGGTGTCGGTGCCGCTGATCGGTCTGCAGGCCTGGAACATCCTCGCCAGCCTCACCGTTCTGGCGGTGTCCCTGGTGCTGCTGCTCAGCGGGGCCTACGTCTGGCGCAAGGGCCTGCGCTATGGTTCCTACTACATCCTCGCCTGGGGCATTCTGCTGGCCTCCTTTATCGTCGCTACGTCCGGTTCCCTGGGCCTCGAACTGCTCGGCCTGTATGGCGATGCGGTGGTCAAGGTCGGCGTGACCATCGAGCTGATCACCCTGTCGATCGGCCTGGCCGACCGCATCAATATGCTCAAGGAAGAAGGCTTCCAGTCGCGCCGCGCCGCCGAACAGGCGGAGATCGAGAACCTGGCCAAGAGCCGCTTCCTGGCCAAGATGAGCCACGAGATCCGCACCCCGCTCAACGGCGTGCTGGGCATGCTGCAACTGCTCAAGGAAACCCCGCTGGATCGCAGCCAGCGCTTCTATGTCGACACCATATCCAGCTCGGGAAGCTCACTGATGGCCGTGATCAACGACATCCTCGATTACGCCCGCATCGAATCGGGCAAGCTCAGCCTGGAACATATCGAATTCGATCTCGAAGAGCTGATTTCCGACACCCTCAGCCTGTTTACCGGCCAGGCCCTGGACAAGCGCCTGCGCCTCTATATCAGCCTGGAAGCGGGGGTACCGCGGCGCATCCAGGGCGACCCGACCCGGCTCAAGCAGGTGCTGATGAACCTGCTGAGCAATGCCCTGAAATTCACCGCCGAGGGTCATGTATCGCTCAACGTCTCGTGGCGCAGCGACTCCCAGGGCAATCCCCACCTGATCTTCGCCATCAGCGACAGCGGCATCGGCATCAGCGATCAGGCCCTGACCCAGCTGTTCGAGTCCTTCGCCCAGGGCGACTCCAGCACCACCCGACGCTACGGCGGCAGCGGCCTGGGCCTGGCCATCAGCAAGGAACTGGTGGAAATGATGGGCGGCCGCATCGAGGTACAAAGTACCCCGGGCCAGGGCACCCGCTTCGCCTTCGATATCCCCCAGGCCAACGAGGAACAGGCTGTCGACCCGCTCTGCGAGCTGCTCAAGGGGCGTACCGCCCTGCTCACCTCCCTCGACGGCCTGGGCCTGGACGCCCTCAGCCGCCTGCTCGGGCGCTGGGGCATGCGCACCGAACGCTGTCAGAACCCGGAAAGCCTGCACGGCTACCTGCAGGATTTCGCCGCACCGCCGCTGCTGGTCCTGATGGCCCCCTGGCCCGGCAGCCCCCAGCACTGGCTGGACGCCCTGCGCCCCCTGCTGCACCCCGGCCAGCGCATCCTGCTGCTCAGCTCCCCCGAGCAGTGCCAGCAGCAGCCCAGCAGCGCCGGCCTGCGCCTGCTCAGCCTGGCTCAGCCCCTGGCCGTCACGGCGCTGCGCGGGGCCCTGCAGGAACTCTATGAAGAGCATCGCAGCCCGGAAATCCGCCCCCTGCCGCAGCCGCGCCACGACAGCGGCGGTGCGCCCTGCATCCTGGTCGCCGAAGACAACCCGGTCAATCAGCTGGTGGTCCAGGGCTTTCTTAAAAAGCGCGGCTATAACGTGCGCCTGGTCACCAACGGCCTGGCCGCGGTCAATGAATACCAACGCGACCCGAACGCCACGCAGCTGATCCTGATGGACTGCGAGATGCCGGAAATGGACGGTTTCGAAGCCACCCGACAGATCCGCCGCATCGAGCGTCAGCATAATCTGCCCGCGGTGCCCATCGTCGCGCTGACCGCGCATATCCTCGACGAGCACCGCCAGCACGGCAGCGACGCCGGCATGAACGACTTCCTCGGCAAGCCGCTGGACAGCGCCCGCCTCTACAGCACCCTGGAGCGCTTTCTCCAGCAGCCTGCGGCAGATACCGCGCTCTAACGGAAAAGCCAGCCCCACCCATGGCCAGCCGGGCCGGCGCGCGTTAGCATCGCCGCTGCGTTGTGGAGAACTGACCGTGCTGATCCCTTTTCACCTGCTCGAAGCCGACACCCTGACCCGCCTGATCGAGGACTTCGTCACCCGTGACGGCACCGACAACGGCGATGAAACCCCGCTGCACACCCGCATCGAACGCGTGCGCCATGCCCTCGGCAAAGGCCAGGCGGTGATCGTCTTCGATCCGGACAGCCAGCAATGCCAGCTGGCACTCAGGCGCGATGTGCCCAAGGAATGGCTGCAGGAACTCGCCGAATAGCGGCGCTTATTCCGGGCCGCTGCTGGCAATGGTTCCTCGGCTGGGGCGAGGACAAATTCGTAGGGTGGGTTAGCGGCGCGCAACAGCGACCGAGAATCCGTACACGACAGTGGTGCGACGCGTAACCCAGCAGACAATGGTGCGCGTTGCGCCGATGGTGGGTTACGCCGCGTCCCGAATGACGTGATGCTTGGCAATGGCGGAAGGCGGCTAACCCATCCTACAAAAGCTGCGTGCAAGGCTGAGTCTTTACCCCCCGCGCAGGCCACCTTCGCGCTCCCAGGCGCAGCGCACGCGCAACTCGCCCTCGTCGGGGCTGTGAAAACCATTGTCCGACTCCCAGCGAAAGGTGTGGGTACCGTTCAACTCGGTTTCCAGGTGCACCACCGCACTGGCCCAGTACAGGCGCTTGAGCAAGGCCTCGAACTGCTTGATCCACAGGCTCCACTCGTACTCAACGGTGCGGTAACTGGCCCCGAAGTGAATCACCTGGGTCTGGTACAGACCGTCTCCCGGCTGCTCGCAGCAGGCGAACATTTCCCGGCCGAGAAGGCTCCAGGCATCGCCAGCCGGCAACTGGTCGAGCACCTGCTGGTTGATCTCGCGGCGCAGACGGCTCTCCGCTGGACTGTCCGACGGCCAGTCACGGATACAGCCATAAACGATGGACTCGGACTCCACATCGCCACTCCAAAAAAACCAGGCTGCCTTCTATCACAGCCCCACTAAGCAAGGAAGGAACTGCCGCTAAATAAGCGAAATAGCCGGCTGCAGCACGCCCCCGCTCAAGTCGGCGCGCACGGCGCACCCTACGGGACCGCTGGCCGCGCCTCTCGGGTAGGGTGCGCCGCGCGCACCGGGGCAACCCTAATCGTCCCCGTTAACGCGAGGCCCGCGACCGCCGTTCGCGGCCCATGATCCAGGCCAGCAGGCTCATCACCACCGCCAGACTGGTCAGCACCATAAAGGGCAGTTGGTAGTTGCCGGCCAGATCCCGGGCCAACCCCGTCAGCACCGGCGTCAGGCAGGCCAGGCTGTAGCCGACGAACAGCATCATGGCGGTCCAGCGACTGACCGCCAAGGGCGAGCCGGCTTCATACAGCGGCAACACCAGGGACAGGGCGAAGGAGCCACCCAGGCCCAGGCCGATAGTGACCGCCCACAGCTCCGGCAGGAAGGTCGGCGCGAAGGTGATCATCCCCAGGCTCAGGGAGGACAGCAGGCCGCAGCCCAGGAGCAGCAGATAGCGATTGTCGAAACGCTGAGCCAACCACGGCATCAGAAAGGAGCCGGGCAAGCCCATCAGCATCGACAGGCTGAACAGGCTGTTGCTGTGCATCAGACTCAGCCCGGCCTCGTGATAGCGCGCCACCGCCCAGGTCGCCAGGGCGTAGAACAACCCGGCCTGCAAGGCAAAAAAGCCACTGATCAGCCAGGCCCTGGGCTGTCGCCACGGCAGACCGGTATTGCCCTCGGTGGCGTCCGCCGCCTCGATCCGGTTCGGCAGGCACAGCCACAGCAGCAGGCCCAGCAAGGCCGGTACGGCCCAGACCGCCAGGCCACGCGCCCAGTCATCCCCCAGCAGCTGGGTGGCCGGCGCGGTCAACACCGCGCCACCGGCCCCGCCCACGGCCATGCTCAGGGAATACCAGCCCACCACACTGCCCATGCTGGCCATGAAATAGCGCTTGATAAAGCCCGACAGCAGCGGCCCGGCCACCGCAATGGCCGCCCCCAGCAGCACCGCGCTGCCGATCAGGATCAGGCTGTTATGCCCCGCCAGACGCAGCAGCAACGCCAGGGCGATTACCCCCATGCACAGGGCCAGGGTGCGCTCCAGGCCGATGCGCAACGCCAGGCGCGGGGCCAGCGGGGCCAGCAGCCCCATGCACAGGACGGGCAGCGCTGTGGTCAGGCTGATCAGGCTGCGGCTCAAGGCCAGCTCTGCGGCGATACGCTCGATCAGCGGAGCCAGAGAGGTGATGCCGGGGCGCAGATTGATCGCCGCCAGAATCAGGGCCAGCAACAGCATGGCCCGCGGGAAAGGTTTCACAGAAGATCCATCGATTTCGCGGCCAGGCCGACATGACGGCAAACCCTAACGCCCGGACCTGCGACAGGCAAGCCCGGAGCGCAATAAAGCTGACCGATAAATCAACTAACAGCTATGGCTCAGCCCTGCTTGGGTTTGCCCGCGCGCATCTTGTCGGCCATGGCGGTCATTTCGTTGTACAGCAGCTGCGGGTTCTTCTGCTTCAGCGCCCAGGCCATGCGACCCTGCTCGTGGGGCAGAATCATAAACTCGCCCTTGGCGATTTCCTGGTAGATGTAATCGGCGATGTCGCTGGCACTGATCGGTGAACTCTCGAGCAGCTTGCCCACCTGCGCCTTCATCGCCGGAGTCGGGCCGCGGAAGGAGTCGAGCAGATTGGTCTGGAAGAACGACGGGCACACCACATGCACGCCCACCTCCAAC
The DNA here is from genome assembly GCA_041621875.1 of Pseudomonas sp. Lineage (GTDB taxonomy): Bacteria > Pseudomonadota > Gammaproteobacteria > Pseudomonadales > Pseudomonadaceae > Aquipseudomonas. The sequence continues at coordinate 8,233 of JBFJZW010000020.1, read as the reverse complement.
ATCTTCAGCTCGATCAGCAGGCTTTCCGACAACGCCACCACGCCGGCCTTGGCCACGTTGTAGTTGCTCATGGCCGGGCCCTGCATCAGCGCCGCCATGGAGGCGACGTTGACGATCTTGCCCTGGCTCTTTTCCAGCAACGGCAGAAAGGCCTTGCAGCCCTTGACCACGCCCATCAGGTTGATCGCGATCTGCCAATCCCAGTCTTCCAGCGACAGCTCGCTGAAGAAGCCGCCCGACGCCACGCCGGCATTGTTGACGATCACATCGATACCGTCGAAGCGCTCTTCGCAGGCCTGGGCCAGCGCCGTCAGCTGGCTGTAATCGCGCACATCGCAACGCTGGGTAAAGCCATCGCCGCCAGCGACCCGAACCAGCTGCAGGGTCTCGGCCAGGCCCGGCTCGTTGACATCGGAAAGCGCCAACTGCCAACCCTCACGCGCCCACCGCAGAGCGATTTCGCGACCCAAACCCGAACCCGCGCCGGTAATCATCATGCGATTTTGCATATAAAGGCTGCCTTGTTGTGCTGTGGTAGATGGGCCCAGTGTAGCGAAGGAATTATCCCACCCCATGCTCCATCAACCTTATGAATGACTGCATAGCACCAGCCGCGGAGCAGAAAGCCATACCGCGCGCCAGGCGGGTAAAAATGAAGGCTAGGTTCAAATGTCGCAAAGAGGTAGGAGAGCGCCATGGGTGCGAATCGCCGGCATGGCCGGCTCCCACAACCCGATGGCTAATGGCGCATGGGACTCATGTTCGGTGACGCGACACTAGTCGCGTCGCCAGGGCCTGCGGCGCACAAGCAGCCCGGTATAAATCAGCGCATTCAACAGCAGCACAAAAGCCCCCAGCCACAGTTGCACCTGCGGCGTCAGACCCGCCGGGTAGATCACCGGCACCAGGTAATGCTCGACGAAACCGCCGGCATAGCCCGCCTGCCCGGCAGCCTGGCGCAGACTGTTCTCCAGGGGCGTCAGCGGGCACTGCAGGTGCAGCACCTCCACCGTCACACCCCATAGCGCCGCCGGCAGATGCAGCCAGATCAGCCGAGACCAGCGCCACACCAGCAGACCGCCGAACAGCACAAAGACAATAAACAGCAGATGAACGAGCAGCACGGCATCCGCAGCCAGCAACACAAGCATCGCAACGCCCTTCCCGATTCGACCAACCGCCCACAGGGTACCGCCACCACAGCGCAATCACAGCCTCCGAAGCTCGCGCATAGGGGCCAGGGCTTAGGCGTAGTCCGAACAAGCGCAGCGCAGCCCGGGAACGGATATAAGCCGAAGCAGATAGTGCTTCCCGGATTGCACCGGGGCACCGGGCACTACGTAGGCTGGATGACGCCCTTCTCATCCACCATCGTGATTTGGCGGATGAATAAGGTTATGTTCCATAGTAAGTGTTGCCAGCAGTGCTTGCGGGTGCTGCGAAACCCGTAGGAGCGGCCTTGGCCGCGATGTTTTTCTATTGAGCCGCGATTCGCGGGCAAGCCCACTCCTACAGGGGCTGTAGCATGTCGACAACAGCCAACTCAGACATAGCCATAAATAAAGCGTCATACGTCTCATAAGTGCGGCCCACAAAAAATGCCGTTCACTTGACTTAAGTGAACGGCATTAGGGTGCGTAACCGGTCTTTCGATAAACGCCAACAGCGTCAGTTAATGCTCAGCTTGTCGCGGTTCTTTTCCAGAATCGCGGCACCGATGCCTTTGACTTCAAGCAACTCGTCCACCGAGGCAAAGTTACCGTGCGCCTCGCGGTAAGCCACGATGGCCTCCGCCTTGACCTGGCCAATGCCCAGCAACTCGCGTTGCAGGGTAGCGGCGTCGGCGGTATTGAGGTTGACCATGGCAGCAGTGGCGACCTGAACGGCTTCGCCCGGGCTGGCTGGTTTCGAGGACACCTCGGCCGCCGAAACCACCAGCGACATCGAGGCAAGCAGGGCAAACAGCAGGGAAGAGAGTTTCAGTTTCAACATGACTAGAGTCCTTTCGTGCGTTGGTATTTCGAGACGCGGGGCTCCTGCTCCGCGTTTTCTCAAAACTAGCCGTTGTTAGAAAACTGTCAAATAACCGATGAATATTTTTCTGTCGAAACCGTCGTTCAGCCAAGGCTGAAGACCTGGACAATAGCCGGTCCAGGACTTCGCAGACCACCAGCCAAGAACGGCTGGTGCGCACGGGGCCCCCTACGTAGAGCGCCCGCCGGAGAGACCAGGCTTCGAGGTTAGGGCTCTCTCTGTCGCTGGGCATGGATCCAGTCGACGATCTCGCCCTCCGGCCTGTAGCCACTGACGCTTTCGCGCAGCAACTGGCGCACGTGGTCATAGTCGTCGCGCTCGACTGCGTCCAGCAAGTCCTCCAGCAGGACCTTGAACAGGTTCCAGGGCAAGCACTCTTCATTGGCGCGCTGGATCATCGGGTGTTCGGTCGGGCTGACGTCGCCACCGATCAGCAGCTCTTCGTAGAGTTTCTCGCCCGGGCGCAGGCCGGTGAACTCAATCGCAATATCGCCATGGAGATTCTTCTCCGAGCGCACGCTCAGGCCGCTGAGGTGGATCATCTTCTCGGCCAGGGCGGCAATTCTCACCGGCTGGCCCATATCCAGCACAAACACATCCCCGCCCCGCCCCATGGCACCCGCCTGAATGACCAGCTGAGCGGCTTCCGGAATGGTCATAAAATAGCGGGTGATATTGGGGTGGGTAACCGTGACCGGCCCACCCTTGCGAATCTGCTCGTGGAACAGGGGAATCACCGAACCGGAGGAACCCAGCACGTTGCCGAAACGCACCATGCTGAAACGCGTCTGGTTGACCCGATGCAGCCCCTCCTCATCGCGAAACAGCACCGGGGCCGCCTCGCCGCTGAGTGCCTGCAGGGCCATTTCCGCAAGACGCTTGCTGCTCCCCATGACGTTGGTCGGGCGCACCGCCTTATCGGTGGAGATCAGCACAAAATGCTCGACCCCCGCCTTTATCGCCGCCTGGGCGGTAAGGATGGAACCCAGCACATTGTTCAGCACGCCTTCGGCGATATTGTGCTCGACCATCGGCACATGCTTGTAGGCCGCCGCGTGGTAGACCGTATTGACCCTCCAGGAGCACATCACGTCCAGCACCCGCCCGGCATTGCGGATCGAACCCAGGATAGGTACCAGACGCACCGCCAGGGACTCGCGGTGCAGACGCTGTTCCAGTTCGTTATGAATGCTGTAGAGATTGAATTCGCTATGCTCGAACAGCAGCAAGGTCGCGGGGCCGGCGGCGACAATCTGCCGGCACAGTTCCGCGCCGATAGAGCCACCGGCCCCGGTCACCATTACCACCCGGCCCTGGATGCAGCGCTCCAGCAACGCCCTATTGGGCGGCACCACGTCACGCCCGAGCAAGTCGGCAATCGCCACTTCCTGCAGATCGTCGACCTTGACCCGGCCACTGGCCAGGTCCATAAAATCCGGCACGCTGCGCACATGCAGCGGAAAGCCTTCGAGCAATTCGAGTATTTCCCGCCGCCGCGAGCGGGACAGCGAGGGAACCGCCAGAAGAATCTCCTGAGCGCCGGTATCGTCGATCATCCGCTGGATATGCAGGGGCCTGTAAACCTGCAGCCCGGCAATGATCTGCGTGGAAATGCTTTTATCGTCGTCGACAAACGCCACCGGCTGCACCGAACGTCCCGCGCGCAAGGCCGCCACCAGCTGGTTGCCCGCCGCCCCCGCCCCGTAGATCGCCACCTTGGGCAGCGCATCACGTCGTCCGGCATTGCCGAAAGACAACTGGCGCGCCGCCACATACCAGTCGCCCATAAAGTATTGGCGCATCAACAGACGCAGGCCGCCCACCAGCAACAGGCTGAACCACCAGTAGTTGAACACCAGGGAACGGGGCACCAGGGCCGGCGCACCTCGATACCAGTACACCGCCAGGGCCAGAAGCAGAGCGGCAAGCGTCACCGCCTTGAAGATCGCCACCAGGGCGTCATTGCCGAAATAGCGCATCACGGCGCGGTACATGCCCAGACGGATAAACAGCGGGATGGCTATAACCGGCGCTGCGATAAACAGCCAGGCATGGTCGCCAAATGGATCGATCCGCTTGTCGAACCCCAGCCGCACGACAAACGCCAGCCACAGCGCCGACCAGACCAGCACAACGTCCACTATCACTTGCAGCAAACGCTTGTAACGCCGTGGCAGGCGTAACAATGCAGTGCGCAGCTTATCCGTCATCCTTTTCCACCATCACCCATCCGGAGCAACCGCAGCGCATCGAACGATGGCCGCGCACAGCTTAGCGCAACGCGCTTTGGCATAGCCAAGGCAATCATTTATTCGGCGACTCCGGCACGCAGCTTCCAGGCCAGCCCCAGCAGCGGGATATAGGCGAGCATCAGGCCCACAACGCCGTCCAGCCCGCCCAGCACCACCCACAGGGCAATCGGCAATAGCCAGCACAGGTTCAACAGCGCCGCACCCAGGGTGACCGGCAGGTGTCCGCCATAGCGCCGCGCCGCGTGCTGGTAGGCATGGCTGCGATGCGCCTCATGCACCCGCTCGCCACCGAGCAGGCGGCGCAGCAGTGTCAGCGTGGCGTCGACCACGAAGACCCCGAGCAGAATCAGCCAGGCCCAGAACAGGTCGGCCGAGACCCAGGCCGCCTGCAACAGCATCACGCCCAGCACCATGCCGAGAAAACCACTCCCCGCATCGCCCATGAAAATCCGTGCCGGCGGGACGTTCCAGTAAAGGAACCCCAGCACAGCACAAGCCAGCGCCAGCGGTACCCACAACAGTTCGCCATGCCCGCTCACGGCGTACAGCAGCGCGCCCCCCAAACAGACGGCGAGCGCCTCCACGCTGGCAATGCCATCGATGCCGTCCATAAAGTTATACAGGTTCAACAACCAGACCAGCCCCAAAGCGGCCAGCCCATGCCCCAGCCAGCCGAGATCCAGCGAAGCCCCCATCACCTCCACGGGCGGCATCCCTCCGAGCCAGTACAGCGCCCAGCCGGCCGCTGCGAAATGCCCCAGAAGACGCCAGCGAGCCGGGATATGACCATGATCGTCGAGCAGACCCAGCACCGCGACCCCGCTACCGGAGCCGAGCATGGCCCACATCAGCGCATCGTCCAGGCCGCCGCGGTAGGCCAGCCAGGGCAAGGCCAGGAGAAAAGCCAGCACCAGCGCCACACCGCCACCGCGGGGGGTCGGCAGCGAATGGGAACTGCGGCCGTTGGGAATATCCAGCAGGCTGCGCGCCAGGGCATAGCGCCGCATCCGCCCGGTGAGGAACCAGGACAGCAGCAGGATCAGGAGCAATAAGCCGATCATCATTGGCCAGGCCGCGCCAGGAAATCTTCGGCGGTTGCTCTCAAGGCCTCAGCCACTGCATGCGCGGGCTGCCAGCCCAGCAGTGTCCTGGTCTTGTCGATATCCACACGCAACTCGCCGCACAGACGCTGAGCCACCGAGCCCCGACCCACTAGCTGCAAGCCACTGCACAACCAGCTACGCGGGACCGGCAACAACCGGGCGGGACGCTGCAGCGAGCGGGCCAGATGCCTTGCCAGTTCAGCGACGGACCAGTCATCGCCATCGCTGACCATAAAGGTCTGGTTCGCCGCGGCCGGATGCGCCAGGCAGATCAACAAAAGGTCCAGTAGGTTATCCAGCGCCACCAGGCTGCGCCGGTTATCGAGCGCCCCCAGGGGCAGCGGCAGGGCGCGGGCCAGGCCGCCCATCAGGCGCTGGAAGTTGGCCCGCACCCCGGGACCATAGACCAGCGGCGGCCTGATGATCACCCACTGCATAGCCGTGCGCTCACACAGGGCCTGCAAGGCCTGCTCGGCCTCCCACTTGGAGAGCCCGTAGGCGTCGCCCGGACAAGGTCGATCGGCTGCGCTGAACGCGCGCCCCGGCGGCGTTTCCTCGCCGTTGACCTTGGCCGAACTGATCAACACGAAGCGTTTCACCCCGGCCTCGGCAGCGGCCGTGGCCAAGCGCAGCATGCCCTCGACATTGACCGCACGAAAGGCGGCCAGCGGGTCCGTGGCCGCCTCGTCCATCACATGCACGCGCGCCGCCGCATGCACCAGCACATCGATGCCCCGCAACGATTCGGGACTCAGCGCAGCCACCGCCAGATCGCCCAGCACGCGTCGCTCGCAGGGCAACTCGCCCTCGGCAAGCGCATCCGCCCTGCGCAATCCCGCAACCGCGCCAACCCCGTCCAGGGCCAGCAAGCGCTGCAACAGCGCCCGCCCGACAAAGCCATTGGCCCCCGTGACCAGCACCCGCATCAGGCGGTACCTGATGGTTCGACTACAGCCGGGGTGATTGCCTGCATGGTCCGCTCCCGCAGATAGGTTTCGATTGACGATGCCCCCCAGTTCAGGCCGCAGAGGCGATAAACATGGCTATGTCTGAATTGGCTGTTGTCGACAGGCTCAGCTTTTGTAGGAGCGGGCTTGCCCGCGAATCGAGGTCAATAGATGAATATCGCGGCCAATAACTAGGCGTCCCCACCGCGCCTACGGGGTTCGCAGAACCCGCCAACACCGCTGGCAACGCTTAATCGGGACATAGCCATAAACATTGGGTAGAGCGGCGCTCCGTTGAGGCCAAAACGACGCAGCCCAACGAGCAGGTTACCGCCTGCTGGGCTTCGCTGCGCTCAGCGCCAACCTAGCCGCCTGCAGTTCGCTCCTCGGCATTACCCGGCCGCACCCCCAGCAGAATGCCTACCGGGAACCAGAACAGCACCCAGTACGGGCTTGGGCGATGGAAGATGGCATAAACATCCGACACCATGGCCACCATGGCATACACCAGCAGCGCCACACCCAAACGCGCCAAGGGCTGGGCCCGACATTGCCAGCCTTTCCATAGCAGGCTCAGCAGCAGCAAGGCGAACAGGATGATGCCGACAATGCCGTATTCGTACCAGAGTTGCAGGTACAGACTATGGGCGTGCCGAACACTAAACCACCCACCAGGAAACACAAAAAGAAAATCTGCTCCCGCGCCAGCACCAAGCGACCAGAATTCGGGAAATCGCTCAGCCCAATTGGCCCAAATAAGGTCGCGGTTGCTCACCCCACGCTCCAACTCATGCTGGATCTCTGGCCAGAACAGATAAACAATAACCAGCATCAATAAGCAGCCCCCCCCGATCAGGCTGCGCGAGCGAGTATTGGAGAACAGCAGCAACAGGGCAAAACCGCCCGCCGCAGTGGAAAACCAGGCACCCCGAGAAAAGGTGAGCAACACATAAGCCAGCAACCCGAGCATACCCAACGCCAGCAAGGCGGCCTGCCAGACACGCACCTTCAGCCCGACAAAGAGGTAGGTCAAGAGCACCGCGAACACGCCATAGTACAGGCCCGCGATAACCGGATGTCTAAGGTCCGCCAGGCCACGCCAGCCTAGCTCGCTCAAGCGACCGTCAAGGCGAATTTTGTTGTATTCCAGCGGCTTTTCGAGCACGCCGAACTGGTAGTAAAGCGTCAGCCAGGCAAAGAGCACGGCCAGCACCGCCACAGCAATCAGCAAGCCGTTAAAGGCTTTCTGATGGCGTACCAGGCTGGCCACGGCAAACACGTAGAGAACGATCAGACCAACGATTTTCAACCAATAGGCCGGGGCTTTTCCGGAGTCTGTATTGAACAAACTGCTTAACACGACCCAGGCCAGCAGGCCCAGCAGAAGAAGCCCAGGGGCCTGACGCCAGGTGTCCAGCGACAATCGCCGCCACAGCAACAGCAGCAATGCCGGTACAAACAACAGTAGATACATCTGGGTCGCGTAGCGACTGCCGTCGTTGTTGAACAGCAGCCCGGTCAACTGCACAAACAAGCCCAGTGCCAGAATCCATAACCAGGCCGTGGGCAGCGCCGCACCGGGTACCGTCAATCGCTGAGTAAAACGCACAAATCTTCCTTTTTACTTTCCTGACACCAAACAGCCCCGGCTCAGCAGGGGGTTTTCAATAGACCATGTACCAATGACGGGCTGCACGCCGGCACAATGGCACGGTTTACGCCGAATAGTCCCCTCGCCCCTCTGGGGAGAGGGTTAGGGAGAGGGGCGGATCATCAGGCCTGCGACAATGCCGGCCTGGACTACCCTCCCCCCCAGCCCCTCTCCCGCAGGGAGAGGGGAGCAAATCGCGTCTAGCAAGACAACAGATGATCGGTGCACAGCCCTTCAATAGGCGTT
>JBFJZW010000019.1:0-27514 GCA_041621875.1 Pseudomonas sp. | reverse complement strand
TCCTCAACAACGCCACGCTGGCCTTCGATCAGGCCACGGACGGCACGTTTAACGGGGCGGTTTCCGGCAGCGGCGCGCTGAAAAAGCTCGGCAATGGCACCCTGACTCTGGACGCTACCAACACTTACAGCGGTGGCACCACGATCAGTAGCGGAGCACTTTCCATTGGCGATGGTGGTACGCAGGGCAGCGTGATTGGCAATATCGTCAATAACGCTTCCTTGCTATTCAATCGCGCAGATGCAGTCACTTACAGCGGCATCATCAGTGGTATTGGTGACCTTACTCAAACCGGCCCAAGCCCCCTTATCCTGACCGGCAATAACACCTATTCCGGCGGAACCTACAACACCTCAGGAGGCACACTGTCGATTGGCAACGGTGGTGTGAGCGGCAGCATCACCGGCAATATCATGGGTAGCCAAACGAATATTGGCACTGTGATCTTCAACCGGTCTGACGACACCGACTTTGCAGGTGACATTAGCGACCACAACATCATCAAGCGGGGCACGGGCACGCTGAGCCTGACCGGCAGCAACATCGATATCAGCAACCTGCATGTCGATAACGGCGAACTGCTCATTAGCAATGGTGGCCTTGTCAGCAGTACCAACAGCTTTATTTCGGGTGCGGATGGTGCCAGCCGTATCCGCGTGGATGGCCCCGCCTCAGGCTTGAATACAACCGCAATCAATGTTGGCGATACCCATGCAGGCACACTCACCATCAGCGATGGCGGCAATGTTACGGCTACCGCCACCAATGGCGGCGTGCTCTTGGGTTCGTCCAGTGCAATCGGCACGCTGAATATCGGTGCGGCCGCCGGTGACAGTGCCGTTGCTGCAGGGACTTTATCGGCAGACCGGGTAACCTTCGGTTCCGACGCCAGCAATATTGTCTTCAATCACACCGATACCGATTACAACTTTGCCGCTGGCATCAGCGGCAATGGCGCGGTTGAACTCTATTCCGGCCTGACAAACCTAACCGGGAACAGTAGTTACAACGGCAACACCCTGGTCAGTGGCGGCACCCTCAAGGTCAACAACCTGTCCGGCAGCGCCACCGGCAGCAGCAGCGTCATGGTCGACAGTGGTGCCAGCCTGGGCGGCAGCGGCAGCATCGCCGGCAGCGTCATGGTCGCCGATGGTGGTCGCCTGGCCGCCGGAAATTCACCCGGTAACTTGACCCTGGGTGAGTTACTGCTGAATAACGCCTCGGTCCTCGACTACGAACTGGGTTCCCCCAGCGGCACAGCGGGGGTAGATAGCGACCTGATCACAGTGACGGGTGACCTCACCCTGGATGGCATTCTCAATATCAGCGACCTGGGCGGCTTTGATTTTGCTGCCGGCTCTGGTGATACCGGCAGCTACAGGCTCCTCAACTACGGTGGCACGCTGATCGATAACGTCTTGTCGTTTGGCTCAGGATTATTGACCGGCTACAACTACAGCATTGATACCGCCACTGCAGGTGCCGTCACGCTGGTAGCTGACTTCACCGGCTTGCAGTTCTGGGACGGTAACAACACCAGCGCCGACAGTGTCATTGCCGGGGGCGACGGGACCTGGTCTGCGCCCAACAGTAACTGGACCAACCCGTCAGGCGAGACGAACACTGTGTGGGAGTCCCTCACCGCCGTGTTCGCTGGCGCAGCCGGAACGGTCGAGGTAGATGGCAGCCATACTGTACGGGGGCTGCAATTCGCTACCGATGGCTACCTGCTGACCGACACGGACAGCAATGGCAACCTGGTACTTGCCGACGCTGGCGCTGATATTCGGGCCGACAGCGGTGTCAGTGCAACAATTGATATTGTCCTCAGCGGCAATGGCAGCCTGTCTAAAACCGGTGCGGGCACGGTTACCCTGCAAGGCGATAACACCTATACCGGCGACACCGTGATCTTCGATGGCACGTTACAGCTTGGCGGTAATGAGCGCATCGCCGACAGCAGCGACCTGGTCATTAATGGCGGCACATTCGCGTTAAATAACTTTAATGAGACGGTCGCGAACCTGTCCGGCATTGGCGGTGTTATCGATTATGGCGATAACGGCTCGGCAACGCTGACGGTCAATCAAACTGTTGATGGTACCTATGCGGGTGACTTTACGGGGAATAACCCTAACGCCTTATCATTCACCAGTGCCTTGATTAAAAATGGTGATGCCACCCTGACGCTCAGCGGCACCAGCACGCAAACCGGGAACAACTCTATTACGGTCAATGCTGGACGTCTGGCTGTCGCCGGTGGCAATGCCATTGCCGATAGCTATACCGTGAATGGTGCTGGTGAGTTTGAGTTGTTGAATGATGAGACCATTGGTTTTATTTCAATGGGTGTTGGTGGAAAAATCCTACTTAATGACAATGCCCTGACCATTGGCACTGGCTCTGGCGCTGTAACCCTGGCAGCTAACGCGGCTGCCATTTCTGGTTCGGGCAATATCGTGATTGACGGCAATGGCCGTCAAAAGTTCTCTGCCACAAACACCTATACCGGCAGCACCACTATCAATTCAGGCGAGTTAGTAACTGATAACACCCTCGCGTTGGGCAACAATAGTGCGGTCACGGTAAGTTCTGGCGGAAAACTTCTACTCAATGACAGTCTGGCAATTGGCTCACTGGCTGGAAGTGGCGAAGTTAATCTTTCAAACCTGTATGGCGGTCATATTTTGTTGACCGGTGGAGATAATACTTCTACCACCTTCAGCGGGGTACTGAGTGGTACGGGTAGCCTGACTAAAACCGGTACGGGTATTTTCAACCTGACCGGCATCAACAGCTACAGCGGCGGCACCAGCATCAGCGACGGGGTACTGCAGGGGACAACAACGTCACTGCAGGGCGACATCGCCAACAACGCCGCGCTGGTTATCGACCAGGCCGCGAACGGTACCTTCAGCGGAGTAGTCAGTGGCAGCGGTGCACTGACCAAGTCCGGTGCCGGCACGCTGATACTCTCCGGTGCCAACAGTTACAGCGGCGGCACCACCATCAGCGCCGGCATCCTGCAGGGGACGACGGCTTCGCTGCAGGGCGACATCATCAACAATGCCACGCTGGCTTTCGATCAGGTCGCGAACGGTAGCTTCGGTGGAGTAGTCAGCGGCAGCGGTGCATTGATCAAATCCGGTACCGGCACGCTGACCCTCTCCGGTGCCAACAGCTACAGCGGCGGCACCATCATCAGCGACGGGGCGCTGCAGGGGACAACGGCTTCGCTGCAAGGCGACATCACTAACAATGCCACGCTGGCTTTCGATCAGGCCGCGAACGGCACCTTCAGCGGAGCAGTCAGTGGCAGCGGTGCATTGATCAAATCCGGTGCCGGCACGCTGACCCTCTCCGGGGTCAACAGCTACAGCGGCGGCACCAGGGTTTCGGGCGGCATATTGCAGGGCAGCACCACGTCCCTGCTGGGCGCTATCAGCAACAGCGCCCAGGTCAGCTTTGATCAGGCGGCTGACGGCGTTTATGCCGGGGTGATGAGTGGCACGGGTAGTCTTATCAAGTCCGGTGCCGGCATGCTCACGCTTACAGGTATTAACAGCTACAGCGGTAGCACCCTCATCGATAGCGGCAGACTGGCGGTCAATGGCTCGATCGCCAACTCAGCGACCACGGTCAATGCCGGCGGCACCCTGGGCGGCAGCGGCACGGTGGGCAGTATCTCGCTCAATGGCGGCATCCTCGCCCCCGGTAACTCCATCGGCACCCTGAATGTGGCCGGCGATCTGGACTTCTCTGCGGGTGGCGTGTTTGAGGTGGAAGTCGATGCCGCCGGCAACAACGACCGTATCAACGCCACCGGCAGTGCAACACTTACCAACGGCACAGTACGGGTGCTACCCGAAGCCGGCGACTATAGCGTCAGCACTGACTACAGCATCCTCACTGCCGCAGGCGGCTTGGGCGGCACCAGCTTCAACAGTGTCAGCTCTAGCCTCGCCTTCCTGACACCGACCTTGTCTTACGATGCCAACTCGGTAGTCCTCAATCTGCGCCGCAATTCGTCCGACTATGCCTCGGTTACCGGCACTACCAACCAGGGTTCGGTCGGCACTGCGCTCGATACGCTGGCCAGCAGCGGTGCTACGGGTGTCGATGAGCTTTTGAACAACCTCAACCTCCTAACGGCTGATGGTGCCAACCAGGCGTTTGATTCGCTCAGCGGCGTCCAGCACACCTACAGCAACCAGATTGCCTTGCAGTCCCTGAACCAGTTCAAGGGACTGCTGTTCGACCGCCTGCAAGGCAACAACCAGTTCCTGGCGACGAACGGCCAGCTCATGCTGGCCTATAACGACAGCGGCAGCATGAGCGATGCGGGCTCGCAGTTGCTGGACAGCCAAGCGGCGACTGACCGCGGTTGGTGGCTGCGTGGCACCGGCAGCTACGGTGACATTGACGGCACGCGTAATGTCAGCGGTGCCCATTACAACGCCAGTGGCACCGCCACCGGCATCGATTTCAACCTCGATGACGCGCTGACCCTTGGTGCCGCCTTCGGTTACAGCCGTACCGATGCCGATGTGGCGCAAGGCGGTCTTGAGGTGGACAGCTATCAGGCGGCCCTCTACGGCAGGTGGCTGCTCGATGATGGCTACTATGCCAGCGGCATCGCCGGCCTCGGCCACCATGACATCGATGCCAAGCGTCAGGTCAGCGTCGGCCTTTCCAGCAACACGGCCAAAGCCGACTACGATGCCTGGACGGGTAACGTCGCCATCGAGGCCGGCCGTACGTTTGCCCTCACCGCCAACACCCACATCACGCCACTAACCGGGCTGGAATACGCCCACATCAAGCGTTCCAGCTTTACCGAGAAGGGAGCCGATGCTGCCGATCTGCATGTCGGTAGCGACCAGCAGGACTCACTGCGCTCGGTCCTCGGCGCTCGTCTCGCACATGGCTGGACTACCCGCAATGGCAGCCGCATCCAGCCCACCGTTGAACTGGCCTGGGTGCATGAATTCATGGACAGCGAGGCAGGGCTGCGCGCCGGCTTTGCATCGGCACCCAATGCCGGCTTCAGTGTCCGCGGGCCTGAGCTGGATCGTGACCGTGTCAGATTGGGTATCGGCCTGAATATGCAGGTCAGTGAGACGGCCTATCTTAGTCTGGGCTACCAGGGTGAAATCGCAGGTTCCGACGACCGTCATGACCTCTCGGCCACTTTCAGAATGGCGTGGTGAAACTGACCAGCAAGGTCGCTCAATACGCCTGATCCAGACACCGGTCGAAAATCAAGCTGGCGACCTGACGGGCTTGCCGAATTTGCAGGTGGGTTCACCCGCCCTGCGAGCTGGATGACCTCAGCGGAGAGATTCTTTGTGAAGAAGCGAACACAAACGCAATCACCAGGCTTTTTGCTTTGCAGGTATTCGAGTCCCCCCGCAACGCTAGTCTTCTGATCCCCATCAACATAACGCGGCTCTCGCAGCAGCTTTGCCGAGACCGGATAGCAGGCACCCATGCCATCCCCAGGCTGAGTTGATTTGTGGCCATGGGGCAAGGCACGATTTGGATACAGTGACTCCTCAGGGCCCAGGTCTGGCGGTGGCCCGTGCCCAGCACGCGCTGATGGAGCTGGCGGAGAAACTGACCCACCGTGGCGTGACCGTGAAGTACGCGATCCATCCGGTTGTCGGGTGTATGAACGTGCTGCTGGCCGAGGCCGAAGTGCCGTACGAGCAGGTGTTCGAGATGGACGACATCAACTCCGAGTTCGGTCAGGCCGACGTGGTGCTGGTGCCAACGACGTGGTCAACCCGGCGGCGAAGAACGATCCGACGTCGCCGATCGCCGGCATGCCGATCCTCGAGGCCTACAAAGCCAAGACCGTGATCGTCAACAAGCGTTCGATGGCCAGCGGCTACGCCGGCCTGAATAACGAGCTGTTCTATATGGACAAGACCATGATGGTCTTCGGTGACGCGAAGAAGGTCATCGAGGATATGGTCAAGGCGGTGGAGTAACGGCTGAGAGGCCTCCACTTGCCAACCAATGCCGCTCACTTGAGCCAAGTGAGCGGCATTTTTTATGCGCCGTGCTTATGCGCAAGGCCTGGCTTGCCCGCCACCCAGGTCGTAAGCAGTGCGGCTTGCGAGGAAGCGTTATATAAACCTTGGCGCAATTCGGGACGGCGCGACCCGGATCGCCTTGCGGGTGACAAAGTCTAATCCCTTAACTGAGGTGCATTGAGCTAAGTGTCGGTTTTTTTATTTATCGAGTAGCTGCATCAAGGCTACAAACTATGTAAGTGAGTAGGTTCGGCACTCCGTCGACTCCCGGGCTCGGGCGTATATCACAGCCAAGGTACTCCTTACCTCCAATAAGGCTGCGGATAGAGCTAGCACAGTATCGGCAACTGATTGAGTGGGTAGTGGGACGGGGCAAAAAACCAGGCTTCGATGGCATGGCGGTCGCGGTTCATCCCTGGATCGACTGCCGTTCGGTGCAGATTCCTCTCGTCGAACAATATGGCGTCTCCGGCCTTGAACTCCAGCCTGACCGGCGGGGTGTCGCCTGCCACAGCCAGTACCGTTAGGTCATCCAGCGACCAGTTGAAGCTGGCCTGTCCTGTCCCCGTTGGAACTATGCCGTCCAGCCGTTTCGGCACCATATCCATGGACGGAGCATCCACACCGCAGTCGCTCAAGGCGATCCAGAGGTTGACCGTGCGGATGTCATGCCCGAGAAACGCGCCGTCCTGATGCCAGCCCGAGTTTGAGTGCACGGGCACTCGGCGCAGGGTTGTCTTTTTCACCGATAGTGCAGGTTGTCCGCCAAGGTATTCGCCAATCACCGGCAATACGCCGACCTGGCCTAGGATCTCGGTAAGATGGAAGACGGCTCTGGGCGAATCTGCGGCTAGCACTCCACCACCATCTCGTACCCACTTCCTTGCGATTTTCTGGGGGCCGTTTGCCGGGCACGGCTGTAGAGGGCTATACCACGCCTGTTGCTCATCCAGATGCGCTTCGTCAGGTCCTGTGTCATAAGCCAGAATGGCACTATCTATCGTATCGACCATCCGGAAGACCTGTGCAGGTGTTAGTAATTGCCTGACGATAAGGGCACCGTGGCCGATAATTCCGTCTTTCAGTGTCTGTGTAGAAAGCTCGCGACGGCTGACAGCAGGAATCGTACCCGCAGGGTATGGTGAACTGACGAGTTCAGGCGGCCAGACGTCCAGCCCTGGCGGATGGGCGATGAGGAAAAAGCCTTGGTGTCTCATCTCGACCAAGCGTTTTTCAATCTCTGCGGAGGCAGTCTGTCGGTTCTGTTTTGTCAGCAGTTGTATGGCTTGCAGAACGTGCCCCGAGTCGAACAGTCGATTGGCTTTTTCCAGGGCTCCTTCTTTATGAAAAAGGCTTGCTGACATTCGTTTAAGGAGAGAAATCACAGTTCACCATGCGCGCTGCAGGAGGGAGTCTCCCGGATTGATCGATTTCAGATCGTGGATAAGCGACTGTATTTTATTTCGGTCGCCTAAGTGCTGTGCACAAGCTGGCAGGACTTGGCGAGCGATGCGATCCGTCGCGTCCTGAAGCAGACGAGAATTGGGAGCCTCGGCCACTCGTCCGGTGTCAATGGCGCGGCGATTCATTTTCGGGCCGTTGCGCGGTAAGCGAACCAATGAAGTCTATTGGCCTCAGTGCTCATCCAGTGAGTCCTCTGGACAAAGCGCTGTGGCCATATCCGCGAGATCGTACCCCTCCTGCCCTGCGAGCAGGAGTTTGTTGATTATGACCGGTCGTACTAACACCTTGCCGATAAATGGATGTTTGCCATCGGCGCTGTTACCAATGATGGTCGGGTTGGCTAGAACTTCTGCAGTGTCGGGGCGGCGCAGCACGGTATCGCTATCCAGCAGCACTTCACCGTTCCAATAGAGCAGCAAGCGTGAGCTTGCGGGTCCTGGAAATGGGAAACCGCTGGCGGGCGTCACATGAGCACTTAAAACCAGTTTGTTGCAGCGCTGTGAGGGGGCGCTTATCGGTGTGCTGAACTGCTCGATATCGCCGACGCTGACCCGCAAGCGCCTATCGGGCAACCAGTCCAGACGCCATACACCGGGCTGATCAACTAGTGTTTGCACTATTTCTGTAGTTGGCAATTCACTCAATGCGAGCCCCAGGCTGAAGCCGCCAAATACCGGAGCCCGCTGAAAGTTCCGGCCGCTGAGTCTTGCTGGCTGGTTCTTCATATCGGGCTGCCAGGTAAAAGAAGGACTGCGTAAGTCACGCTCAATTGCTTTTATTAACTGGCTGGCCTGTTCCTGTTTTGGTGCATTCTGCTGCCGGGCATCATTTTCTGCTGGCACACCAATCGCTGGAGTAATCGAGCCGGTCTGAAAATCACCAAACAGATCTCGATAGAACAAAGAAGACTGATCAAGCAAATGAGCAGCATAGCTCATACCTCGCGCTCTGCCATCGGCCATCCAGTGGAAAGCCGCAGGTTTCTCCAAGGCAGAACCATCCATCAACGGGCGCAGGTTGCGCCCCATCAGCGCTCCTGGCGACTCGCCGCCGGCCAGCGCCAGGAGTGTTGGATAAATATCCGTGATATGCGTTGCCGCTGTGATTTCAGCATCCTCATAGTGCCCAGGCCAACGCAGCCACAATGGGCTGCGTACGCCGCCCTCAAGGTAAGTGGCTTTTCTCCCTAACAAAGGAAAATTGTTGTCTCGCGCAATATTGGGGCCGCCGTTATCGCTGGCGAATACCACAATAGTGTTTTCTGCCTCACCCTGCCGTTCGAGCTCTTGTAGTAGTCGCTCGACGTTGTGGTCGAGCTGCTTGAGCACTGCGTTGAAGCGGCCTTGAGGGGTATCAGGGAACTGTTGCGCAAAGGAGGGAGAGGGTTCATAGGGTGTGTGGGGCGAAAACAGCCAGAGGTTGATAAACCACGGCTGCTCGCCCCCCTCGGACATCAGGTCGATGGCCTTGTCGGTCAGCAGGTCGTCCAGACTTCCCCGATATTGCCTGGGTGGTAGCCCATTCTCCTGCAGCCAGGGGTCGGTGTGAGTCGGTCGTCCTTGTAAAATCTCCCCATTCGCTCCAGGACCACGGAGAACGAAATGATTGAGCATGCCGAACCAGTAGTCGAAGCCGTGATACCCGGGCTGAATCTCCGGATATTCAAGTGCCTCCCCTACATGCCACTTGCCCACATGGGAAGTTCGATAGCCCAGGGCCTGCAAACTCTTTGGCAGGGTCGCTAGGTCTTGGGAAAGACCGAGGCCATCTGCTTGAAAGCCGACACTTACTGGGTGCTGGCCGGTCAGCAATGCCGCTCGGCTGGGAGAACAGGTGCTGTCGGTGAAGTGTCGGCGAAACCGCACGGATTGGCGGCTCAACTCATCCAGCGTTGGTGTCGGTGCCGTACCGTCACCCCAACTGGCGATATCGTTGTTGCCGAGATCATCGGTCAGAATCAGCAGGATGTTTGGCCGTGGTTGTGGAATTGGGTCATTGCCTGAACAACCTGCGGCCAGCAGAATGGCCAGCAATGACATGCGGCACAATATGGTTCTGAGAGAAGCCGACACGAAAGGATCCCTGATTAGTGAGTAATGCATCATTTCCGAAATTGATTAATGATCAAACCGTCATGGCGGCCGACTCGGGCCTGTTGATCAATTATCCGGCGCTGCAGGAGGCTTTAGAGCGGCTGGCTCCTCTCTATCAGGACAATCAGCCATTTCCGCACATTGTAATCGATGACTTCTTGCCTCAGTGCACGCTGCAGAAACTCCTGCAGCAATATCCCCATGATCAGAATCTGTCTATCTGGAACGATGCCACGCACAAGGATAAGAGCAGCGGTGAATATGTGCAGAAAGACAAGCGCAATATCCGTGACTGCCTACAGATGCCTGAAGCCTACAGGCAGCTGGTCTGGGAGTTGAACTCGCACTACTTCCTCGACTTTCTTAGCCAGATGACCGGTATCGAAAAACTGATTCCCGACCCCAATCTGCGCGGGGCTGGCATTCATCAAATTGGCCGTGGCGGCTTCCTCAAAGTCCATGCCGACTTCGCGACACACCGCGACTTTGCTCTGGATCGCCGCCTCAATTTTCTGTTGTATCTGAATCAGGATTGGTCGGAAGAATATGGCGGCCATCTGGAACTTTGGGACAAGGACATGCAAGGTCCGCCCAAGCGAGTGCTACCGATTCTCAACCGCTGCGTCGTGTTTAGCACAACCTCGAACTCTTACCATGGGCACCCCCAGCCGGTGACTTGTCCGGAGGGGGTCTATCGCAAATCCCTTGCGCTCTACTACTACACCAATGGCCGTCCGGCAGGAGAGGCTGAGCCGGGGTTTGCTACGCTTTGGCAGGAGCTTCCCGCTGCATACCGGTGAGTACCGGCAAATGGGATTTCAAGCGAAGGAAGGGTCTTTCGATACAGTGGTAACACAGCACTGCCAGCAACCATGAGAGCAGGAAGCTACCGGCAACAGCCGCCAGCACTTTGATATCCGTCGGTGCGCCTGTATCACCTATAGCCACTTTGACGGGATAGATCAGGTAGAACTGAACCGGTACATGCACCAGATATAGCGAGTAGGAAATAGTGCCGAAGTGGCTGGCCAGTGGGTTAATGAATATACGCAAACCCAGAGTTAGCGGCCCCAGGCTACAGAGCAGCAGGCCCGCCCAGATCAGGGCCTCCAGATCATGGTAGAACGGCATCGTCAGCAGAGCCGCTTTCTGCCCCATCAGGCCATACCACTGTAAAAGCCACGTCAGCGCACCCAGCAGAAGTAGTGCGAGCAAGCCAAGTATTTGAGGTGAGCTGGCTACTTTCGCGTAGCCGCGGCTGATATAAAACCAGCCGGCCAATCCGCCGAGCAAAAAGGCAGAGCCTCGACCAAATAGCGATGACTTGCTACTTGGAGGTAGGCCGAGCCACTGCGGTTGCAGCAGGTGAATGCAGTGCAATATGAGCCAGGCGGTGATTCCCGCCGCCACCAGCCAGCGACCCCGGGGATAGTGCAGCGCCAGCATCACCCAAGGCAGCAGCAGGTAGAACTGTACCTCGGTGCAGAGTGACCACCAGGGCACGCTGAAGGGAAAAATCTCAAAGCCAACAGGGATAAATAAGAGCGCTTTCACCGCGCTGGTGGAGTTTGTGGTGATCAGCCAGGCAACCAGAATGGCCGCATAATAAAGCGGAATAATGCGTAGCAGGCGGGCGCTGTAGAACTGGCGAATACTGATGTGTTCGCCAGCTCGGATCGCCCGGATAAATGGCTGCGTCAGAAGAAATCCGCTGAGCACAAAGAACAGCGTGACTCCGGTATTACCCGCTCCTAAGAGTCGAAGCCATAATGGCGAATCAGTAGCCAAACCCCCGTTACTATCGTCGCGCAGAATGCCGAAATAGTGGAAGGCAATGACCAGCAGAATGGCCCAGCCCCGCAGTGACTCCAACTGCGGGATATAGCCCGTGGGGTTGCGCAACCCCGCTGGTACAGCCAAATCGCCCATCAGGTCGCGGGCTTGGCCGGAGCGACTTGGTTAAGGCGTTTGAGCTTACGTGTGTTTTCCAGGTGCTTGCTCACATGCACATAGAAGGCGCGCATGCGTGCGCAGGAATCGTCAGTCTGCTCTTCGAACAGCAGCTTGAGCAGTTCCGGATCATTGCTGCGATCACCACCCGGTTTACGCAACACGCCAAGACCAAAGCCATGGTTAAAGGTAAAGGTCTCGTGCTGGCCGCGAATTTCGTCCCAGAACTTCCAGGCTCCGAAATCCTGCAGGCGCGCCTGCACATCGTGGAACAGGATAATGCCGCCCGGTTTTATCTTGGGGTACCAGTTGGCGAAGTCTTCGCTCACCGCCTCGTAGGTGTGAAAGCCGTCGATGTGCAGAAGGTCGATGCTTTCTTCATTGAAATGCCGCAGGGCATCCTGAAAGTACATGCGCATCAGATAGGAAAAACCATGGTAGTTCTGACGGTTATGGTTATTCACTGCGTTAAACACCGACTCGTCATATTTGTCGGTGTGTTCGTCGCCCTCGAAGGTGTCGATTGCATAGCACAGGCCATCGATTTCATTTTCCTTCATCGACTGACAGAAGGTGAAATACGACAGTCCCTTGTGTGTACCCAGTTCTACCAACATTTTCGGGCGCAGGGCCGCGACCAGGTCATAGCCAAACGGCAGATGATCGACCCAGGTGCTGAACACCATATGCAGGGGTTCGAAGCGACGAATCGACGGCGGCATATAGACGAGGTTCATGCTTTTATTCTCTATGTTGATAGGTGTATTGATCGCAACGATACCGACAGGGTTACTGGGCGGGAAATGTGCCTGTCCGGGACGGGGCTGCGTGGGGCCGGCGTATATGCTCTTTTACACGTTCGTCCGCATACATATCCTCATTGCGTTCGGCGCAGCGTTGTACCCGGTGCAGCCCGCGGGTGATCGAGTGCTGCAGATAACGTAAGGCAGGTCCCGGCACCTTGCCCAGCAGAATGGGCTCCACGGTTGGTGAGCGGAAGGGCTCTCCCAGCAATTCGGTGAGCTGCTCGCGTTGCCGTTGCAGGATGGCGTCGCGCTGGGCCACTTCCGATGTGGTAACCCCGCCGTGCAGTTGATGGAAGGAGCCTTCGCCGGCCAGCATGAACGAGCGGGTACGGGGATGCAGAGCGGCCTTGCGGTAGATGCAGAGATTCAGTGCGCCGCCGCCTGGCAGGTCAAAACGCTCATCGGCCTGACCGATTTCGCGAAAGACATCGGCGCTCAGGAACAGGCAATTGCACTCCATAAAGGGGTGGAAGATTCCATTGGGATTGGCCCCGCTCAGACAGGAAATATCGAACAAGGCATAGCCATTGTTCTGCCAGTCTATTTCGTCGAGCAGGCGCTGTTCCTGTTCCTCGCAGTAGCCGTGGGTCAGGTGGAACTGCTGCTCATTCTCCCCGAGGTGGTAACCCGGAACCACGACCATGGCATCGGTCGCCATGCGCAAGGCCATCAACGCATAGTGCACGACCCCCGGGGTCACCATCCGTGCACCGTCGATCATCAGGCCGATATAGCGGCCCCGGGCCTGGCTGAAGGCGAAGTTGATGGCTGCGGCGGGTGAAACCCCTGGTTCATCGCGCAGAAAGTAGCGGAAGTTTCCCGGTAGGCGGGCGATGGCCTCGGCGTCCATGTTCCGCTTTGAACGGTTCTCCACCAGGATCACTTCATAGTCGCCGGCGTCCACGCCCTGCTGGTAGGCGGGGCTGAGGCTGATCAGGGTATTGAGCGCCTGGCGTGGCATGTCGTAAGCAATGACGATAATCGACAGCAGGGGTTGGCTCATTGCGGTTGAACCTTGTCCAGGGAGTGGCGGATAAAGCGATAGACGCTCGGATGCGGTGTCCCGAAGAGTATCGGCCTGACATTCGGCGGCGCTCGGTCATCGCCCCGCAAGGCGCGATCCTGGTCATCCAGCTGTTTGTAGATCAGGTCGCGCTCGGCCTTGCGCGTGCCGGTTGTAACGCCCCCGTGGAACTGGTGGAACGAACCTTCGCCGAACAGCATATAGAAAGCCGTACCCGGGGATTCGAGCAGTCGCTTGTAAAGGTCGAGGTTGGCGTTGCCGCCGCCAAAGTCGTTGTAGCGGGCGTCGACGCCGCCCAGCGCCTTCCACTTCTTGGTGGACATGGCGATAAAGTTGCTCTCGTAGTTGGACTGGAAAAAGCCCCCCTGACAGGAGCCGCTGAGGACGGCGATATCGAACAGGCTGTAGCCGTCCTGAGGCCAGGCGATGCTTTTCAGAAGTTCGGCCTCGGCCTGCTCGTCATATCCCTCGTTGACGGCTACCTGCTGCAGCTTGTGGCCGATGTGATAGCCCGGGGCCGATACCGCGGCCTGCGGGTCGGCTTGAAAGGCGGCTAGCGTCAGACGCACGACGCCAGGTGTCAGCATCCGCGCCCCGTCGATCATGATGGCGACATAACGCCCCCTAGCCTGCGCAGCGCCGAAGTTGATCGCGTTGACCGGGCTGCGCTGGCTTTCCTGGCGGTGGTAATAGCGCACATTGGAGCCGTGCTGGCACGCGCGAGCAGCGCCGAGCAGTCGATCCGAGTGGTTTTCCACCACAATGACCTCGTAGTCCTTCTCGCGGACGCCCTGCTGGTATGCGGGGCTCAGCGAGAGCAGGGTTTTCTCGGCCTGATCGGGCATCTTGTAGACGATCACCACGATCGACAGTTTGGGCCTGGGGCGAAATAGCGACATCGAGGTCTCTCCTGATCAGCGGGCGCAGGCGCGAAGTTCTTGGTAGAGCGCTTCATGCTCTCGTGGCAGGGGGAGTGGCTGTTGTTGATGGTGCTTGAGTTCGGCGCTGAAGAAGCGCTCCTCAGTCAGTGGGTCAAGTGCCATCTGCTGCAAGACGACATTCAATTTGTCATGCAGCGTGGCCTCATCCTCGTCGAAACACAGCAATGGGAAGGCGAACTCCTGTTGCAGCCTTAGTAGCTGCTCGTTGTAGGCCTTCCACAGCTTGAGTGCCTGCTCCAGAGGCATGCCGCCGCGGGCTGCCAGAGACTGGGCGACAGCTGTGGGGTGGCGGAATATGCCGACAAACTTGAGATCAGGGATCAATTCCAGCCAGCCGTCCACGACCAGCAGGGAGCGCGGATCCTTGAATCCCCAGCGTGGCACGCCCTGGTAATCGGCAATCAGCTGTTTAGCCTGATGCCGCTCTTGCGCTGTCCACTTGAGGGGCTCGGCGGGCGGGTTGTCCCAGGCGCAGCCGCGAGCGGCCAGCAGGGCGTCATGGAATGCGACGATCTCCAGGTTTTCCCGATTGCCTTTAAGGTTGTGCGGGTTCCACGCGCTATGTTTGCCTAGCTCGAGCCCGGCTTGCTGCAGCGACCCGGTCAAAAAGCTGGTGCCGCTCCGATGCATGCCCACCACCATGACGGGGGCGGCCAATTGGGCGGGCATGGGTTTGGGCGATTGAACGCGCGAAAGCAGGGACTGAATAAACCGCATGTAAAGCCTCTTGTTGTCAGCGGCAGGGCCATTTGTCGGAAAGGGTGTGGGCAAGACTTGCGGGTATCTTGCTGAAAAAATACCGCATTGTGTTTAAATGAGCGCCCTATTTCAATCAGGCCAGCATCTAGATGAATTACCGGGAAATTCTGTGGTACGGGGTTTACAGCGAGCTGCGTACGGAGATTGCCAGGCGCTTTCTCGGCTTTCTCTGGTGGATCATCGAGCCGATCATGTACATGGCGGTCTTCTATGTGGTGTTCGGCATGGCCCTGCGCCAGGGAGGTGTTGATTATGTGCCATTTCTGCTCAGCGGCATGATCGCCTGGAAGTGGTTCGATGGTTCGGTACGGCAGGCCAGTGTGTCGATTCCGATGAATGCCGGTCTGGTGCAGCAAATCTATGTTCCCAAGTTCCTATTCGGTCTGATTCAGATTTTCAGCAACACGTTCAAGTTTCTGATCGTCCTGTTCCTGCTGCTGGTGTTTCTTCTGTTGACTGGCAAGGTGCCCTCGGTCGAGTGGCTGGGTCTGGTGCCCGTGATCCTGACGCAGTTACTGCTGATCATTGCGGTTGGCCTGTTGCTGGCCGCAGTGATCCCCTTCGCCCAGGACCTGAAACTGGTAGTCGACAACCTGCTGATGCTGATGATGTTCATGTCCGGGATATTTTTCAGTGCCGACCAGGTTCCGGAGTCCATGCGCGCAGCATTCGAGTTCAACCCCATGGTGCTGCTTATCTCGGCCTATCGTGACGTGTTGCTGCACAACCAGTGGCCGCTGTGGGGCGCGCTCGGCTACTGCATAGCGCTCGCACTGCCAATACTGGGCGCGGCATTGCTGATCCTGCAGCGCAACGAGCGCCGCTACCCGAAACTTCTGTACTGAGGCCAGCCATGAGCGAGCGGCAACTAATCCTCGAAGCACACAATGTCGGGCTGTCCTACCGGCAGCGCACCGGCGTACTCAAATATCAGAAGTTCTGGGCGCTGGAAGATGTAAGTTTCACCCTCAACGCGGGTGAAACGCTGGGTATTATCGGTGCCAACGGTGCCGGCAAAAGCACCCTGTTGCGCATGATTGCCGGGATCACCGAGCCCGACCGCGGTCAGCTCTGGCGTCAGCCCGGGCTGACCGCCAGCCTGCTGGCCTTGAGTGTTGGCTTCAAGCCGGAGTTGTCCGGCCGCGAGAATGTGATCATCGGTGGCCTGTTGCTCGGCCTGAGCCTCAAGCGGGTGCGTGCGCTGATTGATGAAATTCACGGGTTTAGCGAACTTGGCGATTTCTTCGAGCGGCCAGTCGGCACTTACTCGACCGGCATGCGTGCGCGACTCGGTTTTGCCGTCGCCATTCACGCCGACCCGGATATCCTGCTGATTGACGAAGTACTCGGAGTCGGCGACGAGAGTTTCAAGGTGAAATCGCATAACGCCATGCGGCAGAAGATTCGTGACAAGAAGACCGTCGTACTGGTTTCGCACAGCATGGAAGCGATCCAGTCGCTTTGCGATCGAGTGGTATGGATTCATGAGGGGCGCAGTATCACCTGCGGTCCCGCCGACGAGGTCATTAGCGGGTATCTGGAAACCATTCGCATAGCCGTGAAGCTGGAACAAGCGAAGGAGCGCGAGTCTAAACGCCAAGCACTTGCCTAGACCTGCCCCCGAACAATCTGACCAATAACAAGAAAGGCTTATAAACAAGGCCTGGTTGAGGTACTCATGAGCGTTGAGTGTACGAAGATCATCGTCGTTCTCGGTATGCACCGCAGCGGCACAAGTGCCATCACCCGAGCGCTGGAAGCGCTGGGCGTAAGCCTCGGCGGTAACCTGATGCCGCCCGCGGCAGGCAACAATGAAAAAGGCTTCTTCGAAGACATCGATATCCACGATTTCAATACCCGTCTGCTAACCGACCTGGGTAGCGCCTGGGACCGGCTTGATCAATTGCAGCCAAGCCAGTTGGCTGACGATGTCCTCGCTACCCGCCTTGAGGAGGCGACCCAGCTGCTGTGTGGCAAGCTGCAAGACCCTCAAGTTTTCGCCTTCAAGGATCCGCAGACCGCACTGCTGTTGCCCTTCTGGCAGCAGGTGCTGCAGCGCCTGGCGGTCGAGGTGCGCTACCTCATCTGTCTGCGCAACCCGCTCAGCGTTTCGGCATCCCTGCACAAACGCGATGGTATCGAGCTGACCAGAGGCCATCTACTCTGGGCCAAGTACCAGCTAGCGGCCTTGCGCCACACCGAGGGGCAGCCGCGCCTGCTCGTCGACTACGACGCCTTGATGGAACAACCGCAACAGCAGCTGCAACGAATTGCCAGGGCCTTCGACTTGCTCGCCCCGGAATCGGATCCGCAAGCGCTGGCGAGCTTCTGTCAGGAGTTTCTCACCGCCGGGCTGCGTCATAGCCAGTACAGCGAAGCGCAACTGGCTGATCCGAGCAAGGTGTTGCGCCAGATCCACACGCTGCACGGCCTGCTGCGCCAGGCCGCCGATGACCGTCTCGACTTGCAAGCGGCCAGCACCCTGGCCAGCTGTGCACAGCTGGTTGAGCAGTTGGACGAGTTGCAACCGCTCAGCCTGTCCATTGACCGGTTGGATCAGGAGCGTTTGCGTCTAAATGACCTGCTCGGCCACCGCGACTGTGAGTTGACGCAGCTTGGCAATAAGCTCGAACACCGCGACTGCGAGCTGACACGCCTTGGCGATGAGCTCGGATGTCTTGATAGCGAGCTGAATCGCCTGCGCGATGAACTGGGTGAGCTGCGTACGCAACACAGCATGGTACAAGACGAGTGTCACAATGCCTGGTCTATGCATGACCGCGCGCTGCGCGACAAGCAGGAACTCGGTAACGAGCTGCTGAACAGTCTGCAGCGTCAGGCGGAACTTCGCGAAGAACTGGTCCGGGTGTACGCCAGCAGATCCTGGCGCACGATGCGGCCGTTACGCGGTCTGCGCCGGCACTATCGCAATCCGTTACTGCTGCTGCGCAGCCTGGCCTCCGAAAGTGTGCGAGCCCTTTGGCAGCTGTCGCCGTTCTCCACGGCGCAAAAGCAGCGGCTCAAAGGCGTGGCATTCACCTATGGCCGCGTACTGTTTGCCAGGACCCAGGCCTATCGCAACTGGCAGTGGATGAACGCCATTCCGACAGAAACGTCGTTACCGGAGAGTCGTGAAGCGCTGGTGCTTATCGACGAGCCCATCCAGCAGGTACGGCGACTCCAGGCTGTTGCGCCGATCGAACCTCCCGCACGCCTGATTGCCTTCTACCTGCCGCAGTTCCACCCCATCGAAGAGAACAACCAATGGTGGGGCGAGGGTTTCACCGAGTGGACCAACGTGAAACCTGCCCAACCCCAGTATCCGGGTCATTATCAGCCTCACGTACCAGGCGACCTGGGTTATTACGATCTGGAAGAGGTCGAAACCCAGCGCCGCCAGGTGGAACTGGCCAAGCTCTATGGTCTCGGCGGTTTCTGCTTCTACTTCTACTGGTTTGCCGGTAAGCGCCTGCTCGAGAACCCGCTCGAACAATACTTGCAGAACCCAAGTCTCGACCTGCCGTTCTGCCTGTGCTGGGCCAACGAGAATTGGAGTCGGCGCTGGGATGGCTTGGACAGTCATGTCCTGATCGGACAGGACCACTCGGCCGAAGACGATCTCGCCTTTATCGCCTATGTCGCCAAGTACATGCGTGACGAGCGCTATATCCGCATCGACGGCAAACCGCTGCTGCTGGTCTATCGCCCGGGCTTGCTACCCGACGCCAAGAGCACCGCCCAGCGGTGGCGTGCCTGGTGCCTGGAAAATGGCCTCGGTGAGATATACCTGGCCTATACCCAGTCGTTCGACAGCGTGGCTCCTGCCAAGTATGGCTTCGATGCCGCCATCGAGTTCCCTCCAAACGCCACCCAGCCGCCAGTGGTGACACACAAGATCGAACCCCTGAGCGACGATTTCGCCGGTCAGGTTTTCGACTGGAGTATTTACCCCAAGCGCAGCACCAGCTACACCAAACCGCCCTACAAACTGTTCCGTGGTGTATGTCCGGCCTGGGACAACACCGCCCGTCGCAAGAGTCACGGCACATCCTTTATCAACAGCTCGCCGCGCGGCTACCAGGAATGGCTGTTCAATGCCATCCAGGACACTCTGCAACACAATGCGCATGCCGACGAACGACTGGTGTTTATCAATGCCTGGAACGAATGGGCCGAAGGTGCGCATCTGGAGCCTGATCAGCGTTATGGCTATGGCTACCTGGAGGCTACGCGCATGGCTAGTCTGCGCGTCAACCTGCAGCAATACTGCGCGCCCCGTGTTGCGCCTTATAAGCTGGCCGTGCTGATTCATGCCTACTACCCAGAGGTGTTCCGGGAAATCCTCGATAATCTGCAGCAAGTCGAGGGTATTGCACTCAAGCTCTATGTTTCCTGTCCGGCGGCATGTGCGCGAACGATTGCCAGCATCCTGGAAGGTTGCAGCCATGACTACCAACTCGAACAACTGCCCAAT
Organism: Pseudomonas sp.; assembly: GCA_041621875.1. Lineage (GTDB taxonomy): Bacteria > Pseudomonadota > Gammaproteobacteria > Pseudomonadales > Pseudomonadaceae > Aquipseudomonas. Next base: position 7,965 of record JBFJZW010000019.1, on the reverse strand, counting down.
CACGGGCGTGACGTGTTGCCGTTTCTCAAGTTGCTGCCCAATGCCATCGCCGAGGGTTTCGAGTACATCCTCAAGGTCCATACCAAGAAGTCCACCCATCGCACCGACGGCGATGTCTGGCGGCGCGATCTGTATGACAAGCTGTTAACCGAGCAGGCCATGCGCGCTGCGCTGGATACTTTTGTCAGCACCCCCTCCACTGGCATTCTCGGTCCCGATGGGCACCTAGTGCCGATGAGCTTTTACTGGGGTTCGAACGCCCATGCGGTGGAAAAACTGGCATGCCGGCTGGGTGTACGCCCAGGCGACCTCGCCGACCTCAATTTCGTTGCTGGCACCATGTTCTTCGCCCAGACCCGGGCGTTACAGCCACTGCTTGGTCTTGCGCTGGGTGAGGAGGACTTCGAGGTCGAAGCCGGTCAGGTCGATGGCACTATGGCCCATGCTCTGGAACGCGCCATGAGCGTAAGCGCCCTGGCCGTCGGACTCGGCGTGCGCAGCGGTACCGCGCTGGTCGGTGAGCGTGACTATGCCTTTGCCGAGGCCGCGTCATAGGGGGGGCGACAATGAACTCATGCACTTGCGCCTGGGCTGTCCGTAGCAGATTTGAACGAGGGCAGCGGAATGTTCGATGAGGCCATGCTTGAGGCGGGGGGGGCGCAGTATGCCGAGGTTCCGGACCGCGGCGTAGAACAGCCGCGGGTGGCGATACTGATGGCCACCTACAATGGCGGTCGGTACCTCGAGGAGCAGCTGCACTCAATCGCCCGGCAGACGTATCGGAACTGGTTGATCGTGGTTTCGGATGACGGCTCCAGCGACATCACCCTGGAAACCGTCGAGCGCTGCCGCCGCAGGTTCGGCGACCAGCGCGTACGACTGCTCAAAGGACCCGGTCGCGGTTTCGCCGCCAACTTCCTGTCGTTGTCCTGCGAACCGACCATAGACGCCGACTTCTTCGCTTTTTGCGACCAAGACGATATCTGGCGGCCGCATCATCTGGAGCGCGCCGTGGCCTGGCTGCAGGACATCCCGGCCGAACGGCCGGCCTTACATTGCGGTCGTACCAGTCTGATCGGCGACGCCGGCCTGTCACTTGGCGCTTCGCCAATATTCGGCAAGCCGCCGACCTTTCGCAATGCACTGGTGCAAAGTCTGGCTGGAGGCAACACCATGGTCTTCAACGCCGCGGCCAGGAACCTGCTGCGTCAGGCCGGGCCGCAGACTATCGTTTCCCACGACTGGTGGATGTACATGCTGGTCAGCGGCGCGGGCGGGCAGATCTGCTATACCACTGCGCCATCGGTGGACTATCGCCAGCATGGCGGCAATCTGATCGGTGCCAACACCAGCTGGCGGGATCGCCAGCATCGTATCAAGCGCATGCTGGCTGGCCACTTCAAGGGCTGGAACGAGCTCAACCTGGCGGCGCTTGAACAATGTCAGACGCTGCTTACAGAACCTCACCTGCAGGTCATGCGCCGCTTCGCCGAGGCCCGCCAGGCGCACCTGCCAAGGCGCTGCCTGGGGATCCTGCGCTCCGGCGTATACCGTCAGACCTGGCTCGGTAACCTTGGTCTGGCTGCCGCTGCCTTGCTGGGCAAGTTGTGAGGACGTTCAGCCGATATGACGAGGAGTCAGTAATGAACCAGAACACTAGCGCTGGGAATCTGGTCTGGCAGGCTGCCAGCGTGACCCCGGAAGCCCGGGCGCAATTGCTTCGGCAGCGTCCGGTCACCCTGTGGATGACGGGCCTGAGCGGTGCGGGTAAATCGACCCTGGCGTTTGCCCTGGAAAAGCGTCTGATTGAGCTCGGGCATGCCTGCTTCGTGCTCGACGGTGACAATGTGCGTCACGGTCTGAACGCTGACCTGGGGTTTTCCCCTGAGGCTCGTGCAGAGAATATCCGGCGCATCGCCGAAGTTGCCAAGTTGATGAATGCTGCCGGGCTGATCGTCATCACCTCGTTTATCTCGCCCTATTGCGAAGATCGACGCATGGCACGCGCGCTGATCGGCGCTGATGGGTTTCGCGAGATCCATATCAGTACGACCCTGAAGAGCTGCGAGCAGCGCGACCCGAAGGGGCTTTATCAGAAGGCCAGGGCAGGGCTGATCAGCGAATTCACCGGCATTTCGGCTCCCTATGAAGCCCCCGAGGAGCCCTGCTTGAGTCTTGATACCTCTGAATTGCAGGTGGAAGAGTGCCTGGAGCGCTTACTGGAGGTGCTTTGGCCTTTCATTGGTGAATCTGCGAGTCACTACAGTGCGAACTCGGCAGTTCTGGCGGATCAGGCAAGTAAAAGCTGAACAACAGGTCAGTGCATTCGGCTAATCAATTTGCAACTGTATCGGTATGGTTCAACTGCAGATCTATTATATTTCAGTGATATATCCTGAATTTTTTTGATTGCTCGTGCTGATTCGCTAACGGCAGGTACAGTTGTTGCTGGAATTTGCATAACAGTTACAAAGCAACCTATCTATTAGCTCTGCAATTTAGTTCAGCTGTGACTATTGAGTGTTGTGCGACTGGAGGAATATAGGCATCAAGTTAAAGCAGCCCCCCAGAACCGCCACAAGCGGAAGGATGACCACCATGGAACGTACACTCAGTTCCGACCTGTTTTTCGATCACAGCCAACCCCAGAACGTCAGCGCCCTGCCGCTGCGTATGCTCAGCACCCTGATGCTATGGCAGCGCCGCGTTGTCAGCCGCCGCCAGCTGGCCCGCCTGGATACCCGCTTGCTGGCCGATGCCGGTATTAGCGAAGCGCAGCGCCATGCCGAGCTGAGCAAGCCCTTCTGGCGCTGATTGCCGCCAGACACCGATTTCATGCTCCTCCCAATTTTTTGGGATTTTTGAAAGCTCCATCGCCCTTGAGCGTTGGGGCTTTCTTTTTATGCCTTGCCATCCTTGGCGGACTGCCTTCGGGCGGTTGCTGCGCGACCTTCAGAATTGCTCCAGACAGTTTTTACCTGCAACAGTCTGCAGGTGATGCGGGCGGTACAGTTTTCATAAATGCCCAACTGCACCCTGACAATTTCGTGGTGCTGTGTCTGCATCTCGCGCCTGTCGCCGCGCACCATAGGTTGCCATCCCGGGTTTAAGACAAGGACAGCACCATGGAGCGCCTACTCAAACGCGAACCCCCAGTGCAGGTACGGCCTGCGCACTCGTTCTGGTTAAAGCTTTACGCCACTCTGCTGCACTGGCAGCGCAACCTGCGCACGCGCCGCCAGCTGGCACGCCTGGATGCGCGACAGCTGGCCGATGCCGGGATCAGCGAGGCGCAGCGCCAACAGGAGTTGGCCACACCGTTCTGGCGTTAGGTAAATTACCGCAACCAAGTGGGTTGGACAGGGTCTACACTGAGCCCGACCGCCTGTCGGGAATTTTTTAGGAGCTCTAGTATGACCTTAGTACGTATTATCAGCCTGGGCGCATTGCTCACCCTGGCCAGCGCCGCTTCGGCCAGCAGCTTTGTGGTGACCACCGACTCCCTGGTTTCCGGTTTGGCCGCTTCATCGGAAGCCACTTCCGATATTTCCTCCTCGCTGGGCGATGACAAGGTCGTGCTCGCCGCGCGTGACGATGCTGCCAGTTTCGTCGCCACTCAGGGCGGTATCCGTGGCGTGCAACTGGAGGCCGCGCTGCAGCATATCCGCCAGCACGCGCCACAGTTGCAAGCGAACGATCTGCAGTTGGCTCAGGCCATCCTCAACCTCTAATCCGGGGGCTGTTCGCGCCGGCTGCGGCTCTGCTCTGGAGTCGGCGTTTTGCTGCGCTGCGTCTGCGTGGCCAGGGTGCTGTTCGCGTCGCTGGAACCGAGCGGCGGGTTGCGGGTTCCAATCAGTGTCCTTTCTGCTTTCCCTGCCTTCCGGAGATTGCCATGCACCGTTCCCTGCTTAGCGCTGTAGCCGTTGTTGTCCTGTTTGCCGGCAGTGTCCAGGCGCAGACCCTGGTGGCCAGTAGCAATGTGATCATCCGTGCGGTGGATCGCACGTTCGACTTCACCTCGGACACCACCACCTCGATTCGCGATTCGAAAATCGTCCTGGCGGCCCGTGACGATGCCGCCAGTTTCGTTGCCAGTCAGGGGGCCATCCGCGGTGCGCAGCTGGAGGCGGCACTCGGCACCATTCGCAGCCGCGTACCCGAAGCGCAGGGCGCGTCTGATCTGGTACTGGCCGAAGCCATACTGGCATTGTGAGTAGGCCGCGAGCCTGGCTGCTGTTGCTGGCGTTGTTGGTCAGTGTCGGCAGCCAGGCTGAACTGCGTCTGGTACTTACCGACGGCGATCTGAGTCAGGCCGAGCGCCAGGCCAGCCAGGCGCTGCTCGATGAGGCCCTGCAGGCTCTGCCGCCAGGCTTTAAGCAGCAACTGGATCGGCGGGTGAAACTGCGTTGGCGCGAGCTGCCGGCCGAGGTCTATGGCCGTGCCGGACGCTTTAGCGGTATCGAACTCAATGCCCTGCTGCTGCCAGCCCTCACCGATGGCAGCGCCGCCCATGTGCGCACCGAGCGTCCCCACGGCAGCGTGCGCCGCGAGCTGCTGGCCACCGTGCTGCACGAGTTGACCCACCTCTACGACCGCGCCCAACTCTGGTCGCCGGCGCAGAAAAACCTATTGCAGCGTTGTCGCCAGCGGCTCAATAGCCTCGGACCGGTGGGCTTGCCCGACGACTGTCGCGGTCAGACCGCGCGGCGCTTTACCCTCAGCGACGATCCTCGGCTGCTCGACCTGGCCGGTTGGCCGCAGCGGGTCGGCAGTCGTGGCCAGCGCGAGGCGGATAACGGCCAGCTGGCACGCAGTCCCGACAGCTACGAGCTGAGCAACCCGCGGGAGTTCGTTGCGGTGAATATGGAGTACTTTCTCCTCGACCCCGACTATGCCTGTCGCCGTCCTTCCCTTGCCCGCCACCTGGCCCGGCACTTCGCTTGGACGCCGCCCCGTCAGGCTACGTGCGATGACGGCTATGCCTACCTGAATGCCGGCCGCGATTTCGCCCGTCAACCCCTGGGCAGGCTGGAGCCGGCGCGGGTCTATGCCATCGACTACCTGCTGGCCGAGGCCAACGATGCCTGGGCCAGCCGCTGGGGCCATAGCATGCTGCGTCTGGTGATCTGCGCGCCCGGCCGGCCGCTGGGGCCGGATTGCCGGCTGGACCTGGATCAGCACCTGGTGCTGTCCTACCGCGCCTTTGTCGGCGACGTGCAGCTGTCCAGCTGGGATGGTCTGACCGGTGCCTACCCTTCGCGGCTGTTCGTCCTGCCGCTGGAGCAGGTGGTTGAGGAATACACCAAGATCGAGTTGCGCAGCCTGGCCTCGATCCCGCTGCAGCTGACCCGCGAGCAGCTGGAAAACCTGGTGACCCGCGCCGCCGAGCAGCACTGGAGCTATGACGGCGACTACTACTTCATCTCCAACAACTGCGCGGTGGAAACCCTCAAGCTGTTGCGCAGCGGCAGTCAGCATCCGCGCTTGCTGGCGCTCGACAGCATCATGCCCAATGGCCTGCTCGACAGCCTGCTGGCCCGCGGCCTGGCCGACGGCAGCGTGCTGGATGACCCCCACGAAGCCCTGCGCCTGGGTTACCGTTTCGATTCCTTCCGCGAGCGTTACCAGGCCATGTTCGCGGTGCTGCAGCAGCGCCTGCCGATCGAGCAGGTCCGGGTCGAAGACTGGCTGGAGCAACCCGCCACGGCGCGCCAGCCCTGGTTTGCCAAGGCCGATCTGCGTGCCAGTGCCGCGCTGTTGCTGCTCGAGCAGGCAGCCTTGCGCCGTCAGTTGCTGCTGGCCCAGGAGGAACTCAAGCAGCGCTACCTCAGTGGTCGCGCCGGCCAGGATGCAAGCCTGGGCAAGGCCGGTGGCGCGCTGGAACAGATCCTGGCTAACAGCGGCTTTCTCAGCCGTCCGGCGGAGTTGCTTGAAGGTGGCTATGGCCTGCCGCAAAGCAGCGAATGGCAGCGTCTGGAAGTCGAAAGCCGCAGCCGTCAGCAGCACTTGCGCCGGCTTAGCGATGACCTCGACCAGGAGGTGCGCAGCCTGCTGGAGCCTGAGCGTCTGGCCGAGCTGGAAGCCAGCGAGGACAACCTGGCGCAGCTTGGCGCGCACCTGCGGGCGCTGCACAAGGCCAGTGGCGGCTTGACCCTGCCGTAGGGATAAAGAGGGCCTGTCTGCGCCGGATAAACCCGGCTCGTGCCCAGGGCCGCTGCTACAGGGCTCTTTTCGGCAGATGCGGCGGCAGGTAGAGGCCCAGATAGGCATCGAACACGCGCATGCCTTCCTCGGCCATGCGCGGGGTGATTACCCCGTGCAGCTGCACAGAGCGGGCATACACACGGTCGCCCAGTTCCATGGCCAGGGCGAACACATCGATGTCATCCGGCAGCTGCGGCAGGGGGAAGTGGCGGTCGAACAAGGACTGCATCAGCCGCCCCAGCTCGATGTCGTGCTGACGGTCGGCCTGGGTCACTTCGGCCAGGCCGTGCTGGGCCAGAATCAGCTGGCGCGCGGCGGCATCGGCGGCGTAGATCGCCAGCATGCGCTGTTCCACTAAACGCGACAGATCACGCCAGTCACGTAACTGATCATGCTCGATCGGCTCCTGTAGGCAGGCGCGAAAGGCCCCGTGGATATCTGCCGTCAATGCTTCCAGCAGGGCCGGCACGCCGGCGAAGAAGTGGTACACCGAGGACGGCGGAATCCCCGCGCGCTCGGCCACGCTGTAGATCGACAGGCTGGCCACGCCCTGCTCGGCGAGCAACTCGCGGGCCGCGGCCAGGATGCCGGCGATACGGCTCTGGCTGCTGGCGCGGGGTTTGCGGGCGATAGGCGGGCGGGACATGGCGAGACTCAAGGGCAAGGGGTGCGCTATTGGACGCCAGGCAGCGCCCCGCTCGCAAGCGGCAACCGGCACAGATGGGCATGCCGGCATGCCCATCCGCACTGCGGCTTATCAGCTACGCGCGCCGCGCACGCCTTCAGCCAGTTGGCTGCACAGGCTGAGTACGCCCGCCACGGCCTGCTCGCCGTCGGCGGCATTAGCGATCTGGTCGATCAGCGCCGAACCCACCACCACGCCGTCGGCCAGCCGCGCGATGGTCGCGGCATGCTCCGGGGTGCGGATGCCGAAGCCGATGCTGATCGGCAGCTCGGTGTGCCGGCGCAGGCGGGTGACGGCCTGCTCGACATGCTCCAGGGTCGCCGAACCGGCACCGGTGACGCCGGCCACCGAGACGTAGTAGACGAAGCCGGAGCTGCCGTTGAGGACTTTCGGCAGGCGCTGGTCGTCGGTGGTCGGGGTGGTCAGACGGATAAAGTCCAGGCCCGCGGCCTGGGCCGGGTCGCACAGGTCGACGTTATGTTCCGGCGGCAGGTCGACCACGATCAGACCGTCGACGCCGGAGGCCTTGGCTTCGGCGATAAAGCGCTCGACGCCGTACTTGTGGATCGGGTTGAAGTAGCCCATCAGCACCAGCGGCGTGGCCTGCTCGCCCTCGCGGAACTCACGGACCATCTGCAGGGTTTTCGCCAGGTCCTGGCCGCCGTCCAGGGCGCGGATATTCGCCAGCTGAATCGCCGGGCCGTCGGCCATCGGATCGGTAAAGGGCATGCCCAGCTCGATCACATCGGCACCGGCAGCCGGCAGGCCGCGGAGAATCGCCAGGGACGCGTCATAGTTGGGGTCGCCGGCGGTGACGAAGGTCACCAGGGCGGCGCGGTTCTGTTGCTTCAGCTCGGCAAAGCGGGTCTGCAGGCGGCTCATCAGTGGTTCTCCTGCGAAGTGTTTTCCATATGGTGCATCACGGTCTGCATATCCTTGTCGCCACGGCCGGACAGGTTGACCACCATCAGGTGTTCCTTGGGCAGCGTGGGCGCGCGCTTGAACACTTCGGCCAGGGCGTGGGCGCTTTCCAGGGCCGGGATGATGCCCTCCAGGCGGCAGCAGGTGTGGAAGGC
>JBFJZW010000018.1:0-27754 GCA_041621875.1 Pseudomonas sp. | reverse complement strand
TCTCGCTTTCTACCTGAGCGTCGGCCTGATGCAGCTGAGCAATGGCCCCTATTACACCTTTCTGACCCTGCATCTGGAGAGCCTCGGCTACTCGCGCGGGTTGATCGGCCAGCTCTGGGCCCTGGGGGTGCTGGCCGAGAACGTGCTGTTTATGGTCATGGCCAAGCTGCTCGCCCGCTACTCGCTGCGCAGCGTGCTGCTGGCCAGTTTCCTGATCACCGCCGTGCGCTGGCTGCTGCTGGGCAACCTGGCCGATCATCTGCCGGTGTTGCTGTTCGCCCAGCTGATGCATGCAGCGACCTTCGGCAGTTTCCATGCGGCGGCCATCCACTTCGTTCAGCGCAGCTTCGCCGACCGCCAGCAAGGCCAGGGCCAGGCCCTGTATGCCACCCTGGCCGGGGTGGGCGGTGCCCTGGGTGCACTGTATTCCGGCTACAGTTGGAATACCCTGGGGCCGGCCTGGACCTTCGCCATCGCCAGCTTGATCGTGCTGGCAGCGGCCTTGATTACTGTCATCTATATGCGCGAAGAACAGCCCTGAAGCGCCCATTGCAGCCCTTATCGAGAGTGCGAGAACCCGACCATGAGCAGCCTGACCGTCTACCATCAGTCCTCACCCGAAGCGCCGAACAAGCTGCTGACCCACGCCGAAGACATCGCCAGCACCCTGGCGGCGGTCGGCGTGCAATTCGTCCAGCTGCCGGTCGCGGTGCCCGTGCGGGCCGGCAGCGCTGTCGATGAGGTGGTTGCGGCCTGCCGCACCCAGCTCGACCAACTGATGAGCGAGCGTGGCTTCGCCAGTTTCGATGTGCTCAGCCTGTGTAGCGAACCCCGTTACCAGGACGGCCCGCGTACCAGCCTGCCCACGGCGCAGCGCTACGGCGTGGCGCAGCTGCATTACTGCCTGGCGGGGCGCGGCCTGCTCTGCCTGCATATCGACGACTACGTGTATGCCGTGCAGTACGAGAAGAACGACCTGGTGCAGCTGCCGGCCACCACCCTGCACTGGTTCGACGCCGGCGAACAGCCGCGGGTGACCCTGCTGCGTCTATTCGACAGCGCCCAGTTGCCGGTTGCCGAACCCGCCGATGATGCACTGGTCGCCAGCATTGCCGGGCTGGATGACTGCTAACAGGCCGTTGAAAAACTACCTGCGTTGGCAATACTGCGTTAAAAACAGGCTCGGCAAGCCGCTTGCGGCTAACGCGCTTCAGCGCGACCCGAAGGGCGAGTGAAACGAGTAATGCTCATTTACAACCCGTAAACTCCGCTTGATTCGCTGCGCTCACTCTGCGGGCCAGCCGTTGGCTGTTACTACGCTGCGCCAGGTATCTCGCCTGTTTTGACCGCCAGAGGCTGTTACTAACGTAGCGCCTTGTCTTGCCTGTCTCGCCTACATTCTTCAACGGCCTGCTAACGGTCGTACGCCTTGCCGGGCGTATGAGCGTGCGCTGACTGAACTCTGGCCGCCAGCGTCTATCCTATCCAGGCAACCCCACACTCAGGAGAGTCAACATGGGTTCCACCTTTAACGGTTTGCTGGGCTTGATCATTCTGGCCCTGGATATCTGGGCGATTCTCAGCGTTATCAAAAGCAACGCCGAAACGGGCATCAAGGTGTTGTGGATATTGCTGATCGTACTGCTGCCGGTGATCGGCCTGATTATCTGGGCGTTGATGGGGCCCCGTGGCACGATCAAGTTTTAGCCATGTGGCGGGCCTGTGCGTGGTTTTGGGCGCTGTGCCTGCTGAGCGGCGCGGTCCCGGCCGGCGATGAGCAAGCCTGGACCGCGCTGCGTGAAGGCCGCGCCGTTCTGCTGTTGCGCCATGCCACTGCGCCCGGCACGGGGGATCCGGCGAATTTCCAGCTGGGTGACTGCCGCACCCAGCGCAATCTCAATCAGCTCGGCCGCGAGCAGGCGCAGCGCTGGGGCCAGCTGTTGCGCAGCCAGCGTATCGAACGCCCCCGAGTGTTCAGCAGTCGCTGGTGCCGGGCTCTGGACACCGGGCGGGAGATGGGTCTGGCCGCCGTCGAACCCTTGCCGGCGCTGGACTCCTTTTTCGCGACGCAGGCGCGGGCCGGCGAGCAGACCCGGCAACTGCTCGAAGCGGTCAATCGCCTGGCCCGCGGCGCGCCCCTGATACTGGTGTCGCATCAGGTCAATATCACCGCCCTGAGCTGGATTTATCCGGCCTCGGGTGAAGGCCTGATCCTCGCGCTGCCGCTCAGCCTACCGGCCAGGGTGTTGGCGCGGATTCCTCCTCCCTGAGTCTTAGAAACCCAGCAAGGTCTGCTGCGGCAACTGCGCCCCCTCCAGTTTGAGCAGCAGGGCTTTGCGCGGCAGGCCGCCGGCATAGCCGGTGAGGCTGCCATCGCGGCCGATTACCCGGTGGCAGGGGATGATGATGGCGATCGGGTTGGCCCCATTGGCTGCGCCGACCGCGCGCACCGCCTTGGGCCGCTCGATCTGCGCGGCCAGGGCGCTGTAGCAACGGGTCTGGCCGAATGGAATCTGCAGCAGTGCCCGCCACACGGCTTGCTGAAACGCCGTGCCCTGCGGTGCCAGGGGCAGTTCGAAGCGCTGCCGGCGTCCAGCGAAATAGTCGTCCAGTTGCCGGCATACCTCATCCAGCTCAGCGCCGGCGCTGCGCCACTGTTCGGCGATGAGCCAGGGCTTGTCGTCGATATCCATCAGCACTTGCTGCAGGCCGCTGGCATCGCCGCTTAGCAGCAGGCGGCCGATAGGGCTGTCGTGGTAGCGGTAGAACATGGCCTTAGCCCTCCGAGTAGTTGTGCCACAGGTGCGCCGCCGCATAGGCGCGCCAGGGTCGCCAGGCTTCGGCGCGGGCCTTGAGCCGTTGGGCGTCGATGCCACCTGGGCCCCATACCGGTGCCTTGAGCAGGCCCAGGTCGCTGGCGGGAAAGGCGTCGGCCTCGCCGAAGGCGCGCAGGGCGATATATTCCGCGGTCCAGGGGCCGATGCCGGGCAGGGCGCAGAGACTCTCGATCAAGGCCGCGCAACCGTCGTGCAGATCCAGCTGCAGTGCGCCGCTGGCCACCTGGGCGGCGAAGTGCTGCAGGGTCTGCACCCGTTTACCGGGCATGCCGATATTCTCCAGATCGGCTTCGGCGATGGCCGCCGCGCTGGGGAACAGCCGTTGAATTTCCGTTACATCGGCAAACTGCAACGGCTCGCCCAGGCGCGTGACCAGACGGCCGGTGATGGTCACCGCAGCCTTGACCGTGACCTGCTGGCCGACGATGGCGCGCACCGCCTGCTCGAACGGTTCGAAGGCAGTGGGCAGGCGCAGGCCGGGGTTGCGGGCGACCAGCGCGCCGAGTTGCGGGTCGGCGGCAAAATGCCGGCTGATCTGCTGCGGCTGGCAGTCGAGGTCGAACATCTTGCGCACCCGGGCAATCAGCGCGGGCAGGCAGGGGCGCAGCGTCTCGCTGTAATGCAGCTGCAGCGCATGTCGATCGCCTAGCGCCTGCACCCTGAACCAGCCGCGCCGGCCGTCGAGCAGCACGCTGCGTGTATAGCCGCCGGGCTGCAGGCATTCGACCCCGGCCAGGGCGCGCAGGGCGAAATGGCTGTGGAATTGCTGCCACTGCCAGGGCGGTTGATAGTCGAGCAGTAAGGGGGCTGGGGAGAGGTTCATGGCTGGACGATAACCGCCAGCGAGGGGCTTGTCAGTGCCGAACTGACTTTCAAACAGCTCCATCTCGGTCTTTAAGGTTTTTACCCAAAGTCCGCGCATGGGCGGTGCGCACGGGGCACCCTACCTCTTGCTGCTGCCCGGCCAGTGGTGGGCGGCGTTCAACGCAGGCTGCGACGGTACTGGCCCGGGGTCAGTCCTTTCCAGCGGCGGAAGGCATGGACGAAGTTCGATACTTCGCTGTAACCGAGGCGTTCGGCGATTTCCTCCTGGTTCAGGCCGCCAGTGGCCAGCAACTCTTCGGCCAGGGCCTGGCGCACTTCCTCCTGCAACTGGCGGAAGCTGCTGCCCTGTTGTTCCAGACGGCGGCGCAGGGTGCGGCTGCTGAGCTGCAGCTCGCGGGCGACCTGTTCCATATCGGCCAGGCGGCCCGGGGTACTGAGCAGGCGGTCGCGTACCTGGCCGGCCAGCCCGCTGCGCACTCGACGTTGCGCCAGCAGGGCCTGGCATTGCTGTTCGCACAGGCTCGTCATCGGGGCGTTGGCGTGGGGCAGCGGCGCATCGAGCCAGTACCGGGCAAAGCTGATGCGGTTTTCCGTGCTGGCAAATTCTGGCTGCAGGCCGAACTGCTCGGTAAAGGCCGCAAGCTGGCGTGGCGCGCTCATGCGCAATTGCACGCGGTCCAGGGGCAGGGCGTTGCCGGTCAGCTCGCGCTGGATCACCATTACCGCCACCGCATCGCGCAGCACCAGAAAGTCCCGCAGCTCCGGCGGCAGGTGCGCGTCATCGAAGTGCAGGTGGGCGTGCTCGTGCTCTTCGCTCAGGCGGATATGAGTAAAGGCGTAGGTCAGGTCGAGGTAGCGCAGCCCCAGTTCGGCGGCCTGGCGAAAGTCCTGGCTGCTGAGCAGGGCGTAACCCCAGATTCCATAGGTGATCAGCCGGTAGCGCAGGCCGGCCTGCAGGCCCAGGTCCGGTACGCCGGGCAGGGCCGCGACCAGGTTGGCGATCAGTTGCAGTTCCTGCTGCGGCGCGATCTCGCCCAAGGGCTCGGCCAGTTGCAACGGCGTCAAGCCGCAGTCCAGCAGGCAGGTTTCCAGGTTCAGGCCCAGTTCCAGACCCAGCTGGACCAGTAGTTGTGCACTGGTGATGCTGCGTCTGGAGGCGCTGGGGGCGGGGTGGGGCATGGGTTTGGCCGAAAGTCACAAAGAAGTGGCTGACTATGCCACAGCTTCGGGTAGCCAAGCGAAGGCCGGCCCGGCGGCTGCCTGCTTGATCTGCCAGCGGCAAAGCATTAGCGTACGCCGAAATTTGCGTTCGCCTCCCAGGGCTGGCGCGCATCAGGTTTTAGCGGAGCCAGGCAGTGGCAGAGGAACCCCAGGGTATGCAGGAAGTGATCAAGGTATTCGTTGGCTGCGACCCCAACGACTGTGATCTGGAGCAGATGATGGTGCTGGACTACAGCATCCGCAAACACTGCTCCATGCCGGTCGAAATCCACTGGATGCAGCTTTCCCGCGACCCGCAGAGCTTCTGGCATGCCAACCCGGCGCAGCAGCAGGGCTGGCGCACCGAAGCCTGGGCCACGCCATTCTCGGGTTTTCGCTGGGGCATTCCGGCCTACTGCGGCTACCAGGGCAAGGCCATCTATATGGACACGGACGTGATCGTCCTGTGCGACCTGGCCGAGCTTTGGCAACTGCCCTTCGAGCCGGGCAAGGTGGTCATGGCCAAGGGCGGTCAGGAGTCCTGGCGCTTCTGCGTGTCGATGTGGGACTGCGCCGCGGCTGAACAGCACCTGCCGGCGATCGAGGAGATCAAGAGCCGGCTGGAGGTCCACCAGCAACTCAAGAAGTACTACAAGGTCAATACCGGGGTGATTCAGCCGTTTGACACCGAGTACAACAATATCGACGGCGAGAACAGCCCGATCGAGCAGATCAAGATCCTCCACTACTCGGATATGGGCACCCAGTTCTCCCACGCTCTTTCGGTGCCGCGTCTGGCCGGGGAAGGGCGTAAGCACTGGTTCGATGGCCAGATCATGGCGCATCCGCGCAAGGACCTGCAGAGCCTCTTCGACCGCTATTACCAGGAGGCGCTGGACAACGGCTACAGCCTGGACAACTACCGGCTGCCCGAAGTGTTTGGCGAGTTTCCCAAGTTTTCCCAGAAGGCCTACACCGGTAACCGCGTGACGCGGCCCAAGCGCTGGTGGAAGTTCTGGTAGCCGTTACGGCGCGGGGATGAGCGGCGCACTGCGCCATTTCTGACCCGCGCCCTGTGCGCTTCCTCGGAATATCCCGCGTCCCGGGTTTTGGCTGTACTTGGCATGGCCTCGGCCTGCTGCCATCGGGTGTGCTGTCCGAAAGTCACAAGTCCTTGTCCGGCTATGCCATAACCTTTGTCTACCCAGGGAAGTAGCATCCTGTGCTGTCAAACAGATGCGATTGGGGAGATAACAATGCATAACAGTTCCCGCCCGGCAGCACCCTTGCGCGTGTTGATTATCGGCAGCGGCTTTGCCGGCCTGGGCATGGCCATTCGCTTGCAGCAGGCCGGTATCGAGGAGTTCCTGATCCTGGAGAAGGTCGCCGATATCGGTGGCACCTGGCGCGACAACAGTTACCCGGGGGCGGCCTGCGATGTGCCTTCGCACCTCTATTCGTTTTCCTTCGAGGCGAAGACCGACTGGAGCCGCAAGTTTGCCCCCCAGGCGGAAATTCACGCCTATATGCAGCACTGCGTGGCCAAGTACCGTCTGCGCCCGCGTATCCGCTGCAATGCCGAGGTGCTGTCGGCGAGCTTCGATCAGGCCGCCGCGCTCTGGCGGGTGACCCTGGGCAACGGCGAGGAGCTGAGCGCCGCGCTGCTGATCAGCGCCTGTGGGCAACTCAATCGCCCGGCCTACCCCAGCCTGCCCGGTATCGAGCGGTTCCAGGGCGCGGCTTTCCACTCGGCGCGCTGGCGGCATGATCTGGATCTGACGGGCAAGCGCGTGGCGGTGATCGGCACGGGTGCTTCGGCGATTCAGTTCGTGCCGCAGATCCAGCCTCGGGTGGCCGAGCTGAAGCTGTTCCAGCGCTCGGCCGCCTACGTGCTGAGTAAGCCGGACCGGGCCTATCGCGCCTGGGAGCAGGCCGTGATGCGTCGCCTGCCCTGGTTGCAGCGCATCGACCGTATGCTCAAGTACGTCCAGCACGAAACCCGCGGGCTGGCCTTTATCAGCATGCCCTGGCTGATGAAATCGATGCGCTTAAGCTTCGAGCGTCATCTGCGCCGGCACATCCGCGCCCCGCAGCTGCGTGCGCAGCTGCAGCCGGATTACCCCATGGGCTGCAAGCGCATCCTGATCAGCAATGACTATTTACCGGCGCTGACCCAGACCAATGTGCAGGTGGTCGGCGAGGCGATCAGCCAGGTCCGGGAGCACTCGCTGGTAACCGCCGACGGCCGGGAACACTCCTGCGATGTGCTGATCTACGGCACCGGTTTTGCCGCTACGGAGTTTCTCGCCCCCATGCAGATTCGCGGGCTCGGTGGGCGCGAGCTGAACCAGGCCTGGCGCGATGGCGCAGAGGCCTACAAGGGCATCAGCGTCAGCGGCTTTCCCAATCTGTTTATTCTCTACGGGCCCAATACCAATCTGGGGCATAACTCGATCATCTATATGCTCGAGAGCCAGTTCCGTTATGTGCTGGGCTGCATCGATCTGCTGCGTGATCAGGGCCTACGCTATCTGGATGTCAAAGCCTCGGTGCAGCAGGACTATAACCAGCGGATTCAGGCCCATTCACATCGAACGATATGGGAGCAGGGCTGCACCAGCTGGTACAAGACCGCCACCGGTAAAAGTACCAATAACTGGCCGGGCTATACCTTTGCTTATCGCCACCTGACCCGCGCGCCGGAGTTGAACGACTATGAATGCACCCGCTGAATTCACCCCGCCCGCCGTCGAACAGACCCTGCTACGCACAGTGCTGCGCGGCGGCCTGCGCCTGCTGTTTCGCGGCCTGGTGCGCCCGCCCATGCCGATTGCCGGGCAGCGCGCGGTGCTGCGGCTGCTGACGGCAGTCAGCCCGGCTCCCCGTGGCATCACGCGCAGCACCGGCACCCTGGGCGGGCGACCCTGCGAATGGCACAGGCCGCAAAGCGGACAATGGCACAGGCCGCAGGGTGGCCGCGGCACTGTGCTGCTGTATCTGCATGGCGGTGCCTACCTGATCGGTGGGCCGAATACCCACCGGGCGATCTGCTCCCACCTGGCCAAGCGCGGGCAGATGGACGTGTGCGCCCTGGATTACCGCCTGGCCCCGGAACATCAGTACCCGGCGGCCCGCGAGGACGCCGTGGCGGCGTTCCAGGCGCTGATCGAACTGGGCTACCGGCCCGAGCAGATCGTGATCGGCGGCGATTCGGCCGGCGGCAACCTGAGCCTGATCACCAGCCTGCATCTGCGCGACCTGGGCCAGGCGCAACCGGCGGCGCTGGTGTGTTTCTCGCCGGTCACCGACTTTACCGGCACGCAGCTGCACCAGCCGCCGGCAGGGGATCCGCTGATCCACCACAAATGGGTGGAGCAGGCCCTGGCGCTGTATTGCCCGGCCGGGCTGGCCCATGACGATCCCGGCCTGTCGCCGCAGTTTGCCGATCTGCACGGCCTGGCCCCGCTGCTGATCCAGGTGGGCGAAGACGAAATTCTGCGTAACGACAGCCTGCGTTTTGCCGACAAGGCCAGGGCCGCCGGTGTGGATGTGCGTTTGCAGCGTTATCCAGGTCTGTGGCATGTGTTCCAGGCCCACGCCGGCCTGCTCAAGGCGGCGGATTTTGCCCTGGCCGAAGTGGTGAGCTTTCTGCGCCAGCGAGGCTGCTGAATGAACAATATCCTGATTACCGGCGCGGCCTCGGGCATCGGTGCGGCGACTGCGCGCCTGTTCCACCGTCAGGGCTGGCAGGTGGGCCTGCTGGATATCGATCATCAGGCCCTGGCGAAACTGGCGGCCGAGCTGGGCAATGTCTGGCATGCCGAGCTGGATGTGACCGACCCGGCAGCCGTCAAGGTCGCCCTGGCGGATTTCTGCGCCCTGCATGGCGGCAAGCTGCGTCTGTTGTTCAACTGCGCTGGAATTCTGCGTTGCGGCCATTTCGAGGAGATCGAGGCAGCCGAGCATGCGCGCATTCTGCAGATCAACGTGCTGGGGCTGCTGCAGATGACCCACGCGGCCTTTCCCTATCTGCGCGTCACACCCGGTGCCCAGGTGATCAATATGGGCTCGGCCTCGGGGGTTTATGGCGTGCCGCATCTGGCCAGCTATTCGGCCTCGAAGTTCGCCGTGCGTGGGCTGACCGAGGCGCTGGACCTGGAATGGGCGCGCCACGGCATCCGGGTCGGCGACCTGATGCCGCCCTTTGTCAGCACGCCCATGCTCAATAACCAGCAGTTCCAGGCCCCGGTGCTACAGCGCCTGGGGGTCAAGCTGCAGGCCGAGGACATTGCCGAGGCGGCCTGGCAACAGGCCCACAGCAGTGCAGTGCATCGGCCGGTCAGCCTGCAGTTCAAGCTGATGTACTGGGCGGGGCAGTTGACCCCGGCCTGGGTCAGTCGCTTGATCATGCGCGGGCTTGGCCGTGACTGACGCTGGCTGGCCCAGCAAGTTTTGCTGGGCAAAGTGCTCTGGATAGGGCTAGTCTGCAAGTGACGCTTCCGGTCTGTTCGCCCTGAACAGCCCGCGTCGACCAGCCCTGGCTTCAGGACTGGCTTATGACACATCAAGCAGCTCCTTGCTTGAATCTCGGGCGGCTCAGCGACTTGTGCCGCGACACCGCCGGTTTCTGGCGGTTGCAATGGGAAAGTAGTTAATCCATCGCCTGAGGAGGTCACTTCATGAGCACAGCCTTGCACGATGATGTCAGTAACGGGGTTTTACGGCGGATGAAGGAGGGTGGCTTCGACTTTGCCAGCTTCCATCCCATCGAGTTCTACGCCATTTTCCCTGACGAGGAGCGGGCCCGTATGGCGACCCGCAAATTTCGTGGTGAATCTTTACACGCCCTGGTGACCGAGCGTGATGACGGTGTATGGCACCTGCAAGTCAGTAAGGTGATGTTTGCCACCTACCACGGCATTGGCGACTTCGAGCATGATCTGGAGTCCGTGGTCGCACCGCTTGGCGGCAAACTGGACGGTTGGGGCGTTACGCAGGAGGTGAAGAACCTGTAGCCCTGAAATCCGGCACCGGCCAGCCACGGCTGGTCGGTGTCGCGGTCTGGCGACTCGACCCACGTCGTACTTTGCCTCAGACTCGGCGGTTTTCGCGCCAAGTCTGTAGGCTCCCCGCAATGACCGATATTCTGATTTTTACCCATACCGATTACTGCCCGCCGGGCCATCTGGGCCAGGTGCTGGAGCAGGCTGGCTGCTCGTTCAGGGTGCTGCGCGCCGACCTGGGCGAACTGGACGGCATCGATCTGGAGCGGCCCAGGGCCGTGGCCATCATGGGCGGACCGATGAGCGTGAACGACCCGCTGCCCTGGCTGCAGACTGAAGTGGCGGCGTTGCAGCAGCTGATCCGCCGCGAGATTCCGCTGATCGGCCACTGCCTGGGCGGCCAGCTGCTGGCCAAGGCCCTGGGCGCGGAAATCACGCGCATGCCCTATACCGAGAGCGGCTGGCAGACCCTCAGCCGCCAGCCGGAGGCCGCCAACAGCCCCTGGCTGGCCCATCTGCCCGCCGAGTTTCCGATGTTCCAATGGCATGGCGACAGCTTCGCCATACCGGCCGGCGCGCAGCCGTTGCTCGCCAGCCGCTGGTGCAGCAATCAGGCCTTTGCCTGGGGCGACAAGGTGCTGGCCCTGCAGGGCCACCCGGAAATGACCGAGGCCCTGGTGCGCGAATGGCTCGATGACTGGCACCACCTGCTGGATGACAGCCAGGCCAGCCAGCAGAGCAGGGCGCAGATGCTGGCGGAGCTGCCCGCCAAGGTCGCCGAGCTGAACCGTGTGGCCGAAGGCTTCTATCGGCACTGGCTGCAGTTGGCCGGGCTCTGACCTGCGGGTAGATGTGGATGGCGTTTTACCCATCCACCCTACCCGGCCTAATTTTGATAACGCCGTCGGGTGAGTGGGTGGGGTGTGCCGTACGCCCCCAGGGGACCGAGACCTGCACTGGTGCGCACGGCGCACCCTACGCGATAGCCAGGTGCACGCCTTAAAAAGGCGCGTGCGCGACTGACGGGTCACGGGCTTGCACGTCTTTGGTGCGTTAATCTCGGGATGGATATCCAAGTTATTGATATTTAAGGCTTGTTGCCTCTGGCGCGGGCCTTGCAGAGCTGACTCCATGTCCGGGTGACAAGGAGTACGGCATGGCCCGCACCTTTTATGACGAGATGTACGACGCGAGTGGCGCTGTCCGCCCGCACTATCAAGCCTTTGCCCGCTGGTTGGCGGACACGCCGGATGAACTGCTGGCCCAGCGTCGCCGCGAGGCGGATCTGTTGTTCCATCGGGCGGGTATCACCTTCACCCTGTATGGCGACGACCAGGGCACCGAGCGGCTGATCCCCTTCGATATCATCCCGCGCAGCATCCCCGCCGGCGAATGGCGCGTGGTCGAGCGCGGCTGTATTCAGCGGGTGCAGGCGCTGAATATGTTTCTCGCCGACCTCTATCACGAGCAGCGCATCATCAAGGCCGGGATCATTCCTGCCGAGCAGGTGCTGGCTAACGAGGGCTATCAGATCGCCATGCAGGGTCTCAACCTGCATCGCGACCTCTACGCCCATATCGCCGGGGTCGACCTGGTGCGCGATGGCGACGGCAGCTACTACGTGCTGGAAGACAACCTGCGCACCCCCAGCGGCGTCAGCTATATGCTCGAAGACCGCAAGATGATGATGCGCCTGTTCCCCGAGCTGTTCGCCGCTCAGCGCGTGGCCCCTATCGACCACTACCCGAACCTGCTGCTCGATACGCTGAAGTCTTCCAGCCCGCTGGACAACCCCAACGTGGTGGTGCTGACCCCGGGGCGCTTCAACAGCGCCTACTTCGAACACGCCTTCCTCGCCCGGGAAATGGGCGTGGAACTGGTCGAGGGGGCAGACCTGTTCGTGCGTGACGACAAGCTGTTTATGCGCACCACCGCCGGGGCCAAGCAGGTGGATGTGGTCTATCGTCGCCTTGACGATGCCTTCCTCGACCCCCTGGCCTTCAACCCTGATTCCATGCTCGGCGTGCCCGGTCTGCTGGCCTGCTACCGCAGCGGCAACGTGGTGCTGGCCAATGCCATCGGCACCGGGGTGGCGGACGACAAGTCGATCTACCCCTATGTCGACGAAATGATCCGCTTCTACCTGACCGAGGAGCCGATCCTCAAGAACGTGCCGACCTGGCAGTGCCGCAAGCCCGCCGACCTGTCCCATGTACTGGCCAACTTGGGCGACCTGGTGGTCAAGGAAACCCAGGGCTCCGGCGGCTACGGCATGCTGGTGGGGCCGGCGGCGAGCAAGGCCGAGATCGAAAACTTCCGCGAGCGCCTCAAGGCCAACCCGGCGGCCTATATCGCCCAGCCGACCCTCTGCCTGTCGACCTGCCCGACCTTTGTCGAGCGCGGCATCGCGCCACGCCATATCGATCTGCGGCCCTTCGTCTTGTCTGGCAAGGAAACCCGCATCGTCCCCGGCGGCCTGACCCGCGTAGCGCTGCGCGAAGGTTCGCTGGTGGTCAACTCGTCGCAGGGCGGCGGAACCAAGGACACCTGGGTGGTGGAGGATTAATCATGTTGTCGAGAACGGCCTCTGATCTGTACTGGATGTCGCGTTATCTGGAGCGCGCCGAGAACCTCGCGCGCATGCTCGAAGTCAGCTATTCGCTGTCGCTGATGCCCCAGGACGGCCGCGGCGATGGCCTGGAAGAACTGGCCCTGCCGCTGCTGATCACCGGCACCCTGGACGACTACCTGGCGCTGCACGGGCCGCTGCATGCCGAGCGCATGCTGCATTTCTTCGCCCTCGACCCGCAAAACCCGGCGAGCATCTACTGCTGCCTGCAGGCCGCGCGCAGCAACGCCCACGCCGTGCGTGGGCGGATCACCGCCGATATGTGGGAGAACATCAACGCCACCTGGCTGGAGATGCGCGGCATCTCCGAGCAGGGCTTCGGCCGCTACGGCATCAGCAGTTTCTGCGAGTGGGTCAAGGAGCGTTCGCACCTGTTCCGCGGGGCCACCTTCGGCACCATCATGCGCGGCGACCCCTACCGCTTTATCCGCCTGGGCACCTTTATCGAACGCGCCGACAACACCCTGCGCCTGCTCGATGCGCGCTACGAGATGCTCGGCGAAGACATCGACGAAGTCGACGGCCGTCCGGCGCGCAGCTACTACCAGTGGACCGCGCTGTTGCGTGCGCTGTCCTCGTTCGAGGCCTTCGCCGAGATCTACCGCGGCTCGCCGGGCACGCGCAAGGTGTCCGAACTACTCTTGTTGCGTGCCGATGTGCCGCGCTCACTGCGCGCCTGCATGGACGAACTCAGCCTGATGCTCGCCAGCCTGCCCGGCGACAACGGCCGCCCGGCCCAGCGCCTGGCCGCCGAACTGGAAGCGCGGCTGCGCTACACCAGCATCAACGAAGTGCTCGACGAAGGCCTGCATGCCTGGCTCTCCGATTTCATCCTGCTGGTGCGCCAGCTGGGTCAAGCCATTCAAACGTCCTATCTGGAGGTCGCATGAGACTGTCAATCAGCCACGACACCGTCTACCGCTACGAAGACCAGGTGCGCAACAGCATCCAGTACCTGCGCCTGACGCCCCACGACAGCGAGCGCCAGCAGGTGCTCAGCTGGCAGCTGAAACTGCCGCGGCCGGTGCGCGCCCAGCTCGACCCCTACGGCAATATCCTCCATGTGCTGACCCTGGACGAACCCCACGAATCCATCGTGATCGGTGCCCGCGGCCAGGTGGATATCGATGAAGCGCGCGAAGCCGAGCATGAAAGCCAGTCGCCGCTGCCGTTTCTGCGCTTTACCCGCCTGACCAGCGCCGACGAGGCCCTACGCGAATTCGCCCTGCGTCAGAGCAACAGTCGCCAGGACCGCAGCAGCCTGATCGACCTGATGCACGCCCTCAACGCCCATATCAGCTATCAGCCCGGCACCACCGCGGTGGAAACCAGCGCTGCGGAAGCCTTCGCCAGCGGTATGGGCGTGTGCCAGGACCACACCCACGCCTTCCTCGCCTGCGCCCGCAGCCTGGGCATCCCGGCGCGCTATGTGTCCGGCTATCTGTTTGCCGACAGTGCAGACCACCTGGCCAGCCACGCCTGGGCCGAAGCCTGGCTGGACGGTGCCTGGTACAGCTTCGACGTGACCAACTGTCTGGCCAAACCCGAGCGCCACCTGAAACTGGCCGTGGGCCTGGACTACCTCGACGCCTGCCCGGTCCGTGGCATGCGCCGCGGCGGTGGCGGCGAACAGATGCATGCACGGGTGGACGTGTCGCCGCTGCTGCTGGTGCAGCAGTAGGGTGGGTGAGTGGCGCAGACCCGCGGTTGATCAACCGACGCGATACTTGAGCGCCACGTAACCCACCAGCCAATGGAACGCGTTGCGCCGATGGTGGGTTATGCCGCGTTCCGGGTGACGTGGTGCTTGGCAATCCCCGCATGCGGCTAACCCACCCTACGCAAGCTGCTTGCAGCAGGTCGTTGGGCCATAGCCTAAAACAACGGCCTACCAGCCGTAGGGTGGAAGACCGCAACGCGTTTTCCACCACGGCGCTTTGATGGGTATCGCATTGCTCAACCCAGCCTATGGCCTGCGAGTCTCCGAGCTACCCGCGGGCTGGCCACGCCTGCCTTCAAGGCGCTGCCTTGCGCCCCGCCATATGCCCCAGGTACTCAATCAACTCCGCCAACTCCCGCTCATTCACGACCTCAAGCGAGAACCCCGGCATTTTGCCCTGCGGCCAATGCCGCAGACTCTGTGGGTCGCGGATATAGCGGCCGAGGAAGTCGCCGCTGAAATACTCGGTCGGGTTATACGGCACATTCAGGTCGGGGCCGAACTGTGAGTCTCCCGCGCCGTTGAGGCGGTGGCAGGCCATGCAGTGCTTCTGGTACTGGAGCAGGCCGGCCTGTACCGCGGCGCTGGCATCGGCGGCCGGTAGCAGTTGCGGGAAGCGTTGCGCCACCGGGGCCAGTTTGCGAATGGCTACCACCTGGAAGGGCCATTGTTCCGGGCTGACCTGGCTGGCGGCGGGGTTTTGCCAGACCAGGTAGAAGGGGCCGGCACTGGGTCTGTCGGCACCGAGGACGGGCCAGGGTTGCTTCGGGTCTTCGATGGCCAGCCAGGCCTGGCTGCCGCCTGGGGTAAGCACCAGGGCGGCCGGTAGTTCGGCGGCAAAACCGTCGCTGGCCACCAGTTGCAGGTGTTCATCGGCCTGCACGCCCTCGAGCAGCGCCGCCAGCGGTACGGCGCGGTAGCTCATGGGGCCTTGGTAGCTGACGTCCTGGTCGATTTCGATCTGTTGCGCCTGCGGGTGCCTGAGCAGTTCGGCGCTGCTCCAGTGCTGGCTCTCGGCCCCAATATCGAGGAGCAGTTCGGCGGCCGGCAGAGGGCTGCCAAGCAGCAGGGTCAGCAGGCCGATCAGTAATGGGCGGGTATTCAATGGCGATTCTCCAGGGCCAGTTTCAGTTCGCCATAGCCACCGGCATTGATCAGGTTGCGGTAGCCCAGGGCGCGCAGGCTGGCTTCGGCCAGCGCCGAGCGGCGGCCGCTGCGGCAATAGAGCACGATGGGGGTGTCCAGGTCGGGAGCCAGGCTGGCGATCTGCGCGGCTATCTCCTCGTGGCCGATGCGCCGGGCCCCGGGCAGGGCCCCAGCGGCGAACTCCTCGGCGGTGCGTACATCGATCAACAGGCTATTGGGTGATTGCAGCGCGTCGATCGCGGCGGGTCGTTCGGCTTCGCAGGCCGACAGCAGCAGGCCGGCGATCAGGCCAAGGGCGGTAAGCAGTAAGCGCATGATGGCCTCCCGAACCAACAATGGCGTCACCCTAGCACAGGGGCTGGCCGGGCTGCAGGGGCGGGCAGGGCATAGCGAAGCCTGCCGCCGGGGGCACTGCGGCAACGCAGCGAACCCGGCAGCAGGACGAGGGCGGTTAGCTGACCAGGCGGGTCAGGTTGGGAAGAATCAGAATCAGGGTGGTGGCAAATACGATCACGCTGGCCTGGCGAATCTTGGCTTGATTGAACATGGCGACTGACCTTGTTGTTGTTCTTGGTGTGGCATTCCCTGCTCGCTGTCACTGCCTGCGGGCCGCGGCGTCACGCCGTTGTGGATCAAGCCGCCCCGGCAAAACCCGGCGACGGCACCAGCTCAGGCACGTGGTAATACCAATGCCTGAATCAACTGTAGGGGCACCCGGCTCGGGGCTATAGACGTGTTGATTGCTAGAGCTGCCGGGTTTGTTCCCGCAGGTTATGACGCAGGCCCTGCCGAGCGCGGCGGACCCTTGAACTAGACGGCATGCGCGGGCACGGCAGAGCTATTGACCGTTCGTCTGAGCTGAGCGGTCAATAGCCCTGAGCATTTCGGTCATTGAGCCTGGAAAGTCAGGGCGTATGGTGTAGCCAGCTCAACAACAACAGGCGCAATCGATCGATATGCGCCGCCAGCCACCCTCCATTGGAGGTCTGAGGAAGCCATGACCGAAGCATTTATTTTCGATGCGCTGCGCACGCCCCGCGGCAAGGGCAAGAAGGACGGGGCGCTGTACAGCGTCAAGCCTGTCGATCTGATCGCCGGCCTGCTCAAGGCGCTGCAAGCGCGCAATAACCTGGACACCAGCCAGGTCGACGACATTGTGCTTGGCTGCGTGACGCCGGTGGGCGATCAGGGCGCGGACATCGCCAAGACCGCGGCCATGGTCGCCGATTGGGATGTCAGCGTGTCGGGCGTGCAGCTCAACCGTTTCTGCGCCTCGGGCCTGGAAGCGGTGAACCTCGGTGCGATGAAGGTGCGTTCCGGTTTCGAGGATCTGGTAGTGGTGGGTGGCGTCGAGTCGATGTCGCGCATTCCCATGGGCTCCGATGGCGGTGCCTGGGTGATGGACCCGGCGACCAATATGCACACCCATTTCACCCCGCAGGGCATCGGCGCGGACCTGATCGCCACCCTGGAGGGCTTCAGCCGTAACGATGTCGACAGCTTCGCCCTTCGCTCGCAGCAGAAGGCCGCCCGCGCCAGTAAGGACGGCTCGTTCAACAAATCGCTGATTCCGGTGACGGACCAGAACGGTATCGTGTTGCTCGATCACGACGAATTTATTCGTGGCGAATCCACCCTCGAAGGCTTGGGCAAGCTCAAGCCGAGTTTCGAGATGATGGGCCAGATGGGTTTCGACAGCACCGCGCTGCGGGTCTACAGCCACGTCGAGCAAATCAACCACGTGCACACCCCGGGCAACAGCTCCGGCATCGTCGACGGTTCGGCCCTGATGCTGATCGGCAGCGCCGCCAAGGGCAAGGAACTGGGCTTGAAGCCGCGCGCGCGCATCGTCGCCACAGCAGTGACCAGCACCGACCCGACCATCATGCTCACCGGCCCGGCACCGGCCACGCGCAAAGCCCTGGCCAAGGCCGGGCTGGACGTCAATGACATTGACCTGTTCGAGGTCAACGAGGCGTTCGCCTCGGTGGTGATGAAGTTTATGAAGGACATGAGCGTCAGCGAAGACAAGGTCAACGTCAACGGCGGTTCCATCGCCATGGGCCACCCGCTGGGCGCGACCGGTTGCGCCATCCTCGGCACCCTGCTCGACGAGCTGGAGAAGCGCCAGTTGCGCTACGGCCTGGCCACCCTGTGCGTAGGTGGTGGCATGGGTATCGCCACCAGCATTGAGCGAATCTGATCAGGCGTAGGAGCGGGCCCTGCCCGCGAAGCCGACGTTGCGGTGTTGATCGCGGGCATGGCCCGCTCCTACGGTTTCTGCGTTGCCCTCCAGTTGAGTGCAACGCCAGTGAGAAAGGAATTAAGTAATGACTGACGCCATCCGTTACGAAAAAGGCCAGGACAATATCGTCGTTCTGACCATGGATATGCCCGGCCAGAGTGCCAACACCATGAACGCGGTATACCGCGAAGCCATGGGCAAGATCGTCGAGCGTCTGGAAGCCGAGAAGGATTCCATTGCCGGGGTGATTGTCACCTCCGCGAAGAAGACCTTCTTCGCCGGCGGCGATCTCAATGAGCTGATCAAGGTGACCAAGGCCGATGCACCGGCCTTCTACCAGATGATCCTCAATATCAAGGGCCAACTGCGCCGCCTGGAGTGCCTGGGCAAGCCGGTGGTTGCTGCGATCAATGGTGCGGCCCTGGGCGGCGGCTGGGAAATTGCCCTGGCCTGTCACCACCGTATCGCCCTGAACAGCTCGAGCATCCAGCTCGGCCTGCCGGAAGTAACCCTCGGCCTGCTGCCGGGCGGCGGCGGGGTGGTGCGCATGGTGCGTTTGCTTGGCCTGGAAAAGGCTCTGCCGTATCTGGCCGAAGGCAAGAAAGTCCGCCCCGATGCCGCGCTCAAGGCGGGTCTGATCCACCAACTGGCCTCCGACAAGGACGATCTGCTGGCCAAGGCCCGCTCCTGGATCGCCGCCAACCCGGCGCCCAAGCAGCCTTGGGATGTCGCCGGCTACAAGATTCCCGGCGGCACGCCATCCAGCCCGAATGTGGCGCAGATGCTGGCCATAGCCCCGAGCGTATTGCGCGACAAGACCAAGGGCTGCTTCCCGGCCCCGGAGAAGATCATGTGCGCAGCCGTCGAGGGTGCCCAGGTCGACTTCGACACCGCGCAGATCATCGAGGCGCGCTACTTCACCGAGCTGACCACTGGCCAGGTGGCGAAGAACATGATTGGCACCTTCTGGTTCCAACTCAATGAAATCAATGCCGGCGGCTCCCGCCCGCAAGGCTTCGAGCCCCATGTGACCAAGAAGGTCGGCGTACTTGGGGCCGGCATGATGGGTGCCGGTATCGCCTATGTGTCGGCGGTGGCTGGCATCGAGGTGGTGCTCAAGGACATCTCCATCGAGGCGGCCGAGAAGGGCAAGGATTACTCGGCCAAGCTGCTGGAGAAGAAAGTCGGCCGTGGCCAGATGAGCTTGGATGCGCGCGATGGCATCCTGGCACGGATCAAACCCACCGTCAGCGATGCCGACTTCGAAGGCTGCGACCTGATTATCGAAGCGGTGTTCGAGGATCGTGACCTCAAGGCCAATGTCACTGCGGCTGCCGAACGTGCGGCGCTGACTGATGCGGTGATCGCCTCCAACACCTCAACCCTGCCGATCACCGGCCTGGCCAACGCGGTGCAGAAGCAGGACAAGTTTATCGGCCTGCATTTCTTCAGCCCGGTGGACAAGATGCCGCTGGTGGAAATCATCAAGGGCGAGCACACCAGCGACGAAACCCTGGCGCGCGGCTTCGACTACGTGATGCAGATCAAGAAGACCCCGATCGTGGTCAACGACAGCCGCGGCTTCTTCACCTCGCGGGTGTTCGGCACCTTCACCAACGAAGGCCTGGCCATGCTGGGCGAAGGCGTGAGCGCGGCGATGATCGAGAACGAAGCGCGCAAGGCCGGCATGCCGGTCGGCCCGCTGGCGATCAGCGACGAAGTGTCGATGAGCCTGATGAACCATATCCGTCAGCAGACCATCAAGGACCTGGCGGCTGAAGGTAAATCCATCTCCGAGCATCCGGCCTTTGCGGTGATCGACATGATGCTGGGCGAGTACAAGCGGCCGGGCAAGGCAGCGGGTGCGGGTTTTTACGACTATCCGGCGGGTGGCAAGAAGCACCTGTGGCCGGAGCTGAAAGCGCGTTTCGAGAAGCCGGACGCGCAGATCTCGCAGATCGACGTACGTGATCGCATCCTGTTTATTCAGGCCATCGAAACCGTACGCTGCGTGGAAGAGGGCGTGCTCAAGTCGGTGGCCGACGCCAATATCGGCTCGATCATGGGCATCGGTTTTGCCGCCTGGACGGGCGGTGCGCTGCAGTTTATCAACCAGTACGGCGTGCAGGACTTCGTCGCCCGCGCCCAGTACCTGGCCGAGCAGTACGGCGAGCGCTTCCTGCCGCCGGCGCTGCTGCTGGAGAAGGCGGCGAAGAACCAGGCGTTCTAAGTCCTGGTCTGTTGTTCAATGCCGTTCGCTTTCCCAGGCGAGCGGCATTTTTGTCTCAGCCGCGAACATGACGCGCTGGCGTCGTCGTATTGCTCCCCAACCGAACAGTCTTGTGGCTCAGTAGCGGTTTTTGCCTATGGCCCATGGCCATTATTGGCCTGCTTGTTTAGGCTGCGTGTTTTTCAGGGAGATGGGCATGTTACGCGCAGCTATTCTGTTGTTGGCGACACTGGCCGGTATGGCGCAGGCGGCCGAGGATCGGGTGTATCTACTGGCGACGGCCAATCTGGGCGGCTCCAACCTGGCCCAGAGCGTGTTTCTCCACGAGCCCGATATCACCACCCTGGCCGATTGCGAGGCGGCGCGGCTGCAGGGCATGCGCGAGCGGGACTGGGCGCATTACCACCACATCTTTATGCGCGATCGCATGCAGGGTTTTACCGTGCAGCGGCAGTATCGCTGCGTGGTCAGCGCTCAACTGATCGATGCCTGGTATGACAAGGACCGCTACGACCACGCCTACCTGATAACGGTCGATGCCGAGGCGCGTTTGCGCCTGCGTAAAACCAGCAACCTGGCCGCCTGCACCGGACTGCTGGAAGACCTGAGCGGCAGCGCGCGTGAGCAGGCGCATTGTGCCAAGTCCAATCAGCGTTTGCTGAGTGAGCCGTGATAGCCGCCTGACAGCCTGAAACTGAAAGCGCCTCTGGGAGGACCAGAGGGTCAGGACTTGCAAGTGCTCAGCAGCTGGCTGATGGCCTGGCGCTCGCTCAGGCGGGTCGGCATCTTCAGGGTGGTCAACTTGCCATCGACCGACTGAATGGCCAGTTCGGACTCGAAGTGGATGCCACTGCTGTCGACAGTGGCGTAGGTCACGCCATAGACGTTTTGGTTGCTCAGCGATTGGGCGATGCTCATGGCGTTCTCCTGGTTACGGGGCGCAGTTATCTGGCGGCGCTCTGGTCAGTCTTGAGTTGTGCGGCTTGCACTTTCTCGGTTTGGCGCTGGCTGCTCGCGCTGTGGGTGCTGGTGAAGGCCGATGCGGCAAGCAGGCTGGCGATGGCGGAAAAACTGGTCATGCTGATGTCCTCTGGTGTGTGGGGCGCAGTGCCCGATGGCCAGATCATCGGCGTGTGCCGCTATCGACAGAAGTGAATGGTGCTTATGGTGACTATCGAGGACGCTGATGGGGCTCGGGAAATTGCTCGGGTTTGACCCACGGCTATTGCCTTGCAGCCTGTCAGCAGGCACGCTTGCGGGCTGGAATAACAACCCTCCTGCGCCCTAGGTAACCGCCCATATGCCGTTGCAGATCTGCATCCTGGAAACCGATGTTCTTCGCCCTGAGTTGGTCGACCAATACGACAGTTATGGCCGTATGTTCGAGCAGCTGTTTGCCCGCCAGCCGATAGCGGCCGAGTTCAAGGTGTACAACGTGGTGGACGGTCACTATCCGCCCGATAGCGAGCAGTACGATGCCTACCTGGTGACGGGCAGCAAGGCCGATTCTTTCGGTACCGATCCCTGGATCGCCACCCTGAAAACCTACCTGCTGGAGCGTTATGCCCGAGGCGACAAGCTGCTGGGCATCTGCTTCGGCCATCAGCTGTTGGCGCTGCTGCTGGGCGGCAAGGCCGAGCGTGCGGAGCAGGGCTGGGGGGTGGGCATTCACCGCTATCGCATGGAGCACAGACCGGCCTGGATGAGCCCCGACCTGGAAGAGCTGACCCTGCTGATCAGTCACCAGGATCAGGTTACTCGCTTGCCGGACAACGCCACGCTACTGGCCAGCAGCGATTTCTGCCCGATCGCCTCCTACTGCATCGGCGATCAGGTGCTGTGCTTCCAGGGGCATCCGGAGTTCGTCCACGACTATTCGCGGGCGCTGCTCGACATGCGCCAGCAGCATATCGGCGAGCCCGCCTATTCCAGGGGGGTGGCCAGCCTGGAGCATGACCACCAGGGGCATACCGTGGCCGAGTGGATGATGCGCTTCGTGGCCCACGGCCGTGCCGGCCTGGCCGAGTAACTCGCGGTTGGACGAAAAAGCCCGGTCAGTGACCGGGCTTTTTTATGGCTATGTCCTGGTTAAGTGTTGCAGCAGTGCTGGCGGGCTCTGCGAAACCCGTAGGAGCGGCCTTGGCCGCGATGTTTTTCTATTGACCCCGGTTCGCGGGCAAGCCCGCTCCTACAAGGGTTGAGCATGTCAACAACAGCCAACTCAGACATAGCCTTTTTATAACCATCCGTAGTGCTTGAAGCTGGCGTAAAGCCCGACGCAGCCGGTGGTGATCAAGCCGAGCACGCCGAAGTAGCCGTACTGCCAGGCAAGCTCTGGCATGTTCTGAAAGTTCATTCCGTAGATTCCCGCCACCGCCGTGGGAAAGGCCAGAATCGCCGCCCAGGCGGCGAACTTGCGCTGGGTGACGCTTTGCCGAGAGGACTCCAGCAGCAGGCCGATTTCGATGGCGTGGTCGGCCATTTCGCGCAGGCTGGTGAGGTCCTCTAGTAGACGGTTGACGTGAATCGCCACGTCGCGGAAGTAGGGGCGCATGTTCTTGTCGATAAACGGGAAGTCGAGGCGCTGCAGCTCCTTGCAGATTTCTGCCAGCGGTCCGATATAGCGGCGCAACCGCAGCAGGTCGCGGCGCAGGCCCTGGATGCGTTCGACATCGGCCTGACTAAGCGGATTTTTCAGCACGTGCTGTTCCACTTCCTCAAGCTCGACGTGGTAGTTGTCCATCAGCGGGCGGTAGTTTTCGATGACGAAGCTGAGCAGGGCGTAAAGCACGAAATCTTCACCGTGCTCAAGCAGCAGCGGGCGCGCCTCGCAGCGTTGGCGCACCTGGGAATAGGGCGCGGACTCGCCGTAGCGGGCGCTGATGATATAACCGCTGCCGGCAAACAGCTGGGTTTCGACAAAGGTCAGCTCGTCGTCGACCAGAATGGGCGAGTAGAGCACCAGAAATAGCGCATCGCCGAAGGTTTCCAGCTTGGGCCGGGTGTGCCGCTGCAGGGCGTCTTCCAGGGCCAGCTCATGCAGGTCGAACTGTTGCTGCAGGTTGGTCAGCTCTTCGCTGGCGGGGTCATGCAGGCCGATCCAGACAAAATGACCAGGCTTTTTCGCCCACTGCTTGCCTTCATCGAGGCTGATATTGGCGACCTTAACGCCCTTGCTGTAAACGGCGGAGGCAACAACGCGACCCATAACGCTTCCCTTATTGGCTGACTTCCGTACGCAGCTTAGCGGCTTCGCCGCTGTTAGTGTGACCAGGCCGCGCCAGGCAAACAAAAGCCCAGCGCGAGGGCTGGGCTTTTGTTTGCCTGCAGGCGGTGTCAGGCGTGCCGGGTCAGCTGCCGATCCATGGCTTCGATGCACTGCTGCATCTGGGTGCGGCAGCTTTCCATCAATTTCGGCAAGTCATCCGGGCCCAGGCCGGTGGTGGCGATGGCCGGCAGCGAGCGAATCATGATCTCGCCGCTGTTCCAGCGGTTGAGCCGCATATGTTTGACGTAGGTGCTGACGCACACCGGGATGATTGGCACGCCGGCGGCAATCGCCATCTGAAACGCGCCTTTCTTGAACGGCAGCAGGCCATCGCCGAGGTTACGGGTGCCCTCAGGGAACACCCAGATCGAGGTGTCCTTGTGCTTGAGGGTCTCGGTGGTGGTAAGCATGGCCTGCCTGGCGCGAATGGCATTGCCGCGGTCGAGCAGCACGTTGCCGGCCAGCCAGTAGAGCTGGCCGAAGAAGGGCACCCACTTCAGGCTTTTCTTGCCGATGCTGACGGTGCGCCGGGGCACCACGGCACCCAGCACATAGAGGTCGTAGTTGGACTGGTGGTTGGCCACTATCACGCAGGGCTCACGTTGCTCGAACAGCGAGCCGACCTCGGTTTGCAGGCGCAGACGCAGCAGCCACTGCGCCGGCAGGCTGTAGAGGCGTGCGCAGAGCCGGCTGTTATCCGGGTTGAACGGCCGGCAGATGCCCAGCAGCAGACCGAGGATGCCGGCGAGGATAAAGTGCACGGCCATCGCCAGCATGCGCAGGAGAAAAAGCATTTGGTACGTCCGTCATAAGAAAAAGGCGCGCAGTGTACGGGCGTGCACTGTTTTCGGCAATTGCTGCAAACAGACGGCCTTCTGTCGCTATCGGTGCTTATCGTGCGAGGGCAAGGCGGGCAGAATGGCCCGTTCAGCCCCGTTGCTGCTCACAATAAAAAGCCCGGCGCTCAAGGCCGGGCTCTGTACGGGCGGTGCGGGGTCAGATCAGCTGTTGCTTATCCAGCTCGACGGCCAGGTCGAGGGCTTCGAGCAGGGTTTTGCGCACTTTCAGCTTGGTGTTCTTGTGCGCGGTCATATTGATCTTCTTCATCTGCTGGGCGACGGCCTGGGCGGTTGCCTGCAGCTGTTCGGCCGGCACCACCTTGTCGAGGAAGCCGGCATCCACCGCGCCCTGCGGGTCGAACATCTCGCCATTGATCACCGAGCGGTGGAAGGCCGACTTGCGCAGGCGGTCACGGGCCAGTTCGATGCCGGCGTGGTGCATGGTCATGCCGATCTGCACTTCGTTGAGGCCGATGCTGAAGGCACCCTCGACGCCGATGCGGTAGTCGGACGACAGCAGGATAAAGGCCCCCTTGGCCACCGCATGGCCTGGGCAGGCGACGATGATCGGGAAGGGGTGGGCGAGCATGCGGCGGGCCAGAGTCGAGCCGGCGGCCACCAGGTTGATCGCGTTCTGCGGGCCCGAGGTCATCACCTTAAGGTCGTAGCCACCGGAGAGAATGCCCGGCTGGCCGGTGATGATGACGATGGCCTTGTCCTGTTCGGCGCGATCCAGGGCCGCATTGAAGGCGGTGATCACGTCCGGGGAAATGGCATTTACCTTGCCGTTGCACAGGGTCAGGGTGGCGATGCCATCTTCGAGTTGGTAGCTGATCAGGTCGCTCATGGTCGGGTTCCTTGGACTGAAGTGGAGCAGACGTTACTCATCCGCACAGGCCAGGTAAAGCGCCATGGCTGACTGGTGAGTCAGCGTCGCTGACGGTTCGCGCCGCCGGGCGTGGGGCACGCTGCCTATCGCGTCGATCAATAGCTGGCCGTTGAAAAAACGTAGGCGAGGCAGCCGAGACAAGGCAAAAACAGGCGAGGAAGCGGAGTTTACTGCTGTAAATGAGCATTCCGAGCCTGTTTTTAACGCCGTATCGGTAACGCAGGTAGTTTTTCAACAGCCTGATAGAGGCAAGTGGCTGCAGGCGCGCCGCTGGCTCATGGTCCGCATCCGACCCTGGAGAAGCCCAATGCCCAGATCAACCCCCGTACAACATAGATGGCGCGCCGTGCTGGCCATGGCCTTGTTGCTGGGCCTGCTGCTGCTCGCCACCCACAGCAGCCAGACTTCGCTGGGCACCCTGGGCGTGTTTGCCTTCAGCCTGTTTATTTCCCTAGGTTTTCTTCTGTTCGGCCGCCAGACATTTCTGCGGGCCGAGCAGGACCAGCCTTCCGATCCCAAGCAGCGGGCATAAGCACATGAAAATTCTGAAAAAAACTTTTGCCTTTGGCGGGCTGTTCGGCTAGATTAGCGCGCCTCGACAGACAGCAATGAATGTCGAGACCCGGTGAAGTGTCCGAGTGGCTTAAGGAGCACGCCTGGAAAGTGTGTATACGAGAAATCGTATCGAGAGTTCGAATCTCTCCTTCACCGCCATATAGATTCAGTTAAGGCCCTGATAACTAACAAGTTGTCGGGGCCTTTTGCTTTCTGGCGTTTGCTCGCTGCATTCCTGTGTTCGAGCCGCGACTTGGTTTCCTCTACCTGCGTTGATCTGGGCCGGTATTTTACGGGGCTATAAGGCCTAGACTGGTGGCACCTCTCTCTTGGCTAGACGCTTAGATGAAAAGACTGCTGCCTCTGCTGTTGCTCGTATTGCTGCCGCTGGCCCATGCCGAGCCGTTGACCATCCGCGTCTGCCATGACCGCGAGCCATTGCGGCCCTGGCGTCTGGAGGGGCAGCAGGGGCTGGATTTCGAGTTGATACGTCAGCTGCAGGCACCGCTGGGTGTGCGCTTCGAGTTTGTCGCGTTGCCCTGGAAGCGCTGTTTGCTGAGTCTGCAGCGTGGTCGGGTGGATGCGGCCATGGGGGTGAGTTACTCCGAAGAGCGGGGAGCCTTTGCCATCTATCCGCTGCAACAGCAGCAACCCCAGACGGCCCTGCGTATGCGCAGCGAAAGCTATGTGCTGTACCGGCGCAAGGGCCATGCGGTGCGCTGGACGGATCAGGGCTTTGCCAACCTGCAGGGGGTGATCGGCGTGCAGCTGGGCTACTCGGTGATCGAGATGCTGGAGCGCCATGGCGCGACCATCGACAGCGGGGCCAGCAGCGCCGAAGCCAATCTGCACAAGCTGCTCAAGGGCCGGGTCGCGGCCGTGGTGCTGCTCGGCCAGGAGGGCGACTACTGGCTGCGGCATAATCTGGATTTCCACGCGGCGCTGGAGCGCGTCGAGCCGCCGCTGCAGGAAAAGCATTATTACCTGGTCTACTCGCAGGCCTTTTACCAGCGTCATGCCGCCCTGGTGCAACGCAGCTGGCAAAGCGTTGCGCTGGCGCGGGACTCGGCCCTGTTTCGTCAGCAGTTGGAAGCCAGCGTGCTGGATTGAGCGGCGGCTGCGCGAGTCTTGGTAAACTGCGCGCCTTTATTGATGGGGCGGTGCATGAAGGCGAGCTGGGATATTTTCTGCAGCGTGGTCGACAACTACGGCGACATCGGGGTGACCTGGCGTCTGGCCCGGCAGCTGGTCGCCGAGCATGACCTGGCGGTGCGCCTGTGGGTGGATGACCTCGGTGCTTTTGTCCGCCTGTGCCCCGAAGCCGATCGGCAGGCGGCGCAGCAGCGGCAGGCGGGGGTCGAGGTCCGTCAATGGCCTGTGCCCTGGCAGCCGGTTGAACCTGCCGATGTGGTGATCGAGGCCTTCGCCTGTGCGTTGCCCGAAGCCTATATCGCGGCCATGGCGGCGCGGCTGAACAAGGTGCTGTGGCTGAACCTGGAGTACCTCAGCGCCGAAGACTGGGTCGAAGGTTGTCACGGGCTGCCGTCGCTGCAAGCCAATGGCCTGCCCAAGTTCTTCTTCTTCCCGGGCTTTACCCCGGGCAGTGGCGGGTTGCTGCGCGAGCGCGAGTTGCTGGCGCAGCGTCGGGCCTTTCAGGCTGATCCAGCGGCGCAGGAGGCTTTTTTACGCAGCATTGGCGTGGAGCCCGTGACGGGCGCGCGGCGGATTTCCCTGTTTGCCTACGAGAACAGTGCCCTGGCCAGCTGGCTGGATGCCTTGGCCAGTGCTAGCCAGCCCAGCCAGTTGCTGGTGCCGGAGGGGCGCATCCTGAGCGATCTGCAGGCCTGGCTCGGCGGCGCGCCCTTGTCGGTCGGGACGGCGCTGCAGCGCGGCCAGTTGCATATTCAGGTGCTGCCGTTTGTCCGTCAGGATCAGTACGACCGTCTGCTCTGGTGTTGCGATCTGAATGCGGTGCGCGGCGAGGATTCCTTTGTGCGTGCGCAGTGGGCGGGGCGGCCGCTGCTGTGGCATATCTATCGGCAGGCGGACGCTGCACACCTGGAAAAGCTCGAGGCCTTTCTGGCGTTGTATAAAGAGGGCTTGTCGCCTGCCGCGGGCGAGGCTCTGAGTGGTTTCTGGCGGGCCTGGAACGGCGGCGAGGAACTGGCCGACGACTGGCGGGCGCTGCTCAAAAGCTGGCCGGAACTGGCCGAGCATGCCGAAAACTGGTGTCTGCGACGGGCCTCGCAGCCCGATCTTGCCGCAGCGCTGGTGCAGTTTTACCTAAATTGGCTATGATACGCAGCCTAGAATTCTGTAACTCCATCCAAACCCGGATATTCGTATGAAAACCGCACAAGAAATGAAG